>JACVGW010000119.1 GCA_018992565.1 Theionarchaea archaeon
CAGTTTCACTGGATCTATCTCCTGCATGTGCTCTGACCTTGTATCATGGAACAACAGAGAAGGCAGCTTCGAGCATCCTGAAAGAAGGACTGAAACCCAAGACCAGACAGAAAGTCCACCTCTCACCAAGCATTGAGACAGCATTGGACGTGGGGAAACGACACTGCGAAACCCCTGTAGTCCTGGAAATAAATACCAGAAAAGCACTGGAAGATGGTATCTCCATTCAGAAGGCCAGCAATGTAGTCTACGTGGCAGACTACATACCTCCCCAGTACATTACAGTCCTCAGGAAGCGGCGATTTTCTACTGAATAGCACCCTTCAGAGTAAGATTTTAAGATACCTCTTGTTCTCAACAAAGACAGAAAATACATTTCTATCACTTGATTTGGACTAAACCCAAAAATTTATAAGCCATGCTATAAAGAGACGTTTAGAATCTCTATGACGGAGGTGACACCATGTATGCAGCATTGATCTCAGATGGGATTGAAGGGAACCCAGCTCCTCTCGGGTCATGTATCAATGGAGACGGGCCAGAGTATGGATTCTACTGCTTCAACCTGGGCATAACGCCAACTGGCGGAGGAAAATGCAAATATGGCTTGCAGAGCATGAACGAATAGTACATGTAGGAGAAACGATTTTTCAGCTCCTTTTTTTCTCTTTCTCATTTGAGGTCAGAATACGGCATGGCTTAACGTCATGGAAACCCTCATATAGGTACATGTTCCCGGCTTCTCATGATTATCACTGAGAGAGAGGGGATTTGTCCCGCATTGCGCAAGTACTATTCCCGGTTAGCCAGATTCATGATAGCACTTGTGGAAATCCCAGAGAATGCCATCATTCTGGAAGCAGGGTGTGGTGACGGTGCTTTAACCTGTCATCTTCTTTCGCTCTTGCCAGATCATGTAGTTGTAGGCTATGATTTGTTTTCGGGCGTCTATGAGGAAAGTCTCAGTGCTTTAACAGGAGCAGTGTCACAGATGAGAGTAATCAGAGGAGACGTGAGAACCATGAGTCTCCATACAGAATCTGTGGACCTTGTTATCAGTAATGAATTACTCTG
Organism: Theionarchaea archaeon; assembly: GCA_018992565.1. Lineage (GTDB taxonomy): Archaea > Methanobacteriota_B > Thermococci > Methanofastidiosales > SZ-28-30 > SZ-28-30. The sequence continues at coordinate 1,075 of JACVGW010000119.1, forward strand.
TGACCTCTCCAGGAATGATACCCAGGTGACACTCAATGAGTTCTACAGGATTCTGAGAAAAGGGGGGACTTTTATTCACGGATGCTTGAGTCCTTATCCAGAAACCAGGGCTCAGGAGCTGGTCTTATTGGCTGACAGTTATTCTGCTGATCCTTTATTTGATCACGAATGGTTTTCCCCGCCTGCAGATGAACTGGCAGGAATGGTTCACTCTGCAGGGTTTCGCCAGATCTCTGTGACGTATTTTTCTGATAGCCTGAAGTTCACCGGTGATGCAGCTTTCTGCCACTTAGAAGAGTGGGTTCTAAAACCTGAGTTCTTTGAGAAGTATTCCTCAGAGGTCAGGGCCCGCGGGATCGAATATCCCATGGAGCAGGTAATACACTGCTGTAAGTGAAGAGGTTCATGAGAATATTCGAAACTCGGTGGATAATTAAAGATGAGAGTTTCCAATTCATCAAGACAGCAATGGGTTGGATATCATAATAGACTGTGCCTCAAAATCAAGGGGTTGTGTATGTTCCCAGTGGTGTCCCAGGAGTGTCTTTCGTGAAGTGAATATTCATTTTCCAGGTACAGTGACAGGGTTTTTAATTGAAGGGTTTAAAGAGGAGTCATGACATGCAAAGAGATGATTGCTGTCTGTGGATTGGATTGTGAATCCTGCGACATCAGGAGGGTACCATTTGACTCAGACGCACGTGAACGCATGGTGAAATGGTTTAGAGCACAGGGATGGATTAAGGAGAGTGAGGGTGTTGAAGAAATAATCAGCCGCAAAATGTATTGCAAAGGATGTCGTGGCGATCGCTCTGTTCACTGGTCACCAGAGTGTCCAATTCTGGTGTGCTGTGTTGATGAGAAGGGGTTCAAGAGCTGTCATGAATGCAACGACTTCCCCTGTGAAAAGCTGGAAAAGCAGGCTGAACAGGGAGGAAAATATCGCGAAGCCCTTGACCGTCTCAGAACCATGAAAAAGTGAGAGCTTAAAAGGAAATATCATGTACCAGCAATTGCTGTGCTTCTTGTTAAGGATTTCCTGAAGATTGCAGCACGAAGAAGACAATGATAATGACTGATCCGGGTTCTCAATCTATACATTTATATATTTGAAAGGGGCTGCCTCTGTATGGAAGATCTGAAGGGAAGGTATGTTCGCTGGTCTGAAGCCTGTGTCTGGCAGCCCTTTGGCACTTCTCTGGCCATTCTCAGAGTTCTGGCACCTGATTCTTCGCCCTCGCAGGAAAGCGAAGGGATCAAACTGAATGCAACAGGGAAAGATGTGTGGGATCTATGCGATGGTACAAGAACGGTTGACGACATTGTGGCCCAGTTACTGGAAGAATACCAGGGCGAACCAGAAAGAATCCAGGAAAGTGTGGAAACCATAGTATTGATGTTACAAGAACGGGGGTTCTTAACATGTGAAAGTACTCCTCACCTCTATTCGGTACGTGAGATCCCACTCCAGGACTATGCCTGCTGGAATGACACAATCATCTGGAATGAGGTGGAAGGCCAGGTGGTGGCGATGAACAACTCTACAGGAGTCGCTCTTCCAATTCCCACTGAAGCAGCTGAAATGTGGAAGTTGTGTAATGGTAAAACCGCAGTGGAAGATATTTTTTCCATCCTCAAATCGAAGGGATTAATCACACAAAAGATGCCTCTTGCCAAATTTAAATTACTTCTGAAACAGTGGATAAAGCTCAATTTCATTATCCTGAAGGATGAGCCTCTATGAGGAGATTGCATGCGTGCCTTGAAAAAAAGAATTACTGTTGAGTTACCTAGTGAAAAATACCTCCTTATTAACCCTTATTCCGGCCTGGCTGACATCATCGATTCAGAAACCAAGAATCTGCTGGACTCTGAATCAAGTGATGCAACCTATGAGGTCCTTCGTATTCTCAAATCAAGAGGACACCTGGTAGAAGAGGGAGAAGAAGATGATCTTTTTGAATACTTGAAGCTCTATGCACAAGAACTGCACTCAGAGGCCTGCAAGAAGAACCACCACCTCATCATCCCCACCTACCACTGCAATCTGACGTGTCCCTACTGCTTTCAGAAGCACGTATATCGCAAGCGAGCAAACCTCCACATGGTAATGGATGAACAGACTGTAGATTCGCTCTTTAAGGCCATTCTTTTTCTGGATTCTGAAACTGAAGAAAAATGCATAGAACTATATGGTGGAGAACCTCTTCAAGTGAGGAATATCTCTATTATAGAGTACATCCTCAGAAAAGGTGATTATAACGGGTATTCATTTAGAGCAATAACTAATGGGGCTGATTTCTATCATTTTGTCCCTTTGCTATCTGAATTCGATGTCAAGGAGGTTCAAATAACTCTCGATGGTCCCAGGAACGTGCATGATCAAAGACGATTCAGAAAAGGGGGGACGTTTGATGATATTGTGAAAGGCATTGACCTGGCCCTGGAGCATGACATTCCAATAAGAATCAGAATCAACGTCGACTATGAAAATATCGATTCTATTCCAGAACTTGCACAGTTCTACATAGAAAAGGGATGGTCCTCAAAGGTGAAGGCCAGCATAACCAGTGTCTATGCGTCTGAATGTGTGGAGTACCCTTCTGTCATCCCACTGGAGGACGTTCCCCGGAAGATTATTGACCTGTTCTTCAAAGATGAGAGAATGACTGTGTTCTCTGATACCTTCAAGGGGCTCAATTTTCTCCTGGGTCACCTTCTACTTGGAGAAGAATTCCACCACCGCTTCTGGGCGTGTAATGCTCATACCACACTCCTCTTCTATGATCCTCTTGGAGATATCTATGCATGTGGTGAAGCTGTCGGACATCCGGAGCATGTCATTGGTAAATACATACCTGCACTCCGCTTCAATGACACGTACTCTCACTGGCGCAACAGGACAGTATTTGCCATTCCTGAATGCACAGAATGCAACCTGGCATTTTTCTGTGGAGGCGGCTGCGCCTACAAAGCGTATACAGAAACACATTCTATCTACAGTCCGTACTGCGAAAATGTGAAATTCTCGTTGAACTGTGAAGTTCCCTACCTGTATCATGTAGCCAAACAGAAAGAAGAGAAGGAGGGTGATCTCTGAGGCTGTATCAGAGCAGCGGGAATAGTCCTGGCATACTAATACCTGCATATCTTTGAATTTTGCCCGAATCTTTCTGCATATCTTTATATGTCAAGAATGAAGAGGATTTTTATGATGAAGCTCCATCTGCATGCCAATTTTCCCTATGATTACACCACACCAAATGCAGCTCTCGGATATTTGAAATCGTATCTTGCACCATTCAACCATGAGGTAACGAATACATACTGGTATATCCCCCCACGAGAGATTTTTGAGGCCATGCGTGGGATCTTGGCACGGTTCCAGAAGAGCCGCATCAGCCTCTTTGATCCTTCAATTATCCTCACTGCGTACCTGTCACGGTTCTTTTACAGGGCCCCGGCATGCCCCACCATGATCCAATCAATCGTGACCTCCTGTGCATCTCCAGAAGAATTGGAACAGGTTGGATTGTCCTACAAAGGGTTTGTAGATACTGCCCTTGAGGACATGGCTGATGTAGACATGGCAGGATTCACCCTCAAGTTCTACCAGTGGATTCTGAATTGCTACATCTGGCGCAGACTAAAGCAGCTGAACCCGAATATCACTATTGTTATAGGTGGCCTCGATACACGTGAGGAGGCAGTAAAGGCCATGGAGACCTTCAGGGACGTGGACTGCGCCATCTGGGGAGAAGGTGAATGTCCGCTGCGAGAGCTGATTACCAGGGATACGGACGGCATGGATGAAGTGCCCCGCCTCATCTACAGGAAGCGCGGTGACCTCTGTATAACTGATATCACTACAGAGAGAGTGAGAGAATACCCCTTTGCAGACCATACAGACTACTTTAGACAGCTCAGACAGTTTGATCTGGATATTTCTCCACAGATCCCCATGTTCACCACCCGCTCCTGCAGGTGGGACAAATGTAAATTCTGCAACGAAAATAAGGGGATCTCCTACTTTGAACGATCAATAGATGAGACTATCAAGGAGATAGAATATCAAACCAAGACTCATGGTGTTGACCGGATTGTGTTCCTGGACGCAGATATTGGACGGAAAACTGAGAGAGATTTCAAGAACCTTTTGGAAGGGCTTCTTCACAGTGTGGATACCAGAGGAGCCCCCTATGATATGGTGGCTGACATATCTCCACAGAGACTGACCAGAGAGACTGTCCAGATGATGAGCAAGATCAGGATGGGTGTGCAGATAGGGTTTGAAGCCTTGACAGATTCTCTCTTGAGAAAGATGAATAAGAGGCATTCGTTTCTGGAGAATATCCAGGCTCTCAAGGTTGCATATGAGTATGGGCTGAAGATGTATGGGCTGAATGTGCTGCGTAACCTCCCGGGGGAGACAGAGCATGAGGTCATGGAGAGTATGGAACAGATAAAGGGTCTCCGGTTCTTCTTGAGGGAATATCCCCTTCATCTGTCTGAGCTGACACTGTATAAGAGGGCACCCTACTTCAAGGAGATTTCTCCAGAGGAACGGGAAACGAGATGGGTTGTCAACTTCCTGTATGATGAGATGTGTCAGCAGGGCCTCCTCAATGAGGAGGGAAGGTGGGACTTTTTTGGGTTCAGGGCACGGGATTTGATACATCATAACCTGTGGGACCAGGTGGCGACACTGCTGGAACGGGTCCAGTCAGAGACCATTTCGTATACGTGGCAGGAACACGGGGATGGGAGTGTATTGATTGAGAATAACCAGGTGACTGGGGACAAGAAGTACGTCCTCACCAGGACTGAAACTGACGTTCTGAAGTTCTGTGACAGTGTCGTGTCTTTAGAACAGGTGGAGGAGAGATTTCCTGATGACGATATTAGTGATATACTCTCACAGCTGAGGAAGGAAGCTTTCCTGTATCTTGATGAAAGGAATCGAGTAATTTCTATTCTCTCTGCCCGGAAGATTGTCCCAGAAGACTGAGCATGTAGTTGCTACTGTTGTATCGGCTTACATCAGACTGTGAGATAGAGGCAGTTCGAATTATTTGTAGCAGGATGTTCAAAAATTCTGATTCTTACCTGACAAAAGATATATATAGGTGAAGCGTGAAGAGTCAGCAGAGGTGATACAATGGAAGTCGTACGACTCAACAAGAAGATGTGGACTGATGCTACTGTGGAACCCTTGGATTTCAATCCAGGACCTGCTGTCATCTGCGGCTGCGGTGGCGGCTGCTGTTATGGCAGATGGTAGTCACTGTAGCGAATGAAGACCTCTGAAACACACCTCTTTCTCTTTTTTTTAATTACTCCGACTCTGACAGCTCTCAAGTCTGTCCAGGACTGGACCTGCTTCATACTGGAGGCGACATATTCATTCTGATAGAGATTCCATCATTTTCAGGAGCAGTGGGTAGTACACTTCTCTGGCCTGCTTGGAAAAGGTGCAGTCTGGCTGGAGCAACCTCCCTTTTTCTTGATATGTGTAGTGGCCACATCCTCCGCCACAGATCATGGCAAACTTGCAGTAATGACATGATTTCATGTGAAAGATTGTTCTCTTTCTCCATTGGTGATACTTCTGGTTAAATGAAAGATCAGGGTAATATCTCCCAACTGCATGTTGGGGATCACCCAGAGAATCAGTGCAGAAATAGAG
>JACVGW010000028.1:0-10196 GCA_018992565.1 Theionarchaea archaeon
GCCTTGAACAATTGCGAACCTTCCTCAGTCTCAGTGGATATCAATTCGACTTCAGCTCCCGTAGCCTCTGCCATTTCAGTGAAGTCTTCAATCAGTTCCTTTTCTTCTTTAATTACCAGTTTCACGTTGCCGCACTGGGGGCAATTAGAATCTGCAATTCCTTCCCGCAACTTCCTCAGCTTCTCACCTGAGAGGGTCACCTCTTCTGTATGGTTACAAACCTCGCATTTTATCTTAACCCGGTATAAATCTACATCTTCCGACAGCAACACTGTCTCCACAGCACCTATCTGCAGGGCGTAGCGCACTTCCTTCTCCCCATATGTCACCGGCTCATCATTGACCAATTGCCTCAGGAACTGCTGCACCAGGTCTCGCTCATGGGTCATTTCCAGATTCTGCAGGATATCTTCTCCACGCTCCACCAGTTCCCTCAACCCGTACTCCCCATTGTAGCTGGTATCCACAATGCCAATGACCTTTTTCTGCAGCTCGTGATGAAGGAACTCTCCCTCGATAAACTTGTTCTTGGTATGTCCAGGACCTCCTACCAGGATCCCTGACAGGTTCTTCTCATCCAGAAAGATGCGGTTTGCGTGTTCTGCGATCCTCTTCCTGAACTCATGGTCTGCAGCATCTCTCAGCCTCTCAAACCGGTGAGCTGACTGACCTCCTGCACGGGTCTTCCCCGGCACTCCTGAGGTCATGTAATCCACCATACTGATACTCTTTCCCTTGAGTAACCCCACAGTAGCTTCATTTCTTTCTACAATCAATAACCCGTAAACCTCTTTTGCCTCCAGCATATCATATAACGGTTCCAGCACAAATTCCTGGTCACATCGATAAATCCGGGTACTCAGTGGCTTTAACGGCTCAAAAGAAAACAACTGGATATCAGAAACACCTTCTCTCTCTGAAACATTACCACAAAAGATTACCAGCCCATTGGGAGGTGGTTCCCTGAACAGGGTGAGATGCTGTGCTACTTTTTCAAGTGCACCCAACACATTCTTCCGGGTGGTGGTGGATTTAATATTCACTGCCGTCCCCTGTTCATCCCTTATCTGCTGAGCTACTTTGGGGATTTCATACCCTGCAGGTACATACAAAGAGACAAGCTCAGTATGTCTCCCTTTATAAGATGAAAGATGATCGAGCATTTTCTTGAATTTATACTGCTCCGTCTTTTTCTTCATGATTTAAGGGTAAGGCTTATGTTTATATAGTTTTTGTGGAAACACAGGAGTATGAAAGTGGTGCTGCGTATTGGCGGTTCTGTTCTGGTACCTTCAGAAATTGATGAAGGAGTCCTTGCAGCCCTGGTGGCCCAGGTCGAAAAAGCCAGGTCAGTCCACTCCCTGTTCCTGGTAGTGGGGGGAGGCAGGACTGCGCGGAGGTACATTACCGCAGCCAGAACCTACAACACCACAGATGAAGTCCTGGACACCCTGGGAATACTCTCCTCGCAGTTGAACGCACTGCTGCTCGCCACCTGCATTGGAGGAGCAGAACTGGTGAGAGACATCCATGAAGCTATCCATGCACGGGGGCTCCCCATTCTAGGTGGGACTACGCCCGGTCAGACTACTGACACGGTGGCAGCTCTGCTGGCAGAGGTGGTCAATGCAGAAATCATGGTGAAGGTGACTCATGTAGGAGGTATTTTTACTGCTGATCCTGCACGAGATCCAGGCGCAAAGAAGATTTCAAAGATGAGTTTCAGCCAGCTGGAATCCTTTTCTAGAGAAGAGTTCAAGGCGGGAATTTCATCTGTTATTGATCCCGTTGCTGCAGCTATTATCTCGCAGAACAACCTCAAGACTGTCGTAATTGGTGTCGAAGACATGAAAGACCTGGAGAAGGTTCTCACAGGTGACCATTCAGGGACTATCGTTGGATAGACGTCTTCCTGAAGCTGGTGGTGCACCCGTGTCCTGAGTGGAAATCTGAATTCTCTGGAATCGATACCCCGGGGCCCAGAAACAGACGATAATGTGGTCTCTGGCAGCAGAGACTGCTGCACTTCTTAAAGAAACGGTAACATATGTTGAAGAGGGTGTCAGTTTCTTGATTAAATCACTGTCATTCCAGAGGGTGAGGACAGTACCTGCAGGGCAACACTCCATGTTAATTCTCAGGTACCCCTGATGGTAGTCAGTACGTATGGCATTGGTCCGGGGACATTCTTTCCAGATCTCAAGAGATGGATCTCCAATGACATGGTAGATTTCCAAGTGATCCTTGACGTAGCGCAGACCTCCACTTAACGTCAGGGGCAAATATGTCTTGGCATAATTGAGAATATCACCTATTCTGTTGTTTTTCACTGTATAGTTTGCTGTGAATCCTGGAATCCGGGGGATAATCCCCGACCATACAGCATCGAAGAGTGCTTTCATCAAGTCATCATTGAGCCAGGTGTGGGAAGGCCTGGTTGCTGCAATAAGAGATGGGGCACCTCCGTCCATGGAGAGCAGCTTCTCAGCAAAACACTCCCTGGGCCTCCTGAGGTCAAACTGGCCCGTCAGGCAATTGATGCTGTAGAAGATGGAAGGCGTGTCACTGCTAATCGATTCAAGGTGAGATATCTTAAATGCGGGGTGAACCCATCCTGCGGGGGATCCGTGATCTCTGTGCCCAACCAGGAGGCACCCTTCAGAGACTGCTTCAATGAGTTTTTGACTGGCTTCCTCCTCATTGAAAATGTGTGATCTCACCGTCTCGGGTACTGGGCTTCCGTCAACATACTCTCTCATGTCAGGATTGCTACTGACATACACCCGTTCCACTTCAACCCCCAGATCTTCAATGTGAGAAGCTATAGTCTCCATAGTCTTAACGTATGCCCTGTCTTCTCTGCCATCTCGTTTGCCTTTGTCCTGGAAGTAGGCCGCAAATACCATCTTTCTATAGTAGTGAAGGTCGTCCGGGGGATCTCTCTCATATGAGATTATCCTGTCCACTACAGCCAGTCCCTGCTCTTCAGTTTGGACAGGAATGCGTCCCACTGAAAGCCAGGGCAGTACATACTGGTCGCTGCGGACTGGATCTTCTTCTGTGCTGTAGTAGTAATCAGTGATATTGTGGCCTGAAGGGCTCCCTGTAATTTTCTCTGCAGGGATGACCTCAATATCCCCAAATAACAGGACATACTGAAGACGACCTCCTGCAGCTCTCTTTCTTCTGCGGATATATTCTTTTACAGCGTCCACAGTAGCCCCCACTCGATCTAATGATACCGCCTCTGTGGAAAGTCCCCGCATAGTCTTCCAGTAGGCCAGCTTACCTGCAGGGTCCCTGAATTGATCGTGGTAGATAATGAGGAGTTCTGGACCCTTTCCCGCCAGGGGGGCTCTTGTCACAGGAGAAGGTACCTCTCCTCTGCCTGCAATTCTCCGCAGGGGATTTAGAAAGAGATTTTCATAGGCTTTCCTGTTTGTTGCAGTCTCTATAGATTCCCCTTCCCCAGGAGATGGACTGAGATGGATGGTTACCGTAATGGAACTGAACCCCACCAGTCTTCTACGAGCGGGATTGTACTGGAGAGGTCTCACATGGATGAGCAAAGCGTGATAGCCATCAATAGAGAGGGGACCTGTCACCTCCACAATGGTGTCAGGATACAGCCTGTCGATCTTGTAGAAGTCTTTGTCATACTCGAATTGGTTCTTCTTCTTGCTGTCCACCAGCAGCTCCTGAGCAGGTAGAATCAAGACATGGTCAAAATAGACTGGATTTTCTGGTTCCACAGTTACGCTGTAGCGGCAGCCACGAGGAATCTGCACATACCGTCCAAGAGAGGGCAGGAGTGGTTTGCCGCTCTCTGCCAGAAACTGGGTGTGAGGAATATTCACCTGGTTGAAAGGGATGACGACGCCCTCGACGGTGCGTGAATCGTCTGACAGGAAAAACCCTGAAAATGTATAGGCAACTACAATTTTCTGTTCCCGTTCTTCTACGGTTACCAGAGGCTCCTCCCCGTGAAGACTCATAACATATTCAAAAGGGAGACCTTCCGGCTTCAATGATTTAAACTCCCTCATATAAGTTCCCCATGTTGTAGTATATTTTCACCATAAAAAGGTTACGGCTCACATTAAAAGGAAAGATTATGGAAGAAATTTCTGACTTCGGACTAGATTGGCAATTATCCAGTTCTTATTTCTGGAAAGGATAAGCAATGTGACACGTTCTAACGAACAAATCGCCTGCAGGATAAATTACAAGAATCGATGAGTCACGCCCACTGTGATCTCGCTCTTCTTCGTTGGTTAATGTATTTTTCGGCAGAAAGGGCAGCTGTACACCCCTCAGATGCAGAGAGGACCACCTGCCTGAACCTCTTACAGGTCACGTCACCTGCTGCAAACACGCCACTCACTGAGGTTGACATGTCCTCTCGATTGACAGTAATACATCCCTCAGGAGTTATGTCTACTGCATCGTACAAGAAATCCACAATGGGCTGACTTCCATGCAGGAATATGAATATACCGGAAACAGGTAACGTCTTCTGTACCCCAGTTTCATCAGTAATCACAAGATGGGTCACTGTGGTATCTCCCAGAATTTCAGTGACAGCAGTCTTATTCAGGACGCGAACATTCTCCATGGCTTCCAGGAGTTCAGATCGTGCTTCTTTTCGCAGAATAACATAGACTGTATCTGCAAGAGCAGCGACAGGGTCTATCTCCTCCACAATCTCATCAAGTTCACCCACTACAGCCACTGTCTTTCCCTTGAAGAAAGGGGCATCGCATGCTGCGCAGTAGCTCACTCCTCTTCCGGCGAGACCAGCTTCTCCTTTTATGGTTGGTGTTCTCCCCATGGCACCTGTTGCAATAATGACTGCCTTCCCCTTGTATGAACCGTCAGCTGTTATCACTTCTTTTTCATCTCCATCAAAATTCACTCCCACAACGGTAGTCTGCACGATGGAGGCTCCGAAATGCTTTGCCTGCTCTGTAAACAAAGACAGGAGCGCCTGACCTGATGTCTTCTCTGATATCCCAGGGTAGTTCTCAATCCACTCTGCATGTCCCAGAGCACCTGAGGCAGAGTTCTTGTCCAATACAATAGTCTTTAAGTTGAAACGAGCTGCATACAGAGCAGCGCTGAGCCCTGCGGGACCCCCGCCCACAATTACAACATCGTACAGCTCTTTTTCAGGAAGATTCAGAGAAATACGTGGTGACATGGGGTGACCTCATACCATCTATTCTATCTGCCCTTATATAGATAGCGGGTTGCAGAGTCTTCAGTCATGAGCTTTCAATCGAGGGAAGCCACCTGAAGAGCTCTTGTCAACAGCAACACTGGAGATTCTCCGCTGATTGTTCTGGAAAGAAAGAAAAAAATGATCAAAAGGGAGTTTTGTCCCGACCGGGAAAGAAGCGAGAAGAACATCCAGATTCCGCGCAGTCTGAACCACAACATTTTTATGGTGCCCGTTATTGATATTATAAGGTGAAAATATGAAAAAGGTGTTAATCGTATTCCTGATTGTCAGTTGTCTTATGGTCGGCTCCTTCTGTGCTGTCCAGGAATCAGACCAGGAGTCACCAATCCCTGAATTCTTGCGTCTTTCAGGATTCATTCCCCCATCTGCAGGTCCCTGTGCGACGCTTGGTGGTCCAGGGGGCGGTGCAGGTCCCATTCCAGGCTAGATCTATCAAGTGAATATTGATGTCCATGAACGAGAAACCGCTGTATAATGCCCAGAGGGCTGCAGGACTTACTATTCTCGTCTTAATGGGATTTGGAATTACACAAGTTGTCATGGGTGAGACAGTGGCCAGAAGTGTGGCCCTTACTGCCAATGGGATTGACTGTATAGGTGACGGGTTTGTTTCATTGATTGTTTGGGTGGGCCTCAGATTCTTCAAGAGATCGCCAGACAGCAGGTTCCACTATGGGTACTACAAGATTGAAAACCTTGCCTCAATTGGGGCAGCAATGGTCATGATGGGGCTGGCGTCGTACATTGTGTACCGGGCATATCAGCAGTTGGTGAATCCTCATCCTGTGAGTATTCCACTCGTGGGAGCTGTTGTTGCTTTACTGGCAGCCCTGGTAGCATGGGGTATAGGCATACAGAAGTATATACGGGGAAGGAGAATGGGGCTCAGTTCCCTCAAACTAGACGCGATAAACACAGTAAAGGATGGCACTGCCTCATTTCTGGCTGTGATAGCCTTGATATTGTCTGCAAGAGGGTATCCGGTAGCAGATGCAGTGGTGGGATTCATTATAGCGGCCATCATTGTGAGTATCGGGTTTGCCACAGTGAAGGAAGCGAGCTTCGTCCTTGTAGATGCGTGTGATGCTGATTGTTTCTTGAAGAGACAGGAAATCCAGGCCATAGCTGAAGGGGTTTCAGGAGTCAAGAAAGCGCGTGTCGCCCGGCTGAGGAGGACAGGGCCTGTGATTCAAGGAGAAATCGAAATCGAAGTCCCAGAGGTCATGACAGTCAAGCACATGCATGAAATCAGTACTGAAATCAAGACTCTGGTGAGGAATCGATATTCTGACCTGGAACATCTGACAGTAGTGGCAGTTCCTCACCTTACTGACGCTGAATCAGGTTCCACGTGCCCAGAACCTGGTTAAGAGTGAAAAGATTATAAAGATAGCCTCACATGGTGTACAATGAAAGAGAATTCAAGGGCTAGTTCAGAAAAGCAGTTTCAGAACCTCAGGAGATTCAATGCTTTCATGGGTGTCCTCCATCTAGTTCAGGGCATACTCATGGTGGTCATCAGCAGCGACTTCTCTTTGCCTGTGACTACTACCTATCTGCAGTTCAATTCGGAAACCAGCAGTCTCATACCGGTTACAGAGACGCTGTATCACCTGCCGCTGGGTCCTGCAGTTGCCCTCTTCCTGTTCATGTCAGCTACTGCACATTTTGTCGTGGCCTCCCCCCAAGGGTTCCCTATGTACGTCAGGAATCTGACGTCGCACATGAATAGCTTCCGCTGGATCGAGTACGCTTTCAGTGCCTCATTGATGATCGTGTTGATTGCCATGCTTGTAGGGATCTATGACGTTGGAACACTCCTGGCTCTGTTTACGCTGACAGGGGTTATGAATCTCATGGGATACATGATGGAACTCCATAATCAGAGCACTGAAAAGACGAGCTGGACGTCTTATATCATCGGATGCATTGCAGGAGTTGTACCCTGGATTGTGATTTTTATATCACTGCTGGGCGCTTCATCCACAGAGGGGACGTCAGTTCCCACCTTTGTCATAGCAATATTCATCTCGATTGCTGTGTTCTTCAACCTCTTTGCTGTGAATATGGTCCTTCAGTACAAGAAAGTGGGCAGATGGAGGGACTACCTCTACGGAGAAAAGATGTACATCGTTTTGAGCCTTGTTGCTAAGTCACTGCTAGCGTGGCAAGTATTCGCAGGGACACTGCGTCCGTAGAATCATTTTTTTTTTCTTTCTTTTTGCAACTTCTCCCCTGCTCCAGTATCCCCACTTCTTCTCAGTTCAACAGAACAGCCAATGGCAGACCTTAAATAAGTCGACGACACTGGCAACCTGATGGTCACATACGTTACAAAAGCAGATGGTAGTGAAGCACCTTTTGACAGAAAAAAGATTATGAGAACCTGCTTACGAATGGGTGCTTCTCAGACTCTGGCAGAAACTATAGCACGTGACATTGAGAGCAGAGCAGAAGATGGGATCAGGACCCGAAAAATCATGGACATGATTTTTGCACTCATGGCAAAAGATCGACCTGCAGCAAAGCATGTGATAAGTCTCAGAAAAGCCTTGGCTCTTCTTAAATCAAAACCAGATTTTGAACAGTACGTCAGGGCTCTCCTGGAGAGAAAAGGATATACTGTATCTCCCAACCAGATAGTCACGGGAAAGTGCGTGGAACACGAGGTTGATGGTATCATTGAAAAGGATGGAAGAACCTTCCTCCTGGAGGTGAAGCATCACCGCAACTACCGCACTACTACTGGACTGGATGAGGTGCGCATCGCCCGGGCTGTTCTTGAAGATGTTTCAGAGGGGGTTGGACCTGATGCCAGCGCCACCAGAGTTGACGGGATTTTCCTGGTGTGTAATACTAAGTTCTCAGATCATGCCAGAAGGTACGCTGACTGCAGGGGGATTCATTACCTGGGATGGAGCTCTTCTCCCGATTTCGACATGGCTACATTCATTGGAGAAACTCGATTATATCCTGTAACGTACCTGAAGGGGTTAGACATTGCAACTCTCAAGACCTTGTCCTCTGCCAATATAATACTGCTAAAGCAGGTGGTGGAAATGGATTTCAGTGAATTGAAGAAGAAGACCCACCTGCCGCAAAGGAACCTGAGTTCTCTGGTGAAAAAGGCGGCAGCTGTCCTCAGTGAGACGAAGAGCTGACACAGTGTTGTGAAGGGTAGCCATTAGGACAGAGGTATCGTAGCTACTTGCCGTTGGGAAACAATCACATTGAATTTCCAGGCAAAGGGTTATAATTCCTGACACGGATTATCCTGTTATATAGAAAATCAGTAAAAAAGGAGGAATAGTATGAAAACCCTACGTGCAACTCTCGCAGGTGGAATTATCCTGTTGAGCCTTCTACTTCCAAGTGTCAACTCCCTGGACATTCCTGCAGAGTTTTTTGTTCATGAGGAAACTGGCACAACTGCAGTCACCATTGTGGTGGGCAAGCAGGCTGCTGCTATGGACGTTGTATCAGCGACTCTTCTGGCTGCAGCAATTGGAACAATGAGCTTCGCTGAATCTGATGATCTCATAATAATAGGAGCTTATTCAGCATCTCATGATGATATTCGTCTCCTTGATGAAGAAAATGGAGGGATGCCTGCAGTTGATGTACCGGACAGCGCCCCCTATGCAGAGTGGGATAATACTACATCTCCTCTCACCTATACTCTTGGGGGGCTGTGGTACTTTGATGACGAGGAACATGCCTTCTGGGGGAATGGAGACGGTACATTCCAGCCTTGGGAGACACATGAAGAATTTCAGCTTCAATTCGATCTGGAACGCGCGAGCACGTCTTCTGGATGCAGGACGTGTTTGTATGGGTGGGAAAAAGAGATCCATGAACAAGCACATTCTGAATGGAGCCGGATCTCTGGAATCATATACAGAGCAGATAATATCTTTGTCCCTCCTACAATCCTGGTGGATCTGCAGAAAGAAGAACCTCCGAACTTTCCCTACGCCGAGGACTTCGATCCATACACGCTGCTCTTTGTCCCTGAACCCTGGATGGTCATACATGACCACCTTCCTTGCTTTACACTCTTTGGAGACATGTACACTGTGATAGATGCGGGCCCTGTGCTGGATGTCAACTTCATCACAGGAAAAGCTGGTTCTCTTCACGGCATGCCGTATATCATAACAGGCCAACCCCATTTTGAAGAAGTACTACTGAAGAAAGGAGATCCTTATACTGTCGCTGATTATTCAGTAGAACTTCTGGACGTTGATATTGACAACAATAGAGCCTATTTTTCGGCTTCCATGTACGGAGAGGTTCTGGAATATTTCTGGGTGGTACTTGATCCTCTCACTGGATTCTCCTCAGAAGTCTACAGTGAGAATTTCCCCTTTGCCGCGTACCAGTGTTGCACTGATGTGAATAGAAACAGAAGACTGGACCCGGGAGAGCTGACTGCTCTTGCTACCTACGACTACGATAGCGATGGTGTTCGTGATTATGAAAAACCAATTATCCATCGCATTGAAGAAGGTGCTTGGGCAGATTACACATGGTTCTATTACACGAATGACAGGGGACAAGGGAGTCTCCTGTTCAGCGCAGTTGATATCGTCATTGATGGCATCCAAATAGTCACAGGTGAAGGTGGTGCTCTGGCTGTAAGATCCAATGTATACTGGCTGGAAAACAAGAAGTTCTGGTACGGTAGATCGTGTGCCTCTCCCTGGACATCTGATCCTCATGATTACAGGCTTGTCCTGGATGTATGCCAGGCAGGATGGGATGACAGAGACGAGGGATTGCTTATCCACCAGCCTCCAGGTACTGGATTGTGGCCACCTGTTACTTCCTTGGACGAAGACGACGTACTGGGTAATGGGTTTCTGGACAGCAACGACGGCCACAGCGGATACGAGGTGATGCAGTGGCATGGGGTTCTACCTGAGTGTGACGATCTGGACAGGGATGGCAGCTT
>JACVGW010000028.1:10296-23999 GCA_018992565.1 Theionarchaea archaeon
TCTATGGTAAACTGGGAAATATCTGCTGGCGAATGGGAATACATTAGAGCACCGTACGGAACCTGTGACATTCTCATTGTAGCAGGAAAAGATCGAGATGCTACTCGGGAAGCCGTCTTGGCCCTAGTTGAAGGACTGAGGTAACCACAGAGTGACAATTTCCTTTTTTTTTCTTTTACATGCCAACCGGGCATGCCTGCCTGCACAGTCCGCAGTTCACTTTGGAATCAATAATAATTAACATTATTGATTATCAATAATGATTTACAATATTATTAAATAACAGCTTCTCTGTTCATCGGCTCATACATTCATAGCGTAGAACGTGAAGATAACGACATCTGGCAGGAAGTGAATCAACCATGCCCAGAAGAATCCTCTTGTCTCCAGGAGGCTCTTCCCCAAGAACCATCCAAGGAATCCCGAGAGGAGAACACCCAGCACTCCATTGGGAACACCGTAGTAGTGTCCAAGCCCGAAATAGACCGTTGTTATTACGAGAGCCTGTTGACTGCCCAGAGCGGATACCAGTACAGAGAGGGGGGCAGCACGCAAGGTGAACTCTTCATTGAAAGCATTTATTGCTGCTATGAATACAGCAACAGGGATCAGGGGCAATACAGTCATGAAGGCATTTGCTGTTGGGCGCGTTGAAAGAACCAGGAAGATAAAAGTCACCACAGTAAATACCACAGCAAAGATACTCCCCGTTCTTGTCCAGGGCTCCGGCTTCTTCATCCCCAAAAGCCTTGAGGGTTCAACAGGGGCATCTAGTGTACCCTTCACCAGGAAAAGGTCGGGAAGTCTCCTTCCTGTGAGCAGTAGCCCTGCAAGAATGACGAGAGCAGGGGACAGCCTTACAAGGTGGGTCACAACTGCTGAAACTGCCCACGGTGCCTGAGTCTCCCATGTAGTCCAGGCAGAAGTACCTCGAATAAAGGGGATTATTCCCCACTTCCAGCCGCCTCCAAACCCGAGAACGAATATCGTCAGTAGGACTCCTACAAATGCTCTCAACGGCTTCAAGTCCTTGTCAATGAAAGTGAAAGCACAGAGCACTAGTAATCCAACAGCATGAATCCAGGGCCACCAAGAAGGCTCACCTGATGACACTTCTCGCCAGATAATAACTGCGAGGTTGCTGGTGACTAACATGGAAATCCATGCAATCAGTATCCTCTTCCGACGCAACCATTCTCCAGGAGATTCCTTGTCATTCATGCCGCTGGGTGATTCTGCGAGTATTTAAGCATTACTATGCCTTTCTGGCCACAGGACTCACAGGCTTGTACAACAAGAGGGAACGATCCTTTTCAGTTCGATATATCCACCGTATAGCCGGTGAGATCACGTTCGAACCCTTGTGAATAACAAAACCAAGGACTGCTGCTGATATCAGGAGTTTCATGTCCAGAAACTGCTCGAAATGTAACGTACCTGAGAAATCCTTTTTCTGAGTACCAAGATCAATGAGAATGATCCTTGAGCGGAAGTTCTGGGTATCCCTCCCATCCTCATATGCTATGCACGCAGCCATCTTCTCCCCGTCTGGTGACCAAGTACTATCGCTGACGATTACATGCCCCATGTATTCGTCGTTCCCGGGCTCATTGAACCACGTCAACCGCTGCTTGTGAGAACCATTTGCATCCATTATCCACAATTCGGTCTTCAATTTGAGGCCCCACACATGGTTTCTCATGTCATCAAAGGTAATCCCTAAATCACCAAGGTCGGTACTGGACATCCAGGCAATCTTTTCCCCATTAGGGCTATAGTGAGCATGTTCGTCCCAATCGTCGAAGGTATCAGTCAACCTTGTGAGGTCCTCTGTCTTGAGGTCGAGCTCGTAGATATCCAGTCCACTCTCCAGTTGGGTTGAGAGAAGGTTTCCTGAAAAGAGGATCTTTGTGTCATCTCCAGAGAAAGCATGGCTCTCATAGAATCTCAGTGATGCACCTGGCTGGTAGGCCCGGATATTCTCCAGGTGGCACAGATCATCATCAACTATAAAGTCCGCCACCTTCAACGCCCACTCCCCCCAGGGAGTCCCATCCTTCCTCTCAATCCTTTCTGCCCACAAGAGCATACTGCCATCATGGGAGAACTGGGGGTGAATCACACCTTTGGGATTGGCAAAGCTTGTGGGATACTCTGTTAATTGCCAGAAGGTTTCACCATCTGATGTCACTGCCCATAGGTTGCAGTTAATGCCTCTTCCAGGGATAGAGACTCTGTCATACTCATGACCTTCAACATCCTCATTTTCAGAAGTGAATACGATGTACTCCCCTGAAGGATGCCACACGGGGTTTCCGTTGTGCTTTTGGGGACATTCCTTGCCGGTGAGACATTTCTCCTGAGAACCGTCAGGATTCATTATATGCACATCGTAGTATGAATCATCCCCCATTTTACCGAAGACAATGCGGTTGTTCGCAGGACACCAGTCCAGGCTTTTTCCATACTCTACAATGGTAGTAACGTTCGCTGCAGTAGAACTGGAATCGTTCCTCTTCTGACTCTGGCCTGCACATCCAGAACAGAAAATTACCACAATAACGACAATCATAACCTTTTTCATGAAAAGACTGCTCAGACATGGTATTTATACGTTCCGTTGTAGTTTAGAGTGCTGGATTCACTATGTTGTATTCTGGAGCCAACCTCCTAAACCTCGAGGCGGCTTCGGGAAGGGAACCATGGGCGTCATTTCAGATGGATTCTCTACTTTTGACCATAAAAACGATTGCTACAGCGAATATCAGCACTGAAAGTCCATCAAAGAATCCCATGACAAGATTTGCCGACGATCCAAGAATTCCAAAGTCCTCTATCACAGAAGATATGCTTGAGGTGAAAAGACCCACCACAAGGAGAAGCATACCATTCTTGAATTTCTTGTCATCCATGGAAGGCATTCCGTAACCACTCTTATAAGGATTGTTGATGTCCACTCTCTCAAGTCTATCTGGCTACGAATTCGTGAAAGACTTGCCTACACTCCAGGTCAGAGTTCATGAAGAGAGAGTATGTCTTTCGTCCAGGGCATAAAATTCTTGACTATGCGCTTCCACATACGTACAATGAGCCTATCCAGAAGCCAGTGCTTACGACTGCTTATTACAGTCATTTTCTTAATATATTTAGGGTCACCTTCACTGAGAACCTTTACTTCTCCAGAATCAGTACTACACGCCTCAGAAACTGAGGAATACGCTGTGTATAGTGCAATAATCAACGAAAGGGAGCCCGGGGGACTTGTTGTCATATGTGACCATACCTCACCAGGCTTTAGTGGCAAGCTATGCATGAGCGGGACCTTCTTTTCACGTCGTTTTCCTTTGGTAGAAGAAACAACTATTGAGGATTTCCTGTCAAAGAATGAACAATCGGATCCTGTAGAGAACTGCTTTTATGTCAAATGTTTACATTGGAAGCGGCAGGGGGCCCTTGCTGGTGCGGGGTAGTATGTAGTACAAATCAAGGAGGATGACAGGTGGATCGTCCAGGATACAGCCCCGGCATGGATTTCCTAGAGGGGGATCTCATATCCTTGAAATCTCTACAGTACATTCGCCAGGAGCATCTGCGTAAACCAGTAGGCTGTCATCTCTTCTCTCAAACTGCCCACTGGTTATCGTCACTGCAACTCCCCGGGGATACTGAATACCAGGGACAAAAATCTCTGTAGGGCTGCTCGCTTCTAAATCAGCTTCAAAAATAAAGGTGAATCGCCCGCTTTTCAAATTGAAGGACATGCTACGTGGAGTTCCTGCAGTTTTTCTAGCATATGGACGGCAAAATCCCTTAATAGCTCTTCCCCCACTGCCGATGTCATTATCTCTCTGCTGGTCCCTGCTGAAAATAGATAGGTCCTCCAGGTTCCACTGATCACCCCATTGGTTTGTATTATCTGCCGTGTAGTTCCATAGAGTGCTGTGAAGCAAGAGGGAATCCAGGGTATCATAGTTCATGGCTAATGCTGTGACCTGGCTTGAGAAGTCACCAGTTCTGTACGCTTCTTTGTTATTCATGTCGAAAGGAATGCCAAATTCACCAATGACCGTTGGAATATTCTGCATTCTGGCTGAAGCCTCTTTCATTCTTCTTAGTTGACGTTCAAACATTTTCCTGATGCCCCTTTGTGTTAAGACAAGACTTCCTGTCGTAATGTCATAGTTGTACAGCGTGGAGAATCTCCTGGTAATGAGGGTGACACCATCATACCAGTGGCTTGCGTTCACGACATTCTGGGCATCCTTCACCCCCCATTTCATAGGTTCTGTGTGGTAGGGTTCTCCTTCAATAAAGATGAAAGTATCTGGGTGGTTGTTTCTGATTTGGACGGCATATCGATTGATAAATGGAGTGAGATAGTCAGCGAAGAAGTGTACAGGATTACCATTGAGTATTCCAAAGTGATGGGGATGCAGTAACAGTGGGCCTTCATGACCTGGTTCCCAGATGCTTTCTTTCTGCCAGATGTCATCCCTGTCATGAAGCCAGCATGATACCTTCCCGGGATTGATGATAGTCTCCCCTGTTATCTTTACCCCGAGCCTCTTGAGCTCTGCCACTTTAACAGCCCGAGAAATCCCTGATGATGAAACCATTCCATCAAAGGGCGAGATCTGCAGCCCGGGCATGATCTGACCTGCAACTCGTATAGGTACAGTGAGATCGTCAACGCCAATAAACCCAGGGTGCGGTTCATTCAGACATTCATATCCTATGACATGGGGGAGGTCTTTCAGTTGTTCAGCAACCTGGGTTACAGCATTGATATAGTGTGTCTGCATATACTCCTGAACTGGCTCCCCCTCAATGAGACAATGTGGTGCAAAATCAGTCCCCCCAAAGAATAACGTGAACATAGTTGCTGCTGCAAATCGGCTATAATTCTGTGACCAGCACATGGGTTCATACTCTGGGTAGCGATACTGCATAACAAGAGCTGCCTCTGTTGCGTCAAATGCTGTGACGTTCAGTCCCACCTTCTCAAAAAGCCATCCAGGTGCGCCGTCTCCTCCTGTCATCCTGCTCCATACATCCTGGTGAGGATCTATGAAAACATAAAAGCCGTATTCTCCCGCCTTCTCTATTATCGCTCTCAGGTAGTCCAGGTATGCTGTATCATAAACGCCTGGTCCCCCATGTTCGATAGCTTCCCAGGTGATGAGAACCCTGAGACAGTTGAATCCCCATTTCTGAAGGCGCGAAAAATGTTCATCAGCTTCTTCCAGGGGGAAGGGACGTCCAACGAAGGAGACATCTTTACTATCTGAGAAATCTGTTCTCATGTGGGTTGCCCCATCAGGAGCAGGGACTTTGGAACTTCCTCCGAGATTCACTCCCCGGAGTAAGACTGATCGTCCTTCAGCATCCTTGAACCATTCTTTTTCTGCAGTTAGCAACATTAAATCACTCCCGGGTGAACACAGCGGGAATTCAAATCCTTTGGTCTCAGCTATGTTCCACTCTTGATAACATTCTCGGCCCAGCTGGCAGCACGCTCCAGTTCTCCCTCCTTTAATGGGCCTTCTTTGCCCTTGACGAAGAACCCTTCAGGGGGCACTCTCGGGTTCCCACCTTTTTTTCTGAGTTCATCAGCAATACGGGGAGCAGCATAGCCGCCCACCTTCATAATGAACCGTAGCCCCTTCCCTGCATCATCTGCAGGCATCCGTGTGTCAAAAGCGGCCACAGAAATTCCTTCAAGAGCACCTTCGGGGATGCTCTTGACAAATTTCTGTATGGGCTTTGTAGCTCTGAATCCCTGGGTGGGAGAACCCACTATGAGGACATCAATGGACCCCACATCAGAGGCGTGCGCTTCACTGGCGCGGAGCACCTTGACGTCACCAGGTATTACACTGCTCATGGACGTGGCAATTTTCTCTGTGTTCCCATACCATGAGTCATACACTATCAGGGCTTTCACTGCAGGAAGTGCCTCGTGGTTATGAATATCAGTCTTTCCCATAAATAAATTATTCACTTTCAGTTTTAAAACCTTTCCACTTCTTCCTCTTAGCCTTTCCCTGATACAGGATCCGGATAGCCCAGGCAAAGGTACCAGGACAACTGAATAGACATGAATTCTGGTATCCTAGAAGTAAAGACAATGCCTCAACAGCGTGAGAACATGTCCTGGCCCTTGCATGTAGTGAGACATTTAAATATCCTCAAGACAGAAGTAGCTGGTGGTAGCGTGAATTACAGGAGACATCTTGTGACAGCTCACCTTGTCTGCTTTGGAGAGCTCCTATGGGACATATATGAAGATGGAGAGGAAAACATAGGGGGAGCTCCTTTCAATGTGGCAGCACTGGCTTCACTCACAGGAGTGCAGACACTCATGATAACGGCCGTGGGAACTGATGAACGGGGGAAGAAAATTCAGGCAGCTGCCAGCAAGAAGGTTCCACTGATCTGTCAAGTAAATGAGCACAAGACGGGCACGGTGAAGGTTACACGAGATCAACATAAAAATCCTGCGTTTCTCATAGCTGAGGATGCAGCCTTCGACTATATTGCCGTTGATAGTGCCATGACACATGTCTGCTCTTCTGCGAAATTCTTTTGTTTTGGTACACTGGCACAGAGACACGTTGTTTCGAGGAATACCCTAAGGAATCTTCTGAAATCAACAAAAGCAGTAAAGATCTACGATTTTAACTACAGAGAGGGGATTGAAAGCTGGGAATCACTCTTTGCTGAATCAGTAGAGATGGCAGACATCCTGAAAATAAATGAGCAGGAATTGGAACTGATCAAGATATTGTACAAGAGCAACGAGTCTGATGACATGGCTGTGACCAGGTTGATGCAACACCATAATTTGCAGTACGTTTTCGTGACAAGAGGTGAGGAAGGAGCTTCTCTCTATTCTGAGACAGCAGTACTCCACAGAGCTGCTTCTGAAATTCATGTTGTAGATACAACTGGCTGCGGAGATGCCTTCACGGCAGGTATTGTGTGTTCTCTTTTGAAGAGATTTGATGAAGAGCGGATGCTTGATTATGCTGTTGAACTGGCAGGAAAGGTGGCGGGGATAAAAGGTGCTGTGCCGGAAGAGGATGATATTCTGCAAAGATTGTGAAACCGTGCATTGGTGAGAAGTGAACATATTCATCAAAAAATGCATAAGATTCTTTTCCTCATTGAGATGCATTGCATTCTTTTATACCTTTTGGTTCTTACGTGAAGTAATAGGTAAATAATGCAAGAGATTAGAAACAGTTTTAACAGGTACAATGATTGGACTGTCAATGGTGAAGCCATCAGTGAAGAAAAGGTGTTGAAAGTCCGCAATGGACAGGCATACTGTGTGATTGATGGCTGTGGAGGGGTAGATATCATGACAGGAAACCCACGCTGTGATCCAACCAGAAAGCAGGGGTGCGAATCCCAGAATGAATGGAGTGCTGAGGAAATCTCTGATATAGAAGGAAGAATTCACACTGCAGTGACAGTCCCCGTAGAGACGCAGATAAGAGGTAATCACAGAGTCCTCAACCTTGAAGAAGTCAGGAAATACCTGGAAGATGCCTGGTTGATTGTGTTGATGGATTGCACCTGTAGAGTGCAAATGAGGAACTGTGACTTCCCCGTTCACACCTGCCTCAGGCTCAATGAACGAGGAGAACAGGCTTTGACAAATGATAGATTAGGAGCGCTGAATCCCGGGAAAGCCACAGTTGAAGAAGCCCTGGCAATCCTGGACCAATCTCACAAGGCAGGCCTCGTACATTTAGCACTGGCTGTTGATCAGGAAGGAATCAATGAGATTTGTAGTTGCTGTTCCTGTTGCTGTCTTGTCCTGTCCGCGGCAGTCCGATCTGGAGCTCTGCGTCAAGTTCTAACCTTCAGTGCTGTGGCTGTGACTGACAGTTCTAGGTGCATTGGTTGTGGAGTTTGTGTGGAAAGATGTCAGTTTGGTGCAAGAGACATGGGGAATGGTGGAGTGATTTTTGATCCAAATCAGTGTTCAGGATGTGGATTGTGTGTGTCCACCTGCCCAGCAGAAGCCATAACTCTAGAGAAAAAGGGTATCTGATGCTTCTCATGTATATTTCCACTCATACAGATCTATGAGGCTCATACTGGTAAATGTCCCAGCCTAGATACGTGGAAGCAGCCTCCTGTATGACAGGGGCCACATGATCTCTTACCAGAGCAACATGATGGGCAAATCCATTTCTGGTGACATGATCCAGCAGTGATTGCAGTCCTTCAACCTTCAAAATGCCATATGAGCCGAACGTATCTATGTCATCATCTGTGATGACGCCTTCGGCGACATACCCTTTGATCTTCCCGTTTACATCATCAGTTTCCAGCCTGAATAGCGTCACTGGTCCTGCCTTCATCTTCCCGCTTAGTGATCCGTAGAATCCCTGCATCTCGTGGCAGGTCAGTCTAGGGCATTTTTCGAAGAAATGGGGTGCAAATGCACTGCAGTGGAAGAGTACACACTTTTCAGGGTCGTCTCCATAGTTGTTGTTGAAGTCTGCAAGAGCTGCAGGTAGGCTTGAGGCAAGCTGGAGTGCATACATGGAGAGGGATCCCATGACATCTGTTTCGCACGCAGCGGGGACAAGAGAGTCTGAACATAAGGCCATGGCAGCACAGGGGACTATTTCATAGTATTTCTCTATCGCTGGCCAACAATTGAAAGAGACTGCATTGAGTTCATTTTCCTGAACCCATTTCAGGATAACGGCAGTTAGCTTGGCAGTTTTGGCTAGAGATTCTGGAGGGACATTCTCTAACATGAATAACTGGTCCATCTGGGTTCGTATTCTTCTGACTTCAGGTGAAGTGTTCTCTAATTCTCGTGCTCGACCCACGATTTCCATGAGATTGATGACTTCGAGTGCTATCCCAGTTCTCTCCAAGAGCTTCTCGCTGTATCGAACAGTCTGGAAAGCATTTGGTCTTACCCCGATAGCGCCCAATCGGGCATTTCTCAGTCCTTTCACAGTGCGACAGACTCTTGCGAATTGAAGCACATCATCTCGAAATTGCTGGGAACTTGGAGCCTCTACATGGGATGTCGTATTGGTGAAGGGTATCCCATATTGACACAGGTTATTGCTTACAGAGATTTTGCCACAAAAGGAATCCCTGCGGTGTGGTCCATCCATTTTTCCCAGTTCATCAGGGAACCCATGAATCAGGATGGGGACATCCAGGCTAAGAAGTCTCAAGGTTTCAGCTATCCCTTTTTCATCACCAAAATTGGGAAGGGTAACTACTACACCGTCAATCTTATCTGCATTTTTCCTGAGGACTTGCGCACATGCTTTTGAGTCATCTCGAGTCTGGACGCTTCCTTTGCCCGTCTCTTCTGAGGAACTGGTCACTATAGTGAATCCCATATCCTTCAGGATTCTGATGACTTCTTTTCCCCCTTCTTCTGCTAGTTCATCTGGAAAGCAGTCTCTATTACCAACGATAACTGCAAGAGTTTCAGCGTTGTGAGTGGTCTTCATGTAGATCTACCCTAAATGAGTTCTCCAGGCCTTTACTTATATGGTTTTCTCAATATGTTGCTGAAGCATGGAGAATAAATCATCATTGTTATTCTTGGAATACGAAAAAGATGCAGAAGTCAATAATCTCTTTTCACCGAAAATTCACTGAGAATCTTCCCACAACATTCTGATTTCCTCTGTCGGCAAGACAGTCTCTGCTGCTCGGGCGTTAGCTTTGACGTGATCGATAGTAACCGTCTTTGGTATGGTAATGACTCCCTCCATAGAAACGAGCCAGGAAAGTGCAACTTGTTGTATGGTGACATTGTACTTCTCAGCAACAAGGGTAAGCTTCTTCTGCTGCTCATCTGCAATAGTGGCCAGCCCTCTGTGACCCAAGGGACTGTATGCTGTCAATGTAATTTTCTCTTTCCGATAGAATGGCAAGTCCTTGAGATGCTTCTGGGCTGTTACACTGGCCTTCACCTGATTCGTTACCAGCTCCGTCTTCTTCAAAGCATGCATCGCTATCTCTACCTGATTCACAGAGTAATTACTCACTCCTATGAACCGTGTCTTCCCCTCTTCAACCAATGCTTCAAGGGCTCTCATGTGCTTCTCAATAGACACAACAGGATTTGGCCAGTGCACCAGGTATAAATCAAGGTAATCCAGGTGCAGCCTCTCGAGACTCTTGTAAGCAGCCTTTTTTATGCTGTTATGAAAAAACCGAAAGGGGAATAGCTTGCTGGCAATAAAAAGTTCATCACGGGGGTATTCTTTCACCACTTCACCCACAATTCGTTCTGCCATTCCCATCCCATACACTTCAGCTGTATCAATATGAGTCATCCCCAGAGATATGCCCTGATGGAGTACCCGTTTCCACTGTTGATAGTACTCTGCTGATTTCCAGCGAGAGAGGCCCCAGGTACCCTGCCCGATGACAGGAATTTTCTCACCCGTCTTTCCCAGTTCTACTGCTCTCATGAGAGTATTTCTTCTGCGATATACTTATACATTTCTCTTTCACAAACGACAGACCACAAAATGTACCAGCATGATGATAATCGATTGGCTTAGAATTTCTTCATCTGTTCTTCCAGCATAATTCGTGCTTCACGAGAGAACCAGCACTCCAGAAATATCTTCTCTTTTTCTTCAAGATGCTGCAGAATCTGTCTTTCAACTGGCTCTGTGCGATCTCTTTTAATCGCAACACGTGCTTTCTCAGGCAGAGCACCCAGCACCGTGGCTTTTTCCTCACAGAGAGGCACAACCTCTTCAAGCTGTGTTACACAGTCCACAATGCCCATCTTGAGTGACTCCTCAGGCAAGTAAAACTCACCAAAATCAGTAATCGTACGGGCAAGGCGCGTCCCTACAATGCTTCGCAGGATACAGTCAACAGGATAAGGAATAGGAACACCAAGCTTCACCTCATTCAACCCCATGAGCTTTTTTCCGTCAGCAATGTACCGATAATCACAGCAAAGAGCCAGGATACACCCTCCTGCAACTGCATGTCCTGTTACCGCTGCTATCGTGGGCATTGGCAGCGTGTACAAATCTACCTGTAATCCGGTGAATGCACGATAGAATTCAGCAAAACCCTCCCTATCAAGATAATAGAGCTCAGGTATATCCCACCCAATGGAGAAAAACTTGTCATTGGAACTGCAGAGTATGAGGCTCTTGCTGGTTTTCTGCACCTCTTTCAGAGTCTCCCGTAATTTCTGGGTGAGTCCCAGGTTGATGGCATTCGTTTTTCCGCGATTGAGTCTTACCAGAGCTACATCGCCATGGTACTCGATACTCACAAGTTCTATATCACCTTCTCTTCCCATAGTCTTTCCACCTGCCAGCACCTTAGTGGCAGTTGCTTTTATCATTTTCTGTTGGACAAGAAGAGTATTCACAATGGCTAGAAACCAAGAGTCAATCTTCCCGTGGCCAACCTCTGGAAGAGGACGTGTGGTATGAAGGTTGCCCCACAAGGGTGTGGGTATGCTTATATGGATGAATGGAAAATGTAGATCAGTATTCATGCTCGTGATGAAGATACACACGGACGACACAGACCTTCTCGGTAGAAATGAGAAAAAGGAGGCCTGTGAAAACAATTGAAGAGTGTTCTAGAAGATGAGAAGGTGTAACAATGGATGAGAAGAAATTCAGAGTATTCATGGAAAAAAACAACGCAGACGAGAAAACAATCGAAAGGTCTATTGCACTGATAAAGGAATTTGATGGCTTTCTCAAGGAGAGAGGGACTACGGTTGATAGAGCCTCTGCAAAGGATTTCTATCGCTATTCTGCACATCTGGTAGAGCAGGGGAAGAATACCCTTGAAACCTACCTGAGCATCCTTCGCTACGGCATCTTTGCAAATTCTGCCCTCTATGTTGCAGCAATGGAGGTTCTCGATGGAAGAGAAGTGATGGAAAACCTATCCAGACGATTGACTGATGAATTTGGTGAAGATATGAGGACCCGTATCTTTGAGGAGATATCCCTCCCCCAATTAGGAATATCTCCAGATGAAAAGCCCGAATACACCAAGAAGATCTTGCCCAGGCTTGAAAGAGCCCTTGGTGTTGAGCGCTGTCGTCAATTCCTCAACAAAGGATTGAGAGATCGCTATGAACAATGGCGTAAACCTGACAGAGAAAAATTCCTCAAATCAAAGAATATTGATGAATTTCTCAAAAATAAGCGTTCTGAATATATTCAGGAGCTTGAGAAGCATTTTGAGGAGGGAAGCCTCTATTTCACACAGGAAATCACTGGTCCAGTGCTTGAATTCATAAAGAATGATCCATATATCGAAGGTGGTGTCCGCAAAGGAGATGTACTCATTGTGAGGAAGGTGCCGCATATGGCAAAGGAGTACTTGAGAGAGACTGATGAACAGAAGAAGCGTTACTACTACTGTCACTGTCCATGGGTGAAGGACGCCCTGTTGAAGTCATCGCAACCGGTTTCTCCCGTTTTCTGTAACTGCAGTGCAGGATACTACAGAGCGTACTGGGAAATCGTCCTTGACCAACCAATAGAAGTTGACGTTACAAAGTCCATTCTGAGTGGAGACCTCATATGTGAGTTCGCTGTTCATTTACCGAGAGAGGTCGTGGAGGCCGCAGAAAAATCTGAATGAACCCTGAATTCGTCTCCAGATACTCCTCATTATAGTCACGATGGAGTCTGACGTACTGCGCAGTCTGAGAATGAATCCGCACTAGAAATCTCCCACCTATGGCAATCTCTATCAGCACAAAAAGTATATCGAATCTGTCTATATTCTGCTGCTTTCAATTCATCAAGACGTGCCTCAAGTATGTGGATATGCTTTTCTGCTCCGCTGCCCCGCAGGAGGGCTTTTACCTTCTCAAGTTCGCTTTCTGCAGTCAATACGCATTCTTGTTCCAGACATGCCTGAGCCATAACTGGAGAGATGTACCCTGTAGCATACTTACTTGAGAGTACTATCATATCCTCATCGACCAGCGCTTCCATTTCCTCCTGCAGTACTCTGAATAGTGGAATTCTCATTTCAATAGTACGAAAGTCTGAGGCAGGTATCCTGCAAAAGTATTTATGGATCAGATAGCATGATGGGTGGGATGTAACATGAATTCCTCGGAATCTAAAAGCACAGAGAGAAAACTCACGCCGCTGGGTTATTTCATTTCCATAAGTGGAATGCTGCTGGCCCTCATTGCCTACTTTCTTCTTGGAATAGACAGTCTATTCCTCCGACTGAGGGGTGTTATGGGATTGAATGACGTTGCGTGGATGTCCATTGGCGGCATGATCTGGATTTTTATAGTCATGGCAATCCTGACGCCAGTAGTACTGAAATGGGGCAGGCGTCCCTCGTAGTCCATCCATTTGAAAAGAAAAAAGTGTTCAGATCACGTAGCCGACTCAGCACCGTAGAGTCGTCCTCTTCTGTGCGAGGAAACCCTTCGAGGGGAGATATCAAGATGAAAAGGAAAAGAGTCATGAAAGTATGTCTATTTACAGGTATGTTGCTTATTCTGAGTTCTGGTTCTATACGTGCATGCAACCTGAGATTGAATTTGAACCTGAGACTGCCCCCGAATCTGCAGGTTTATTACGCTCCATCGTACTCGGTCTGGTTCTCATAGGTGCCATCCTACGTATTGGCTACACGGTTAAACACGCACATAGATAGAAGCTCCTGGAATGGAGAGAATT
>JACVGW010000028.1:24099-27156 GCA_018992565.1 Theionarchaea archaeon
TTTTCTATTTCTTTCTCATGATGAAATACGCTGATCCATATTGAACCGGATTTGCCTTAACCATATCTATCTCCCGTTGTTCACTATCACACAGCGAGAGAATTTCGGGATCAATACTGCATTTTTCCTGGATCTTGATAACATATCTCTCTAATGGCCCATAGTACTCTCTCCACCACGTATCACCAGACACAATGAAGCTGCCAATAAGGTGGTACCCAGAACGAGATATCTGGTTGCATTTTTCTGCAAAATCCTTTTCTTCATCGTGAACGACCAAGAACCCTTCTGGTCGGAGAATCCGACTCCACTCCCGGAGTGCTCTTGCGAAGCCAATGGCGAAAATAGAGCCCTCAGACCATATCACATCGAAGTCTTCATCTGGAAAATCCAGGTGAAACAGTGAGCAATTGAGAGTATGAACCCGATCTGAAAGCCCTGCTTCACTGATCTTTTCTTCAAGACTATTGAGGTGTGACTGGTCAATATCCACAGCAAGTATCTGCCCGTTGCATAAGTGAGCAAGTTCAATTGTGGGGATTCCCGAACCACACCCAATATCAAGAATGCGAGGGTCTTCTAACCTGGGAAGCATCCTGAAGGCCTTTCTTGTGTATGTGATCAAGTTCTTTCTAAGCATATCTTTTTCTCGCCTGAATGCATGTACACTTTCCATTATGCCTTCCAATATTCCTGAGCACATAAATATTCCCATCTTGCGGCGACAGCACCTTCATGACAAAATCTCCATGGGGAGTTGGAGCAGGAGAAGAAGAGTGCTGAAGGCATACTCAGGAGGGGAGAAGTGAGTTCTATGTGCCTGCAGTATCATCTCTCCCTTTTTCACCAGCCTTTGGGAGGTTATATATGTGTTAGATTTCAGTGTTCTTTGAGGTAAGTTGTCAATACACTGTGAAGTGAATAACGAAACACCCCATGACCTGGAGCATACTCGTTCGATTCCACAGAATATCATGCAGGTGTATTCAAGCTCTCCCGAGGAAGAAAGTCTTAAGGGACGTGCTGTCAGGCTCTGAATCGAAGACTCCCTCTGGGATACCGCAGTCCAGTTCATATGGGGGGTTATGCTGGTGAACCTGAACATGTTGGAGGAATAAAAAGTGAACAGGATAACGCTACAGGGCAAATTGGATCTCATCCACGAATTCTGGACTCCCAAGATTATTGCAGAACTCAATGGACAATATGTGAAGCTGGCAAAAGCAAAGGGAGAGATGGTCTGGCACAGCCACCAAGACGAAGATGAGCTGTTCCTCGTCATAAGAGGTAAGCTGACAATCGAACTGCGAGACAGAGAAATCAACCTTACAGAAGGAGACATCTTCATTGTGCCAAAAGGAATTGAGCACAGACCGATTGCACGGGAAGAAGCCCACATATTGTTGTTCGAACCTATAGAAACAAAGCACACAGGCAACATCAGGAGCACAATGACAGTAGAAAATCTGGAATGGATCTGAGATTTGGTGGCGATTCCACTAGTAGAACATGAATCTCAATGTGTTCTCATGCCATGTAGAAGTGCTTTGAAGAGAGGCTGGACATGAGAAAAGGCTTTATGGCAAGAAATCTTGAGGACCCTGTGAAAGAAGAGCGCTTCTTACAAAGAATCAAAGAAGAGTTTCCAGACATCACATGGAAGACCTATCGCTACATCACTCAAGGGTGGGACCATGTGGTCCTCATCCTTGATGAGACTATCGTTTTTCGTGCACCTAAGGACATGCTCTACAGGAACGAATTCAAGAATGAAATACGATTACTTCAGTATCTAAAGAAGAAAGTCAATCTAGGTATTCCTGACTATATATATGTATCCAGAGATGGATCATTTGCAGGATATAATCTGGTGAAGGGGCAGGAACTCACGACTTCTCAGTTTCAGAACTTAACTGCCTCTGAGAAGGAGACTGCTGCCAACCAACTTGCTGAATTCATCACTACCCTTCACGCAACACCACAGTCCGTTCTCAAGAGGTGCCAGGTCAGGACAGAAAACCTAGAAGAAATGTATGAAGAACTCGTTCGAGACACAAGAGCCCTTCTCTATCCTCGACTCCCAGAAAAGTATATTCAATCAATCGAACAATACTTTGATGAACTAGAGACTGCTCTTGGTGGCAATCACCCGAAGGCACTGGTTCACAATGATCTGGGATGGGAACACATTCTATGGGACAGTCAGAAAAAACAGATCAACATCATTGACTTCAGCGATCGCTCTCTGGGTGATCCAGCAATCGATTTTACGGGGTTACAGGAGTATGGCATGGCATTTACAACCCAGGTTTTCGAGCTATACAGGGGGAAAAAGGATGAAGACATGCTCTATCGATCTGAACTGTATTTCAAGAGGGTTCCGCTCTATTTCATGAAAGATGCATTGCAGGGATATCCCTGCACGTTTGAGGAGGGATATGAGGCTCTAAAAAACCAATTCAAAGCATGAAATACCATGATATCATGAATCTGTGCCAATTTCCTTCATCTCTGAAAGCAGTATTCTGTCAGTTCCGGGGAAATTGCCACGTGTCCATTGTCTTCCTCACTATGGAATTTCTCTCACATACTTGTGAATCATCCGCCTTCAACAAAGTGAGCAGGAATCTCGACAGTGTGGACACAGCAGTCGTCCCCTTTGAGTATGGACTTTGTAAGCCCTACACGAAGAGGTTCTCCCAGAATGCCTTCCCACAGTTGCCTATCCCATCCTCCGGAGCAGCAACATATGGTGGGTGATATTTCCAAGTTGGCTTTCCGCACCACGGGACAGTGACAGTAGGCATTCCTTTTTTCCTGTTCAGTTTGAGCCACCCTGTGGGCCTTGGGGTTGAAAGGAACCTTGGTGATGTGGATGAAGGTTCCCACCCGTTCTGGATAATCATAATAGGGGACGCCTCCCCAGGATGTATCCTTCAGCATTTCTTCAATGAGCTTATCAATGCTGCCCAGTTGCTGAAACAGGGTTTTCATCTCACGTATGCGCTTCTTTGGGTATGTATGGGGACAGGTGGCCACCAGTATGTCATTTCTCTT
>JACVGW010000029.1:0-10421 GCA_018992565.1 Theionarchaea archaeon
CTGGCGCCGGGGTAGGGATTTGAACCCTAGCTGTGCTGAGCACAACCAGATCTCGAGTCTGGCGCGTTTGCCCTAGCTCCGCCACCCCGGCTGTAACCTACTTGGTCGATGTTGTAATATTGATGTCCTTTACCACCACGTACGGAGAAAACACGGGATAATCACATTCCCACCAGTGTATCTGTTCCTGGTCTTTCGACAACCCGTCAATGTTCTCCAGTAACCGCAGCATATTGTCACTGATCCTTATATTCTTTACGGCACCCGTGATGGCCCCGTCTTCAATCTTCAATATGGCATCCCGGGGTATCGTCGAGAAATCACCAGTCATGTAGTTCTGGAACCTCGTGTACCACGTATTACTCACCAGCAATCCCTTCTTAACCTCGCTCACCAGATCATCCACAGATTTTCCACCACTGGCAATCACGATATTCTGAGGCTCGGGTGCGTCCAGTCCTGCATTGGCCGTAGTCTCTGTGCCGAACTTCTTGGCAGTGGACGTATTATGCAGGTAATTCTCCAGAATGCCCTCCTTAATAACAGGAGTCCTTTTTGTGGGCACACCTTCCTTATCAAACTTGGTTGAAAAAATCCCGTTCTCCATCATGCCATCGTTCACCATGGTGAACTTCTCTGATGCCACCTTCTTTCCGATCTTTCCATAGAAGAATGATATACCCGAGTCCACGAAAAAGGCTGACACTGAATACAACCCACCAGACATCAACGTTGCAAAGCACAGGGGGGTAAACAAGAGGTCATAATGCCCTTCCTCACCTTTCACTGGATTTTGCGATTTTTTTGCCAGATCTGACGCATCTTCAGCAGCTTTCACCCCATTAAAATCCTTCAATGTGGTTGAGCAGCTGACACCATGGCCTGAACTCTCTTTCTCAAAGGCGCGACATGAAATCTCAATGTATGCTCTCTCATCAGTGCCCTCTGTATACGTTGAAGCAAAGTCCACTTCCTGGTGCCTGGTGTACAGTACTCCTGCAATCCTCTCCGCTTCGCAGGCCTCGATAGCCTCATGCGTGATTCCTACTGCATCCGCCTCCTTAATACTCCTGTCACATCCCCTGTTCTTGTACTCAAAAGGTCCCCTGGCAATCCCGTGGTAGTCCTTGCTCTCCTGCATCTTGTCCAGCAGCCTGACTGCCCTTTTCATGTCTTCTTCAATTTTCTCCAGGTTCTGCAACGTGAACTTCGTATTCTTGTTCCCTTTGGCCACAAAAATATCTGCACTCACAATATTATACTCCTTGGCCACTGTAATCTCGTTCCGTGAAAACCGCACCTGCTGGCACTGTTCATTTATAATCTGGCAGACCACCTCATCCACTCCCATGGATGACGCTTCTTTCACCAGATGAGAGGAACTCAACTCAACCATGGACACCACCCAACCTGATGTCTTTCAGTCGCATGTACGGCCCTCCCATACAGGTGGGAGCACCTTGGACTGGATCCCCTTTTCCACAGGTACCTGCATACAGCACGATCTCATCTGCTACAGCATCCACTGACGAATAGAACCCAGTTGTGGTGACTTCCAGGACAGGCCGTACCACGGGAGGTCCGACCTCGCCATTTTCGATCACGTACGCTTCCCTCCCTATGTAGCGCTGATTGAACCTGGTATCATCAATATTCCACTCAGTAAAAGATTCCATCAACACACCCTTTTTCGTTTCCTCAATCAATTCTTCCTTCGTGTAATCTCCGGCACAGAAATAGGTATTTGCCATCCTGACGATAGGTTCTCTGTCAAAGGCCATGGCACGCGCAGCACCATTACTCTTTCCCTTGAGGGCATATCCTGTTTCCCTGTTAGACAGGAATTCATTGATTTTTCCTTCTTTAATCAGCATGCGTTTTCTCGCTTTGACCCCTTCATCATCATACAAATAGTACCCATAGCTGCCTTCAATAGTAGGATCCTCTGCAATGTTAACCAGTTCACTGCCAATAGTAGTACCAACCATGGTGGGATTGACAAAGGACTCTCCTGCCTGAGCTGCCTCCCGTCCCAAGATACGATCTGCCTCCAGCGGGTGTCCACATGATTCGTGAGCAGTGATCCCTGCAACTTCAGGTCCCACAATGACGCTTACCGAGTCAGAGGGTGCTTTGACTCCTTCTTTCAGAATCCGGTACAGTACCCTGACTTCTTTGGGCAGCTTCTCATAGAGGTTGAACTCCTGGAACGTTTCCCAGCCTCCTACACCTCCGTACTGGAGCTGGCACTGTTCGCTGTCATTACTCTCAATCACCGTGAGGATAGCCAGCAGACTCACCCGGGGAATTCGGGACCGTATCTCTGCACCTTCTGTGTTGACGAAGTACTTGGTATGATCTTCATCTGTGTACTGGTACAATTGGAATACGAGCCCTTCTTCATGCTCCAGGTGGTTATTCAAATTCAGCAGTTCCTGGGACCTATCCACGTCTTCCAGGTTCTTCTTCTGGGGAATTTCGTAGGAAGCAGTATGCATCTCCTCGTCTGACAATCCGATTTTCTCTGTATTTCGTGTTGCTGACGTGCGGGCCAGCTTCTGTGCTTTTTCTACCACGTGGTTGATACTCTCCTTGTCCAGCCTGTTGGTAGATGCGAATCCCAACCCTCCGTCTATGAGCGCTCTCACTGAAAGCCCGTACTGGCTGAATAGCTGGTAGATATCGAGGTTACCGTTCTTAACCACTGCTTGCAGTCCGTGCAGTTCTTCCATTCGTACTTCTGCATAGTCCGCTTTTGACTGCTGCAGTGCATAGTGAGCTAAATTTTCGTCCATCAGATAAGGAGTCTACGTTGGACTTATAAACCTTGTCATTACGGGACATTGAAATATCACCAGTCATAGATAATATATTATTCTCGTTACAGCGTTTCCTGGGCAGGATGGGCAGAATAGGGGCTGGCACGGTTCAGAAGGTATGCAACCTGAGAAGAATGGAAAAAGCGAAAAGGGGAAACATCTATAAAGATCGGGAGAAGTACCATGCAATGTTTGACAAAAATGTATTGTCCACCCTGCTGGTGTTTTCAGGTGTTCTGCTCGCTGTGTATTTGCTGCGCCCTCTCATTCCAGGGCTCTGTCTTGCTCTGGTTCTCATTTATGTGACGAGTCCCATGACCAATTTTCTTCAGAAATACGTGAAGAAGAGAGTACTTTCCACCAGCCTGGCGTTTCTGGTTATTGCACTGGTCTTTGGGTTCCTGTCTTTTCTGCTTGTAGGTGAAATAGCAAGAGAAGCTTCCCGGCTTCCCGCATACCTTCAGGACCAGAACCTGCTCCAGGATCTGGGCATTCTTGAGAAAATCAGCTGGAGTGAGATCGTTAAGAACCTTCTCACTGAGAATGGACTGAAACTTGTAGTGGGAATTGCTTCCCAGGTGGGAAACCTGCTGATTCAGGTGTTTTTCGGTGTGCTGATTTCCTTTGCCGTGGTATGGCAGCAGGTGAAGATACCGGTCACTGATACCAAATTGAAGGAAGTTCTCTCCATTATTGACAGGGGACTGCACAGTGTGATCTCCAGTCTATTCTCAACAGCTGTTGTCACGGGGTTGATCAGTGTCCCTATCTATATTGGGTTTGGACTTCCGTATCCATTAATGCTGGCACTTCTCACTGGATTCCTGACGTTGTTACCGGTGATTGGCGCATGGCTGCTGTATTTGCCTGTAACAGGGTATCTGTTCTTTGAGGATGGAGTCACTCGCAGTCTGGTGTTTCTGGTGGTATGTGCAGTGTTCATCAGTACTCTCCCTGACATTCTGGTACGGCCCATAACAGGGAAGACCAAAGAAGTGGGAGCCATCCCCCTGCTGGTGGGATTTATCAGCGGCATGCTGGTATTCGGAGTTTCTGGTATCGTCCTGGGACCGGTGATTATTATTTCAGCTATTGCCTTCTGGAAAGTGTACTATGCTCAGGAAAAGGGAGAAGTGAGCTCTTAAGGAAAAGTCAGCATCCTGCATCGACTGGATGATTGGAAACTCTGCAACAAGATGGCCAATCAGGGGATTGCACTACGTTTGCCTGTGAATTTCGCAACCCTTAAGAATGTGGACTCCTCATTGTACCTATGCGTTCAATCTGGAAAGGAACTATAGCATTTGGATTGGTGAATATTCCTGTAGCCCTCCACACAGCAACCAGAGATTACTCAGTAAACTTTAAGAACCTGTGTCCGGTACACCATGTCCCCCTGCAATACAAGAAGTGGTGTCCAGAAGGAAAAGAGGAAATTGACTATAAAGATATTGAAAAGGGATATCAAGTCGGCAAGAACTACGTCGTTATTGGACAGAAAGAACTGGATGCATTAAAACTTGAGAGTACTCATACTATTGATATAGAGAAGTTCGTGGATTCCTCCGAAATCCCCATACTGGCATATGATTCCTTCTATTTCCTGAGTCCTGACAGAGGTGGAGAGAAAGCATATGCACTCCTCCATGAGGTTTTGACCCTGACAGGGAAAGTGGGTATAGGAAAAGTTGTCTTACACAGCAAAGAGTACCTGGTGGGTCTCAAGAACTATCAGAGAGGCATTATCCTCATCACGTTACGGTATTCTGATGAAATTGTCAACATAGATGAAGCTCTGCCCAATACCCTTCCTGAAACCTCTGAAAAGGAGGTGGATCTTGCCAGAACCCTCATAACCAAGATGGAGGGTGACCTCGACTTCTCAGAATACAGAGACCGCTACCGCGAGGAAGTGGAAGAACTCGTACAGAAGAAGCTCAAAGGAGAAGCAATTGTAGCAGAAAAAGTCACAGAAACTGAGAAAACTAAAGATATCCTGGCCGCCCTGGAAAAGAGTATTGAAGCCAGGTACTAGCCACAGACCATGTACCAACCAATGCTTGCCAGGTCTGCAGATCCCTTCACAAACCCTGACTGGATATTCGAGGTCAAGTGGGACGGCACACGGGCTATATCATACATTACCCAGAAAGTAATGTTCATCAACAGACGAGGAGTTGATATCACCTACCGATATCCCGAATTACAGATTAAAGACAATGTCACTGCCCCATGTGTTCTGGATGGGGAGATTGTTGTTCTCGTACGGGGAACTCCTTCTTTTGCAGATTTACAGAGGAGAGAACACATTGACGATCCTTTCAAGATACGGATCCTCTCCAGGGAGTTGCCTGCAGTGTACATCGTGTTTGACATTCTGGAACGCGATACCATTGATCTCACCGGGACACCGTTACTGGAACGTAAGAACATACTGCAGCAGACAGTATCCGAGTCTGAAAGACTCCTTATCTGTCCATACGTACAGGAAAAAGGAGGTGAATACTTCACAGCTGCCACTGAATCAGGATTTGAAGGTATCATGGGCAAGAAGAAAGACTCATTATACTACCCGGGGAAGAGATCTGGTTATTGGTTGAAAATCAAGAAGACAACAACTGCAGACTGTGTCATTGGCGGATTTATCAGGGGGGAAGGGGTGAGAAAATCCACGTTTGGTGCGCTATTGCTGGGTGTGGGTTGTCCGTTGCAGTACGTAGGGAAGGTGGGTTCAGGGTTTACTGAGGATGACTTGATCCACATCAGAGACCTGTTAACCCAGATAGAGACTGACAGGAACCCCTTTTCCACTCCTGTGCCTGTGGATGACGTACACTTTGTCAATCCTGTTTACGTCTGCGAAGTGAAATATCAGCAGGTTACTCATGATAATAGGTTACGAGCTCCCGTTTTTCTGAGAATGAGATATGATAAATCCCCTGCAGAATGTCTTCAGTGGTAGCTTCTTTTTTATACTTTCCGAAGAGTTGCTACGATAAACCGTGCAAGAATATATATAGAATACTCCATGAGCATGTATGGTGAAAGCCTCTGCATTCACAGTGAAGAGAGAGTTGTAGAACACGTAGAAAGGGAGATGGTGTTGATGAAAGAGATTCCTTATGATGAGGTTGGAGAGAAGGGTGCGTACATGCTTACCATGGTATGCAGGAAGTGTGGGCAGGAAATCAGCAGGACAAGAGTCCTTGATGACCCTGAGTCCGTGAGAGACATGTACAACGAGGCACAGAACGATCGCATGGTAAACTGGTGTGCTCCATGCAGGTCCCCGGGAGATATCCATGTATGGGAAATGGATGAAGGGAGGAATGAGACGTTTTATCTTCTGAATATTCACGTCCAGCAGCCTGAAATTGATCACTGGTGCTTTGGACAGTGTGGTAAGATATCTGTTGCCTGTATCACACTGGATAGCGAGCAGGGAGAGTTATCTTTTCTGCCCTGCAAGAGCTCTTCCTGCCCCTATTGTGAAAGGGAGATAGAGGTAGGTCCTGGCAAGACAAAAGATGGTGTCACGAATCAGTATGTCATACGGATTTTGAATCCCGTTTAATCTCGCAGAGCCCTTGAGATCAAGGACTTGATCATCCCTGTGATCTCTTCTGGATTTTCGGTATGGGCAACCAAATGTTTATAAAAGGGAAAGGAATAAGCAGCCCATGAAGTGTACCTCATGTCAAAAAGAAATTTCACCCCATGAGAAAGTTGTTACCTTTCCTTGTCCTCAATGTGAAGAAATAATCATTAGATGCGAAAAATGCCGTGTCCTGGCCAACCCGTATAGGTGTAGCTGCGGGTTCGAGGGACCGTGAGGTGGTAATGTGTACAATCTAATTGCAACTCTGAGAGTGTTACCTGAGGATACAGAGACTGACCTGGGAGAACTGGAAGAGGCTATCAGAGGGCTGGTTCCTTCCAACATGGAGCTGTACAAGGTCGAACAGGAGCCTATTGCATTCGGGCTGGTGGCTCTGAAAATCATGGTGTTGACCACTGATGATGCATCAGGGAGTACCGACGCTCTCGAATCTTCCATTCAGGACCTGGATATGGTTTCTCAGGTGGAAGTTACTGATGTAAGAAGAACACTGGGTTAGACATTCGCGAGATTTCTGGGTTCGTAGCCTGATGGTCTATTTCGCGACTTTTTCTTTTTATGGGTTTGCGTTGGTTGTGTGTGAGCTCCTGTTCTTTGATAGGTTGTATGCTGGAAGCTGCAGTCGGGTGAATTCTCAGCGAGAAAAAAGGATGGCAAAGGTTTAATTGGAGGCTATCATGATGTGTTTATGACACCGGATAGGATTTCACACGAATACTGGCAGACATCACCTGAGCTGCCACAAGACATATTTCTGGCATGGCAGAAACCAAACAAAGCCTTCAATCCAACAGCCATCGTAGCCACTCTCGACCCTGATGGAGCTCCCCATACAGCACCATTTGGAAGTCTTCGAGCTGTCAGTCAGCGGACATTGAGGTTTGCCACCTGGCGCGGGCATGAAACATATACAAATATCTGCAGTGATGATCGAGTAGAGATTTTTCTCCTCTCACCTCCTGGAATGGCAGTCAGTGTCAGAGGGCGGGCCAAAATAAAAAGGGAAATAATGGAGGCTGACCCTAATTACGCTGTGATAGATGTTGACATTGATATGGTAAAGAACGATATGGTCCGACGTATTGTGATTCAGAGTGCAATTACCATTCATATTCCTGAAGAGTTTGTGGGATGGTTTGAAGCATTGCTGGGTGAACTTGACGCAATGTAGAGGAATCTGTGTGACAGGATACTGGCATCAGGTTCCCAGGTCCCTGAGTGACAGCCACACGACATAATCAGAGTGGCAGATACTCTCGGAGGGTTACGCATTGACTGTTGGTATCTACTGCTTTTCCGCAGGAGACTGCTCCGGATGCTTGCTGTCCTCTGGGATGCAGTCTCAGGTTCACTTCTCGAATATGAGCCATGAATATGTTTGGCACAATTCTTTTATTTCGTAAATGAAAACCTACTCATGATTCACCCCATAGAATACAGATATGGTTCACCTGAAATGAAGCAGATTTTTGAAGAAGAGCAAAAACTCCAGTACTATCTGGATGTGGAAGCTGCTCTGGCTGAAGCACATGCTCAGCTGGGTCACATCCCTGAAAAAGAGGCCCAGAAGATCAGGAATGCTGCCACCATCCAGAAGGTGTCCCTTGAGAGGGTTAAAGAAATTGAAGTCAGAACCAAACATGACATGATGGCAGTGGCTGAGGCTCTCTCAGAAGCTTCCCAATCCGGATACGTACACATGGGAGCCACATCAAATGATATTGTAGATTGTTCGAATGCTCTCCAGTTGAGAGCTGCTACCCAGCTCGTTCTCAAGAACGTGAGAGAACTGGGAGAAATTCTGGCCCATCTGGCAGAAACCCATAAGACCCTGGTATGTGTGGGAAGAACCCACGGGCAACATTCTGTCCCCACCACCTACGGCATGAAATTTGCGCTGTATCTGGACGAGATGAGACGTAACGACCAGAGAATTACCTCAGCGTCGAACCACATCTACGGCAAGATGTCGGGAGCAGTAGGTACTATGGCATCCTTTACTGATGGGCTGAAAATCCAGGATACTGTGGGCCGAATCCTGGGAATACCTATGGTTCCAATCTCCAACCAGATTGTCCAGAGAGATACCTATGCTGAACTGCTGTGTTCTCTGGCCATTTTGGCCTCTACGCTGGATAAGATAGCTACAGAGATAAGAAACCTGCAGAGAACAGAAATCAGTGAAGTCTCGGAGGGATTCTCCAAAGGTCAGGTGGG
This sequence comes from Theionarchaea archaeon, assembly GCA_018992565.1. GTDB lineage: Archaea > Methanobacteriota_B > Thermococci > Methanofastidiosales > SZ-28-30 > SZ-28-30. The sequence goes on from JACVGW010000029.1 coordinate 8,656, forward strand.
TTCATCTACCATGCCCCACAAGAAGAACCCCGTAACCTGCGAGAAGATATCAGGACTGGCCAGAGTCATCTATTCCAATGTCTTTCCTGCCCTCCAGAACAATGTCCTGTGGCACGAACGGGATCTGACCAATTCGTCCTGTGAGAGAGTCATTCTCCCTGAAACCTTTGTGTTGATTGATGAAATGCTGATAGGAATGGTGAATGTCCTGGAGAATCTGGTATTCCATCGTGAGAACATTAAGAGGAACCTGTACCTGCAGCGGCAGAGCCTGGCAGAATCGGTGATGATTGCCCTGACAGAGAGAGGAATGCCCAGGCAAAAGGCACATGCAGTCCTCAGAGAGCTATCTACAGAGAAGGACTTCGTGGAAGCTGTAAAGCGGGATTCCCAAATACGTGATATTCTTTCAGAAAGAGAGATTGACGACCTGTTGACACCTGAGACCTACATTGGGGAATCAGTGGCCATTGTAGATCGGGTTCTTGGAGAAGGCTGATACGGTTTAGACTGAAGTGACTTTGAGACATCAGTTTATGGTAGAAAGCCATCAGGTATTTATAAGTGGAATTAATAGAATACCTGTCTGTGATCAAGAGACCAGACATGTATCAATGAAAAGAGGTGATTAAATGGCAATTGATCCTGTATGTCAGATGAAGGTTGATGAAAAAACAGCCAAATGGAAAACGGACTATAAAGGGAAGACCTACTACTTCTGTGCACCGGGATGCAAGAAAACTTTCGAGAATGAGCCAGAGAAGTACCTTTGAGGGTTAGTTTGGCCTGGATTTCAGGCTTGTAGACGTAAGGACTCCGCACGGGATTCAATATGAACCCGGAGGTCTCTCTAGATAAGGAAAGAGACTCATCACTTTCTTTCAATGCCTTATTCGATATACGGTGTATAATTAAGGAGTAGAATGTACACTTCGGGCTTTTTACGGTATGCTGCTGCGGCATTCTCCTGGATTGTACTCGATCTCAATGTCACGTCTTCCCGCACAACCCAATAAGAAGAACAGACGCCATATGCTCCAGGTCTCTCTGATGCTTATGAACACAACAATACTCCTGAACGAGAAGATGCACATACCGGAAACGAATACATGCCGATACCTATTTATGCGTGTACAGCCTCCTTTTACTGGTGATCTCATGCGGGTCTACGATATCATAAAGATCGAGGAGAATGGCATTATAAAGCTCCCGAACGAAATTGCCACAGAGATAGGAATAGTGAAAGGAGCGTACCTCCTAGTGGAAGCTGATGAACGCTCAAAAGAACTCACTTTTGAGAGGATAGCTGTTCCTGGCAAGAATTTAGCAGAAATCACTCTCGTCCTGCAGGACAAACCTGGCGTCCTGGCAGATGTAGCTCTGGAGCTGGGAAATGCAGATATCAACATCTTATTCAATGAATCAGATGAGATACGGTTCAGCAACCTCTCAGCGTTGCTGGCCATTATAGATATGTCCAGATCCCGCATTTCAGTGGAAGAGCTGAAAACTCATTTTGAGAAGATGAAGGTAGTAAAACAGGTGGAAATCAGGCAACTGGGGTGAGCGGTAGCAGTCAGACAGTAACCCAGAAGAGAAACGACAGGACTATCACCACCATAAAGGCCACATAGTAGTTGATGTCTTTTGTACACAGGTTGTCGAGGGTCCTTCCAATTTTCTGTATCAGTCTTCCTGTCTGGATGTAGAGGTTATCAGCAAGTCCAATTTGGGGTGCATTGAAAAGTATCTTGGTTTTCCAGGCT
>JACVGW010000029.1:10521-27117 GCA_018992565.1 Theionarchaea archaeon
GTCCTTCCAATTTTCTGTATCAGTCTTCCTGTCTGGATGTAGAGGTTATCAGCAAGTCCAATTTGGGGTGCATTGAAAAGTATCTTGGTTTTCCAGGCTACGCCATAGAGTGCTAACCCAGCACCCAGCATCAGCAGGCACTCTGCTATTGAAGACCCTGTCCACACGTTGTGCCTTTCTGCTCCCTGAAAGATTCCTAATCCCAGGCACAGCACAGAAAGAATAACAAGAGGAATCTTCATGAAGCCAGGGACTGGCTGTGGAACCTTCTTGGTATCACCCAGAAAGGTATGCCTGAAGAGCTTGGTGAAGGAGGCAACGGTACCCGCACACGTCAGGAAGAACAGGACTTTCACCCAGGTGACAGGAACTGCATGAAAGAGCAACGTCTTGCTCACAAACCCATTGAAGGGGAGAACTCCCGATATTGAAAGACATCCAACCAGGCAGGCAGCGCCCACCACGGGCATATGATGCAGTAGCCCTCCCAGCTCTTGCACATTTCGTTCTCCAGTCGCATAAATGACGCACCCCACGCTGAGAAAGAGCAACCCCTTGAATACACCGTGATTCACCATGTGGAGCATGGCTCCTGTGTATCCAGGTTCAGTTCCCAGCCCGATACCGAGCGCAATAATTCCTACCTGGCTCACAGTGTGGTACGCCAGAATCCTCTTAATGTCTTTCTGGACCAGAGCCAGCAGGACTCCTCCCACCATGGACAGCAGGGCAAAAGGCACGATTACTGACGTGTCCAGGGAGAATACAGGAGCAAACCGAATGATTGCATATGCTCCTAGTTTGACCATGACTCCGGAAAGGACTGCAGATACAGGTGTCGGGGCCCGGGGATGTGCATCTGCTACCCACACATGGAAGGGAATCAACCCCATTTTCACCAGGCAGCCCGCAACGAATAATACTGATGCATACGGCAGTTCCTTCATTACAATGGCCAGGAGTATGAGGACTGCACCTCCAATATTCATCACAACATACTTGAACCCAGCATTCATGGACGAAGGGGCCCCTCTATGGACTATCAAAAAGTATGTGACAATAGTGGACATTTCCAGGAAAGCATAGAACAACAGGATATCTTCAGAAAAGAGGGCCAGAAGAACCACAGCCATGTCCAGGAGAAGCAGGCTGTGAAACCTGTGGAGGTCAATGTATCCAGAATACAGGAACGCCATGGTAAAGAGCAGGGCAGCCAGCAGGCCAAGTGTGACACTGAGAGTATCCACACGGAATGACAGCTCAACTGGGTTCATCCATAGAGCAATCCGGTACACTGCAGGCTCCTGTGGTACATAGGTTGCCACTCCAGCTAATGAAATTACTGCACATACGATTGAAAGGTACTTCCGTTTCTGGTCTTGTACGATCCCTGTTATCACTGCTCCTGCCACAAGGACTGCCACAATGCCCACGATGACCATTCAGCCACCTCCTGCGAGAACAGCCAGCTCAGCCACCCGTAATCCAATCAAGGGAACCACTCCCAGAATGAGACATAAGGCAGTCAGAATGTACACAGGGAAGCTCATGGTCCGAGGTACGGGGGGGTTATATGTCCTCTTCCACTTCTCAGGAGTGAGCACAGATTGTATAACCCTGAAGTAGTACCCACAGGAGAGGACACTGGCCATTACAATGATTGCTGCAATACTGGTGTAATGAGCACCAACAGCCCCGTACAAGATCACCAGTTTACTGGAAAACCCATTCAGAGGGGGGACACCTATTATTCCAAGAGATAGTATCACAAAACAGAGAGCCATCCCTGGCGACACACCCCTGAGCCGGGAGATCTCCCTGGACCTGCTCTGGTGGATGATAACTCCTGCACAGAGAAATAACCCACTTTTCATGAGAGCATGGTTTATCAGATGAAATAATGCTCCCCGGACAGCTACATCTGTGCCAATCCCAAGTCCGGTGATGATTAATCCTATCTGGCTGATGGAAGAATATGCAAGCATTCGCTTCAGATCCTTCTGCACCAGGGCCAGTACACTCCCCACTACAAGTGTCACAACCCCCAGGACTATGACAACACCATCAGAACCCAGGATTGAACCGCCAAACAGGGATGAAAGCCTGAATAGCCCATAAATACTGATTTTGAGGACAATACCAGATAGGAGCGCAGAAACAGGAGAAGGAGCCATGGAATGTGCATCTGGAAGCCAGAAATGCAGGGGGACCAGTCCCGATTTCAATCCCAGGGAGGCCAGAATCAGAGACGATATCATGTACACGGGAACCGGGTCTTCTTCCATGATGCCAGGTACTGCAGCTGCAATGTGGTCCATATTCAGGGAACCTGTTATCGCATAGGTAATACCCACAGCGAATAAGAAGAACCCAGACGACACACTCCCCAGGACCAAGTACTTGAGGCTCGCCCTGTAGTTCTCCTTCTTTTCACCCGTGGTAATGAGAATGTAAACAGATATTGATAGAATCTCAAAGAATACATACATGTTGAATATGTCTCTGGTCAGCAGCACTCCCATGATGCCTGCAACCATGAGGAAGTAGAAGGCATCATACTTGCCCAGCCCTCGAATGTGCTCCATGTATGAGAATGAATAGATCATGCCGAGAAAACTGACGGTGACAGAGACTGCAGCCACCATGAAAGACAGTGCATCCAGCCGGAGCGCGATCCCCATGAAAGGGGTCCATCCCCCCATGGTATAGGTGAGGACCTGGCCGGAGAGTACAGGAGGAGCCACCATGAGGAGTTGAATCGCCAGTGCAGTCAATGCAACAACTGCAAGGGTGTTCCGAATTCGCATCATCACTGCATGGGGTATTCTGTGTGATACTGCAGTTAATGAGAACAGAAACGCACTGATGAGAGGAGTGATTACCATTCCCACCAGGAGTTCGCTCATGGTGTGACCTCCTTTATGTTGAGCGTTTTATACTGCTCGTACACTTTTATGGCCAGGGCCAGGGCAAGGGACGTCACACTCAATTCCACAACTACAGTGGTGAGCATGAGAGTCTGAGGAAGAGGATCTACATAGGTGGAGTATCCTCCCAGAATGGGTGCTGCTCCCCCTTCTGTATACCCCAGGCTGACGAAAAAGAGGATCAACCCTAAGAACATGATGTCGACACACAGGACTATTTTTATGAAATTTCTCCGGGTCATACATCCAAAAGTACCTATCAGGAACAGGACTACCCCGATCATGATGCCGTTGACAAGGTAGAGGCTCATGGGACTCTCTCCAGGTATTTGAAGAAGGTATAAAACAAGACAGTAAAGGCTACACCCACTTTCAGTCCAATCAGTACATTTATCACGGGAATCGTTCCTGCAGTGAGCCCCATCTTACCAACGAGGAAATTGGAGAACAATGCATTCCCTGCAAGGTATCCCAAGACACCTACTGCAATGAGGAGCAGCCCGCTGATGTCTTCTATCAAAGAAGCCACATTTTCACTGAATTTACCTTCCCTGGTGCCAAAGACAGTGAAGAGCAGCAGAACAACAGAACCCAGGATGATGCCCCCCTGGAATCCACCTCCTGGACTGAAATACCCTGCCAGTATAACGTAGGTGCCAAATACCAGCAGGAGAGGAGCCAGAAACCCTGTGGTCGTTCTACAGATGATAGACATCTCCATCGGGACTCCCTCCATAGAGTTTATCTAACTGCTTTATCTTCTGCTCTGTGCGGTGGTGATTTCTCCCCAGAATGAGAGTCACACCCAGAATGGCAGTGAACAGGACAGTGGCTTCCCCTATAGTATCATACAACCGGTAGTCTGCCAGGATGGCTGCTACGACGTTGACTGCTCCCGTATCTTCTACACTGTGAGAGATGTAATATGCAGCCACGTCTGATACAGGCGTTGCATACTCCAGTTGCAGTCCAACCAAAAAGACAGCCCATATACCAGTTAGAATCAATGCAGGTACCATTCTCTTCATTCTTCTCCCTCCGTCTTGTAGATGGCAAAGAGGAAAATAGTCACTGATACGGCGTTCACCAGGAGGAGGGAAAAGGCAACGTCAGGAGCCTGAAGCTGGAAAATGACCACTGCAGTCAGCAGGCTCAGCACACCATATATGATGACAGCATTGATCAGGTTCTTCACCATCACAGAACTGGCTGCAGTTACAGGCAGTAGTATCAGGAGCAGCTGTACAATGATGTCACTCATACATATCAACCACCGTTATCTCGCAGGGCTTTATACCATACCTGTGAGAGGCTCTGGCCAGGGCGTGAGATGCCACGGGATTCAGGAAGAAAATCAAGAAAAGCACAAGCATGACCTTCAGAGAGGTCATACTCATTCCCAGAATCACGACTACTCCCACCAGGATAGAGATAGCACCACCTGTATCACACTTGGTGGCAGCATGCAGGCGGGTGTACACATCAGGGAACCGGATGACACCTACAGCTCCCAGAACCATTACCGTGCACCCTGCCAGAAACGAAATGTACTCAATCACGGAACCCACCTTCCATGTACTTGGCCACTACAAGGGATCCTGTGACATTGAGCATGGCAAACCCGATGGCTACATCCAGGAGCAATGCTCTCCCATAGAGAATAGACAGCAGGACCAGCATGAGGGTAACCTTGGTGGAGATGGTGTTCAGTCCCACCATTCTGTCGGATATTGTAGGTCCCACCAGCACTCGTACAAAGCAGATGACTGAGGTTGCTACGAGAACCATGATGACCATCTGAATTGCTACCAGAAGAACCGGCGAAGCCATTCATCCACACCTCCTTTTATGATCTCTCCTGCCTCTTCTGTAGAAAGAGTTTCAACATCAATCCAGTGAACATACAGGGCATTCCCCTCCAGCGTTTCTTTCACATCAAGAGTGAGAGTGCCCGGTGTCAACGTGATAATATTGGCCAGGGCAGTCACAGCGGTTTGAGAGCGCAATGTGGTGTCAATTCTCACAATGCCAGGGTTAATATCCATTAAGATGACATGCCTGGCCACATTGACATTGGCTTCAATAATCCTGAACAGGAAGATGAAAGCCAGTTCAGGGATGTACACAAAGACGAACATGAGCAACCGGGAAAAGAAATTCTCACCAACCCTGATGTCTTTGGTAAAGAAGTCATAGGTGAAAAAGGAGAGCAGTGTACAGATACCTGCCCCTAACACCAGGGGAGGTAAGGCAGTGGACCCAAGGAGGATGATCCAGAACACGTACAGCACCAGAAAGGTTACCAGGATTTTCTGCCAGGTCTTAATACCTCTCCCATATTGAAGCTGGGATTCTAGTTGATGTTTTACGGTATCGAGCCGTTCTCTCAGGTAGAACCTCATCTTGGACATGCTTATGAATGCACCCCTACCTTTAAAAGTATTGTGAAATCCAGAAAGGAGTAGTTGCAGAAGATCAAACCAGAAAATGGGTCCACCTGTGTCAGCCCACGGGCAAATTACTTCAGATTGTGCTTTCTAAAGCCGGTCAATCGCTACAAGAACGGGCCACGTTGGTTCTCTCTGCGGCTGCCATGACACGGTATCCCCCTTTGAGGGCAACGTAGTCCGCATGAGAGAATTCTTCTTCCAGGTAGGAGAAGATGCTCTTGGCCCCCTGTTTTGTTCTGGCCACAATGTAGAAGGCGCCACTGGGATTGAGCAGCTGCTTTCCCTGGGAGATGAGGGTGAATACTGCCTTTTTCCCAGCCCGAATGGGAGGGTTCATGACCACAACATCAAACATGGGTTTCATGCAGGAAGGCGTGCCGCACAACACCACAGCATTCTCACTCCTGTTCAGTACAGCGTTCTCTCTGGCCAGCCTGCATGCCCTCTCATTGACGTCAAGGAGAACAACATACTGACAGAAAAAAGACAGCGTGATTCCGATCACTCCATATCCACATCCCACATCCAGGAGCCAATTCCCGGGGGCGATTCTGACGCTCTCTGTCAGAAGCTTCGTACCGAAGTCTACTCGCTGTCTGGAGAAAACTCCCCGGCTGGTCCTGAATTGCACCTGACGGCCTCGTATGCGTTCTGTGATTTCCATGAGGGTTTCTTTGGAGGTGGGGCTGTGGGTGAAGTAGTGTTCCATATACTGAGTTTTCAGAAATCTTTATAAACCCTTGTGGACCTTCAATACTATGGCATTATGGCAGAGAAGATCAAAGCGAACTCATACCGGAAAACTGCTTCGAAGTCCAAGGAAGAAGCGGAAGCGTGAACTCGGAAGAGACTTCGTTGAAACCAAGATTGGCTCTGAAAAGAAGAAGATCCAGAGGACGTACGGAGGAAATAAAAAGGTAAAGCTGCAGAAAGCAGAGTATGCTAACGTGGTGACCAAGGAAGGAACCAAGAAGACCAGGATTCTGAGTGTAGCGCAGAATGAGGCTAACCGTCACTTTGTCAGGCGTAATATTGTCACTCAGGGTGCTGTGATCGAGACTGAGCTTGGAAGTGCCCGTGTAACCAGCAGACCTGGGCAGCACGGCATCATCAATGCCGTTCTCATGGAATGACCCTTTTTCTTAGGCTGCTGACCCTGAGGGTACTGGGTTACTTGGTAGCTACGTTGACACCTGAAAACCGAACATGCGGCAGAATTGAATACTCACAGACCCGCGATTCGCTCCCTATAGCATCCATCTTGGTAAGCAGCGAGTAAATGTTATCTGACAGCATGACCCCGCTGACACCTCCAGCTATCTCTCCCTTTTTTATCCTGAAAGCAGGTACACATACCACGGAGAAATCTCCTGATTCAGGATTTGACCCATGAGCTCCCTGCAGGTCCAAAACGTAGTAGCCGTCTTTGATATCCATGATTTCTTTTGTGTCAAAGGTTCCAGGGTGAATGATCATGGTGCTCTGTCGAAGCGACATCTCTGTGGCTCGCCAGTCATAGTACGCATTTCCAGTGCTGGAACAGCCAGCTCTCTTTGCCCAATAGTGATCCCAGATGAACCCCTGCAGAATACCCTCTTCAATGATGGATGTGTCCTGAGAGGGAATACCTTCGTCATCCATTTCTCTGGCGCAAGCCCCTCGTGGATCCATGCCGTTGTCGTGTAACGTCAGACAGCTGCTGGCAATTTTCTGTCCTTCTTTTCCCACCAGCTTGGACTTTCCTCTCACCACGTTTTCTCCTGAGACTGCTCTGAACAAGGTGTAGTACAACAGGGCTTCCAGAGCCGAGGGTGAGAATATTACCTGCGATTTTCCAGAAGTCGCCTTCTCAGGTTTCTTGAATTTCTCGATGTTGTCCAGGAGAGGGGTCACTACCTTGGCCGGGTCAGGATCGTACTTTCTCAGAATTTCAAGCCCAAGGAATTCAGGCGTTACTCCATCTGCAAGAATCCCCAGGGCCATCAAAAAGAGAGCCTCCAGAGATCCCTTGTCCTCATGCTGGATGCCTCTGCTGTTGGCACATGCTCTGTAGGTGAGCTCGACTTCGTGACCAGCAAGATACGCAGTGACATCAGGAGGGAGCAGCTCCAGCATATCAGTAACAGGTTCAGCCATTGTTTCAGCACCGATGTCCTCCATAGCTGAGTCCCACAACGTCACATGTGGGTAGACTCCAGGCTCAGGGAGAGACTCCCAGTTGGGATCTTTCTTGCTTGCAGAGGCTGCCTTCAGAGCCCTCTTGACTGCGTCACTGACACTGGATTGATCAAGCCTGTAGGTGAAGATACTGGCAGCTGCCTTACCTGTTATCACACGTATTCTCATGCCCTCATTGAAGACAGTGGCAGCCTCATTCACCTGTCCCAGTTGTGCTTTGACTGTGGTATTGACCTTCTTCATCCAGAGGGCTTCTATCTCATCTGCACCTGACTTCTCACCTTCTTGAACTGCATGCTGACACAGAGCTAGCGTATCCATGTTATCCCCTCCCTCCAAACAGGATGGCTCCTTTTTTGATGCGAAGGTGAGGTCCTCCAGAGGACACTGCTGCAGTCTGACCCTTTCCACAGTATCCCTCTTCAAATCCCAGTTCCTTTCCCGCACCCTGTATCAGGAGCAGCGCCTCTGTAGCCAGTCCACTGATAGCCAGGTCCTTTATTGGGTTTCCTATTTCACCATCAGTTATTTCAAATGCTTCCTGTATTCCTACCTGGAAGCTTGAGTTGAGCTGTGCCTGCCCACCCCGGTAATCCACGCAGTAATACCCGAAATCAATACCCTCGAAGAGCTCTTCTGGTGTGTAGTCTCCTTCCTCAAAGAAGGTATTTCTCATACGTATCAGTGTGGGGAACAGAAAACTCTCAGCCCTGGCTGAACCACAGGTAGGCATTCCTGTTCGATGTGCGTACTCTCTGTCCGTTAATAGCCCAGTAAATACACCCTTCTTGATGATTTCCACTCGCTTCATTTCAACACCCTCATCATCATACTTGGAAGCTCCAAACGTTCCTTTGACAGGCGCATCCACCATGGTAACAAAATCAGCTGCAACCTTTTTTCCCAGTTTACCATTGAAACTGGAATTCAGGGTCAGGTCTGCCTCAGCCAGGTGGCCCAGTGCTTCGTGCGCCAGAACGCCTACGACCCTGGGGCCCAGAACGCAGGGGAAACTTCCATTCCTGGGGTTGGTGCCTTCCACCTGCATGATCACCCTGTTTCCAACACGGTCAGCTATGACCTCTGCTGTCTCTTCCTCAAAGTACTCGAAGCCCTGCTCTGTGGATCCTACACCATCACGGGCTGCTGTTAATGTTCCGTTCTCCTTGCCTGTAACCCAGCAGTAATTATAGACATGACCTGTTTCCTCACTGATGCGGGTACCTTCACTGGTTAAAATATATTTAAATCCATGAGAGTCAGTATGTCGCAAAGAAATCGCGGTAATTCTCTTATCATAGCCTTTTATTGTATCATGCAATATTTTAAGACGGGAGATCTTCTCTTCAAAAGAAACTTCATGAGGAGGCTGGCTAAATTTCTTCTTGACATCTTCTGAGACAGGAGTTATCTCAGCCAGCTCTATCTTGTCTTTTCTGGTTTGTGAGGCCACGGCAGCCAGTGAACACGCTTTCTCCACTATGGGCTCCACGTCATCAATGCTGCCACAGGCAAACCCCCAGGCACCATTCAAGAGAACCCTGCATGCCACACCTGTCTGCACTTTTGAATTGAGGTTGTCCACCCGACCATCAGAATATCCAATGAGAGTCAGGAGAGTATCTTCAGCTCTCAATTCTACATACTCCGCTCCGCTCCTCTCGCCTTTCACTATTCCTCTCTCCAGTGTGCTGAACATAGAAAAATCTTTATGGGTGTACTTCAAAAACCTATCGGTGACTGAATGGGATTCACTGATAAGATTGCTGGATTGCTGAAAAAGAAAGAATCGGAACACATAGAAATAGTATCGCTTGAGAATTTGGATGCTCATATTCTCTCCAGAATTAAGGAAAATGATGAAAGAATCTCCGAACAGAGTGAGATCTTTCTGGACAAAATTCTGAAAGACATTGATGACCTGGCACAATTCCTGGAGAGTCTGCGAGAAAAAGAACGAGAAGAAATGTTCAAGAAACTTGATACTATTGTGAAGAGCAGTCAGAAACAATTCGCAGATTCCCTGAAGCACGTGCTTGAGAGAGTGCATCTGGAGAGAAAGGACTACGAGGGGCTGACGGAGTTCCATCAGCAGGTCACAGATGCTCTCCAGCAGATGCAGAAGCTCAGCAGGATGCACGGCCGGTACCTGTACCTGGCATTTGAAAAGGAGATGAGGACATTTAACAAGACAGTGAAAGAAATGGCAACATATCATCATCTGTTGGGGCGATTTCTGCATTCCCAGGGCAAAGAAGTAGTCGACCTCCAGAACCTCAGAGAAGGCCTTGCGAAGAGGAGAGACGTTGAAACTGCCATCCAGAGCCTGGAACGAGAGAAAGCACAGACAAGAACCGAGATCACGAGCCTTGAAGCCAAAATCCAGCAGCTGGAAACCCACATGAAAGAACGTGAAACAAGTGAAGAGTATGAGAAAGTCCTTGCATATGAGGATCACCAGAACACGGTACGAGAAGAGCTTGCAGCTGTTGAAAAGAAAGTGTATAATATACTGCATCCACTGGACAGAGATTTCCGCAAGTTCAAGCGGCAGGTCGAGCTGGGGAATGTATCGTTCAGCCTGGATATTCTTGAAGAATATGAGCCCCTGACTGACCAGTTCTTCAATGAAGAGGAGGGGTATCCCACGCTGAAGAAGATCGCCTCCACAATGAGGGATGCTCTTGAGAAGCAGGTGATCAAAGAAAAGGGGCACAAGAAAGAGAAAGTGCTGGATATCCTGGGCGGCATCCTGAAGGGCGAACTGGCAGACTTCCAGAAAGAATATCACATGTTGAAAAAAGAACTGGCAAAACAACCTGTGAGGAAAGACATTCTGCAGGATATTGAGGGGTCTAGACGGAGTATTGGTGAGAATAAATCTAGAATAGAGGATTTGAAGTCAAGGATGGAGGATATATCCTCTAAGATTGAAAGTGCCGGGAAGGAAATGAGGAATATTGAAGCAGAAATCCGAGAAGAGTGCCGCGGTGTGGGATTGGAACTGGAGGAATAATCCTCTGGATGCGCAGGGAAGAGAGAGGGATGATGGAATAGACGTGTAGACTGCTGACAGATGCTACCTGCATTCTCGAGAAGCCCATTCCAGGAGGTCTACCCGTTCCCGAGCTGAGAAGCTGGGAGTCTCAAAGACAGGGACCTGTTCAAAATCCCTGTAAGGCACTTCCAGGAAGCTGCCATGTACCTTCACCCACTGCCAGAAAGCTGTCCCCGGATAGGGGGTTGCCAGGCTGAAATGTCCTTTTATATCCAAGTCTTTAGCGAAATCCACTGTTTTTCTGATAGTATCAGGTGTATCACCTGGATTTCCTACCATGAACAGCCCTTCTACTTCAATTCCTGCTTCTTTTGACATGGATACTGCCCTTCTTGTCTGTCCAATGGTCATCTGTTTCCCAATACTATCAAGGACATGTTGTACCCCTGACTCAATACCAAACAGTATTCTGATGCATCCAGCCTCCGCCATGATAGACACCATTTGAGCATCCACTGAATCTGCCCGGGTTCCATTGGGAAGATCCCACGTGCAGCCCAGCTCTTTGAATAAAGAACAGATACTGAGGACGCGCTCTCTGTGGTAGGTGAAGAGGTCGTCCATGATGTGAAGCATGGGGGCGCCTCTTTCTAGGAGGTACAGGGCTTCCCGGCCTACCTGAGAGGGTGTTCTCCCCCGCCAGGTGTGGCCAAAAGGTGAGACGCAGAATAGGCAGTGGTAGGGGCACCCTCTGCTGGTGACGAGTATCCCCTGGTTGGGATTGTAGTGAGATAACGACAGGGTAGTGTAATCAGGTGGATTCAGACTGCGCAAATCTGCAGGCGGCCTGTGAGGGGCACAGCTCTCGTGGGACAGGACTCCCAGCACACTGGTACATGGTTTCTTGTGTTCCAGGCACGTCACGAGCTCACGAAAGGTCCTCTCCCCTTCTCCTCTCACCACGTAGTCAGAGAACTCCAGCAGCTCCTGGGGGAGCGTATGGTGCCCTCCAGTGACTATGATGGGATCATCACCCACGGTGCGGAGGTGCTCTGCCACCCGTGCTGCTTTTTCCAGTGAGACTGTGTGACAGGATATGCCTACCAGGTCCCATGACTTCTTAGGTAGGGGTTCAGTGCGCAGGTCAATGATCTCTGCAGTATGTTCGGGGATATTTCCTGCCAGCCAGGCCAGTCCTACCGGTGGGTACCTGCCGAGAAGGTCTTCATCTGGAGAGTGGGGCACATCAGGCTGGATCAAAGCAATATTCATGGGAATACCTCTGAATGGTCCACATTTCATGTAAGAAAGTCCGGCTCTATAAGGAAGAAACCCTTTATATATTGTAGCGAATATGATCCATGAAAAAAGTCACTGTCAAAATCAATGGAAAAGACATTGAGCTCAATGCTTTTGCAGATAGCGTTATAGCATCCACAATAAAAGGACTCCTCTCTCCTCTGAGGGGATATGAAGAAGGAGAAATCTCTGTCCTGGTAAAGGAATAGACATGGTGGGGACACGGAGATTTGAACTCCGATCCACAGGTTTCTTCACGCTCCAAAAACTCTTCATCAGCTTTCGCCTCAGCAAACCTGCGCTTTTGGATTTCTGGAGCCTGCGATGATAGCCTGGTTACACCATGTCCCCTGTGTGGTCATGGATTGAGGCTTTTATAAATCTTTCTGTCACTCATTTCAACATCTGTCCTTACTGAGTCTCTTTCCCGGCTCATCCCGGGGTTCCTTTTCCTGGGGGGTTAAATGTCTACTGTATGGGCATTGCTGGATCTGGGCTCTGCAGGTTGTAACCTCTCGACTGCACCAGGAGTCGACCCCGTGGGTTTGAACCCTTCCAGCACCAACCACCAAGAATCCTCATGAACTGAATATTGAAATCCTGAATTATCCACCGCAAATCAACCAAACCTTTAAGAGTAGCACTTTTTTATAATTCGTGTTACTGAGGTGATTCGATGCATATACCTGATGGATTCCTGAGTATGCCCGTGGTACTGGTGATGTGGATTATCACGATACTGGTTGTGGGATACTCCATCAAGAGAACAAACAAGCAGATTTCTGGAGAGAAAATGCCACTGATGGGTGTGCTGGCTGCATTTGTCTTTGCAGCACAGATGCTGAACGTTCCCGTAGCTGCTGGTACATCAGGCCATTTTCTGGGTGGCGTCCTGGTGGCTATTTTCCTGGGACCCTGGGCAGGAACAGTGATCATGGCAACAGTATTCATTGTACAGGCAGTCTTGTTCCAGGATGGGGGTATCCTGGCCCTGGGTGCCAATATCTTCAACATGGGGCTGATTGGAACTGTCCTGGGATACTATCTGTACAGGGGACTCCTGAAGACGTTGAAATCGGTGAGAGTGGCTGCAATGGTAGCTGCGTGGACTGCTATTGTGCTGGCGTCTGTGGCATGTGCTGTGGAGTTGGCTGCATCAGGGACCAGTCCTCTCAACATCGTCGTTCCCGCTATGGCGGCCATTCATGCTGTCATTGGGATTATTGAGGCTGTGATAACAGTAGTAGTGATTTCTGCCGTAATGAAGACGAGGCCTGATCTACTCCCGCTGGAGGTACGTTCATGAAGTGGTGGCATTACAGCCTGGGCATCTGTCTCCTGATAGGTGGCGTGATTTCATTATTCGCCTCGGGAAGCCCCGATGGCCTGGAAAAGGTAGCAGAAGAGAATGGATTTGTGGAGAAAGCAGAAGAGAGCACCGTTGAACTCATGCCTGACTACACTGTACCCGTGGTGGGATCAGAGACTGTTTCTGCGTCTCTAGCAGGAATAATCGGTGTCCTGGTTATATTCTCGGTGGCATACGGTGCTGGAACGTTGTTCAGGGGGGCTGAATGACCCCCAACGACACAGTCGCTTTCCACAGTGATCCCAGGATTAAAATTGTATGTACTTTCTTTTTTGTTCTCTTAGTTGTCAGTGGAACCCTGAATGTCATGAGGTTTTCAGCCTTTTTTTTGATCCTTCTAGTTGTTGCGATCTTTTCCAGGGGTTCTCTTTCTTTTCTTTTCAAGAGGTCTTTAGTTATCATTCCTTTTGTTATCCTGGTAGTGGCGTTTCTCCCTTTTTTCAGCGGAGGAGAGACTGTCACTGTAGCTGGTATCTCCCTGTGTATTGAAGGCCTGCAAAGAGCTGGAACCATAGTCATGAAAGCCGTCCTGTCCGTTTTGGCAGCAGCCCTGCTGGCAGGAACCACTGAATTTTCAGATTTATTGAAGGGATTTGAAGACCTGAAAGTCCCCACAATCATGGTTGTCTTGGTGTCCTTTATCTACAGGTATTCTTCTGTTATAGTGGAGGAGGCCAGGAGAATGAAGATAGCGAGAGACATCAGGAGCAGAAAGGGGAATCTCTTTTGGCAGGCCCGGACTCTGGGGACTATCGTGGCACAGATATTCATGAGGTCTTATGAGAGGAGTGAACGAATCTACCAGGCTATGGTTACCCGAGGCTTCACAGGAGAAATACAGACTCTGAGACAGTATGAAGTGACCAGAAGAGATGTGGTGCAGGGTGTGGGGTTCTGTACAGTGGTGATGGTGGTCCGGGTGGTCATATGAGCGTTGAGATTTCCGGGCTCTGGTATTCCTATCCAGATGGAACACCTGCCCTCAAGAACATCAATCTAAAGATTGGCCCAGGGGAGCGAGTGGCTCTTATGGGAGCCAACGGGTCAGGAAAGACCACCCTGCTCCTGGTACTGGCAGGCATCTTCAGGGGAAAAGGAGCTGTTGCAGTCCTGGGAGAACACAACCTGGAGAGAAATAGGGGACGAATTGGTCTCGTCTTCCAGAACCCTGATGATCAGCTGTTCATGCCTTCTGTTTTTGATGACGTGGCTTTCGGTCCAATTAACCTGAGGTTGGATCATGTGGACCAGAGAGTAGCTCAGGCCCTGGAACGCGTGGGTCTTCCGGGGTATGAGAGAAGATGTCCCCACCATTTGAGTTTTGGTGAGAAAAAGAGGGTTTCTATAGCTACCGTGTTGTCTATGGAGCCTGAATTGCTGCTGCTTGATGAGCCCACAGCAACTCTCGATCCACGAGGAAAGTGGCAGCTTTTACAGATCCTCGATCAGCTGCCTCAGACCATGGTGGTGGCAACCCATGACTCAGGCGTGGCATCCCGCGTCTGTCCACGTACAGTACTGCTGAACGGTGGGAGTATTGCAGCAGACGGCAGCACTGACAGGCTCTTATCAGATGAACCTCTCCTGGAGGAATCAGGCCTGAAGGTGTGACTGGCCGACCTTTTGAGTTCCTGTTCCTGTCACATAGCCAGGAGTCAGCTACATTCACGTGTGACAATCAGGTAACATTTGTACCCATGACGAAACGTTTATATACTATTGCAATAGTAAGTTAAGTGATGAAACGACTGGTTGTCGCCATTCTCATGTTGCTGAGCGTCCCATCAATACAGGGAGGGAGTAATGTCACCCAGAGGGCAGTTTATTTGGAGAATGGTGTTGTCCTGGTCAGGTTCATCAACATGGGCGTGGACGCCTACTGGGGCGATGAGGTACTTGCCAATGCGATTGAGGCCCTGCCTATCCTGGAGGACCTGATAGGTGTCCCCCTTCCCCCATCAATTAAGACAGTGGAAATCTACGGCAGGAAAACGGTGGCAGCCCAGGAATGGATCGTGGGATATAATGATGGGAACCAGGTGTCCCTGAAGACTGATCACCCTGATCCGACCATCATCTTTCATGAGCTGGTTCATTTCTGGACCTTCCACTATCACATTCCCTGGCCCCTGGCAGAAGGATACTGTAACCTGTATGCAGACCTCTGTGCCTGGAGAATGGGGTATGTGGAGGTGCCCCTGCAATATATAGACTGGGAGGCGGTGTATTCTGGTCTCAAGGGATTTGAGGGAAGGGCTCCCCTGAATTCTTTCAACTACCTGGGAGACGTCTCAGAAGAGCAGGTAGAGTATTTCTATATGGCCAGTACAGCAGTGATGTATCGGTTTTATGAAACAGTGGGGGAGGACAGTCTCAAGATCATTAACCAGAGAGTGGCAGAACCTGTCCTTAATCCCGATTCAGGTCGTACCCCTCTGAACGATTCTCGCGGTGGAACTGGTATACTTGAGTACCTGAAAATCGACAAAGAGGTTACAGGGGTAAACCATGCTGAAATATTCATGCCTGTGGTCCTGGCAGAGTGGGGTGATGATCAGGTAAGGGGCTTTGAAAGGGGGATCAGTCGTTATATTGCAGTTTCTGAAGTTCTGAAAGGGTCTGAGTTTTCTGATCAATTCAACCCCGCAGTGAATGCTCTCCTACAGGGCCAATTTGAGGTTTTCCAGACTACAGCAATACAACTGGTGGAAGACTACTACAAAGAGGAGCTTAGGAAAGCCACAGAGACCCCTGCATACACAGTAATCCCTGCAGAAAAGGAAACTGGACTACTCCATAATAAGCTGTTCTGGATTGGTGTAATTACCTTGGTTGTGGGGATTAGTCTGCTGGCATATGTCATATCTGGACTTGTTAAAGAAGAGGAAGAATTCGAATGGGAATCACCCTCAAGGGATGAAAGAAAATCGTGGATGCCTCCTCGTCACTCAATCCCTGAAGAACCTGAAGAGCCAGATGAGGAACGTCCAGAAACTCCAGACCTCAGAGAACTAACCAAATAGGGATCCAAGTCCTTCCAGAGCTTCTTCTTCCTTGGCCTCTTCTTCTTCCTTCTTTTCTTCCTTCGCTTCTTTTTTCTCCGAAGTTGCAGCAGCTGGAGCAGCTGCCACAGGAATAGCAGCTGTTTTCATAGCTTCTTTGATGTCTACGCCCTCCAGAGCAGCCATGAGCTGCTTTATCTGTATTTCATCTGGAGTTCCTCCAGCGGCCTCAATGATCCGTTTCAGATTTTCTTCTGTGACTTCTTTGTCAAGAGCATCAAGCATTAGCGTTGCATAGATGTACTCCATTAAGAACACCTCCACTTAGCCAAATAGAGCTCCCAGTCCTCCAAGGGCATCTTCTTCGGCTTTT
>JACVGW010000030.1:0-25224 GCA_018992565.1 Theionarchaea archaeon
CGCAGTCGAGAGGCTGTGAGTGAATCTGTATCAGTATTTCCATGTCTTCACATTCATTATACCAGCACATATTCTACCTTTGTCTTTCCTTTTTTCTCTAAATTCTCGTAATCTTTTACATATTTGTCATGAATTTCATTATTTACTTAAAAAATCGCGATTTCATCGAAAATTAACTTATAATGTTACGATTTTCCCGAAATATTGATAGCAAAGCTTAAGTATTAGTAATGATATTACAGGAGTATGGGAAGAATTATGGGAACCCTGCCAAGAAAGGTCGGCATGCTCTGCTGGATGGCGTGGAGTACAACGTGCCCTTCACTTGGATTTTCTGTGTCTTCTTCGCTCTTCCAGGCTGCGCAGACTGAATGTAAGACGCGACTGGAAAGACTCCCTGTCCACTGCCTTCCGTACCAAGAACTTTTGGAGGAATCCTACCTAAAGGAAAAGCACTGGGTATATGCTGTCCTCATGGCTGTTATGGAGTCTCTTCCTATATTGCACCAGCGGTGTGCCATACATGAGATTCTCAGATCTGTCCTGGGGAAAACGTACCTGGGAGCGAGCTCAAAACTGCTGGACAACCTCAATGACGAAATCCATACTCTAGATCAGGCTCTCAGCTCGTTGCAGAACTACCTTGATGCCCTGACATGTGGGCAGTATCAGGTAATGGAAGACTCCAGAGTCTCGAGGGCTGAATCTTCTGCATGCGAAATGGCATCATGGATATACCACACTGTGGATTGTGACTCTGCTGCCTTCAACTGGTACGTTGAAGACTGCAAGAAACTGGTGAAAGGTCAGATAGCTTCGTTGGACCACAAGAGGACTACATGGCCATCACTGGCCGAGTACGTCAGTGTCATTACAGAGAAGAGTATTGGAGATGTGTGGATCGATATTGACCTGTGCCAGGCGGAGGAGCTGGACAGAGACGTGTATCTTCTTAAGAAGAGCAATGAGTACATTTTCAAATCCAGCCTGTTGTACGATGATGTTCAGGACCTTATTGAGGATATTGAGACTTCATCCGTGAATTCGGTGTTGCTGCTTGGCCTGGAAAGGAACATAATCTCAGAAGAGGACATCAAAACCCTTGAACCCAGCCAGATGCAGAATCTGCTCTATGAAGCAAACATCGTGGAGGATATTATCCACCTGGCCGATGCATTCTTCTTGAAAGGTATCTATGCTTTTCTGGACATAGAGACGGAAGCAGTAGACAAGAAAGGATTGCTGTACAGCTTCCAGTTGGTAAGGCTCTTCAATTTCAGGAAGCTCTTACGAGAACACAGAGATAGAAAAACCCTCAAGAACGTGATGGCATCCTTCTCTGATATGCAGTCTCTCAGAGACACTATACCTGAGGAAATCGGTGCTCTTGTCTGGTGATATGGTGGTTAACCCATGGGTTAGAGCAGTCAGGCTGCAGTACTACCCTACTACGGGGATGATCCTAGTGGTAGGTATATCTGCGTCCGTTTTTACAGGTATTGTCTTTTCCATGGGCATTGTGTGGATGGTGGCAGCCAATGTGCTTTTCCATTGCGCATGCAGTCTGATTAATGAGTACAGCGATTTTGTATCGGGGGCAGACCTCGTGGAATATCCTGAAAGCAGGTGGTCTGCTACAGGAGGGAGCAGTGTCCTAAAAGAGCAGTTGCTGCAGCCAAGGCAAGTTCTGAGGGTCTCTCTTTTCTTGTTCTGTGTGTCATGGATCATATGGGTGGTCCTGGGTTACTGGACAGATCACTGGATCATCCTGGTTATGAGTGGAGCTCTCTCAGTGACATATCTGTATTCAGCTGCACTATCTGTAGGAGGATTTTACTACTACAGGGACGTGGCACTGAGTCTTGGAAGTGTGCCCCTGGTAGTAGTATCAGTGGCAAAGGTACTGACTACTGCATACTCAGTGACTGCTCTAGCTGCAGGGATTGTTGCAGGTACACAGATCCTGATTTACCTCCTGTATCATGGGATTGTGGATCTGGATGCAGATTCCAAGAGTGGAAAGCTACGGCTCAGCTCAGTCTTGGGACTCGAAAGAACCCGCATGGCGTCACGAGGGCTGCTCTTTCTCATGGTTGGAACAGCTGTGGGGTTGGGGTATACAGGTATTCTGCCTCACTTCAGTGTGTCCATGGCTGTAATCCTTCCTGTCGCTGTCATAATCATGCGGAAAGAGAAAACCCAACCTCTAATGAAAACATACAACCAGATGGTCTTGCTCATGGGAGCAGCGGGAGGGCTTCTCTGCGCAGGATTCTGGGTACACCTCTTATTGTAGAGCAGGTGGGAATTCACACAAATAAGTTTATAAGACGTGTTCTGCCAGTTCTTCTATGGAACGCCGGATCAACTGGGTACGGGTCGTATGTGTCGCTGGATTGGCCATGGCCTTCTTGGGTATACAGGTCATTTTCACGGGTTATGCTGTGTTAAGTCCAGATTTTGCTGACGTGATATCTCTACTGATAGAGAGAGGTCTCGTTGAGACTGTGGTAGCCCTTGCCCTGTTCATGGCTGTGATGAGGGGTACAACCCTGCGTGACATCAGGGTTATTCTGGGCAGTATTAAAGTGCATATCGCACTTGCTACTCTGTTTTTGCTGCTGGGAGTCATGGCAGGTATTTTCCTTCAGGAGGCTTTCAAGGGATTTGCCCAGAATGTATTTGACGAACTGGTCAGGGAAGCTGAAAAAATCCAGTCCATTCCGGCCCACTACCAGGCTCTGGTGATTTTTGGTAATAACTCCCGTGTTGCAGCCCTTTCAGGTATCGTTTCTGGAATGCTTGCTCCCTTTTTCTTTCTCGGAGTTCTGATCCCACCCACAGTCATGGGGATGAATGGGTTTGTACTGGGGTTTGCACCAGGTCTTGTGGGAATGAACTTGTCTGATTTCCTTATTGCTATCACACCTCACGGGATATTTGAGATCCCTGCCCTGATTCTATCTGCAGCTGTTGGGCTGAAGTTCGCTGTTTCAGTGCTTCAAGCGTGCATTGGGTATGTTTTCCCCTCGCCGGGCTATACAGGAAGAGAACTATTCTTGAATAGAATCAAGCCGGGCTGGTATTCAGTGAGATTATTTGCTCTGATCATTCCTCTACTGGTGCTGGCTGCGCTTGTCGAAGCGTATGTCACTCCACAGATCATGGAGTTATTTGGTGTCATTTAGGAGTAGATGCTTCCTGAGCGAGATTGTCCAGTCAAGAAGTGGAAAACCCTAAACCCTTATAAATTCGGGCACTGTGCTATAAATGATGCAGAAGAACCGTAATGATGATAACCTGGTAGTTTTGATATCTATTATCGTCCCTGCAGCTCTCATGTTATACCGGAATGACGACATGACCCTCTTTCAGTTTCGAATTTTGATAGGCGCTTTTCTCCTCCCTGTTCTGGGGGAATTTATGCTTTTTCAGAAAAAAAGGAGTTCGTCCTTGCGATGGATGTTATTCTTCCACACCTCTCTGTTCATTCTCACTGTGATTGCAGTGTCTTTTCAAAAGAAGGAGCATATATTTTTTGGACTGTTCTCTGCAGGGATATTGATCATCCTCTTATCCAATGCAATCATGGAAAGTCTTGCTTTTACTGCCCATGTCATGAGGTTGTTCACTGGAGGTATCGCATTCTGGGTTGTAGTTTCGTATTTTCCCCTAAATATCTTCCTCTCTGTACTATTTGGGGCTGTGGCGTTCTTTCTTTGCTACATCTTCTTTGAGATACCTGTGAAGATTTCTCCCCAGGAACCTCCCGCGTCAGCTGAGCAGAACATACCTCCACGTGAGCTGTTGCTCATGTCTCCTGCAGCTCAATTCTTTCGCAAGAGAGATTTTGCCCGCATACTAGATGAGTTAGACTCTCTTGCCGCAACGATGGACCATTCACCATATACAGAACAGATTGCCTGTCAGGAGGCTCTCAACCACATTCTTTATCTCTACTCACGAAGAACCGAGTCTTTTGAGCAGTGTCTCTCCCAATCTAATTTGGAAGAATTTCATAATAGAGTCAACCACTGTAGAAGGCTTCTCCTGCAGATGCAGCACGCAGAAACAGAGTGGAACAATCTCAGGGCAGACTTTTCTTTCCTGAAAAAACATGTCAAAGAAGCCACTTCACAACAGATAGAGGCGATTTTGGTCCAAGTGTCTACTTTCAAGGCAGAGTATGGTAATCATGTGCCAGAACAAGATATGGCTGCTCTTTCCAAAGAGGTTGCAGCCACTTCACAGTATGTGGAGCGCTACGATGTCATCAGAAAGGAATGGGATATCCTAAGAAGAGATGTAGCCCAACTGATGAGACGACTTGAAGTTGCTCAGCCATTTGAATGCCAGGCGTTGAAGGACAGGTTCATGGACAACCTGAGCCACTTCCAGAGGTGCATTTCTCTTGAGAAGATTGAAGAAATGCGCCAGAAAATCATGTATTGCCAATCTCGCGCGACGCTCATGGAGGAGTGGAAGACCCTCAAGGTCTCTCTGGACAACATATTGAATCTAACGCAGGGGTCTCCAGAGGAAGTTGCCGAGCTTGAAAGACAATTCCTTTCCAAAGTAGATCAGTTCTCGTCTGTTGTGCCACCAGATGAGATATCATGGATGAAAGTACGATTCAGGCTGGCACGCCTCAGTCATGAGGGAGTTGAATAAGAAAAGGACATGAGATGGGCTAGAGGAATGGATGGTGACCATGAAAGTCTCAATAGTATTTCCTGCACGGAATGAAGAACTCACAATAGAGCGTTGTATTGTGAAGGCCCGAGAAGCTCTCCATAGGTATACATGTGAGGTAGAAATTCTTGTCTGCGATAGTTCTACAGACTCTACACCTCAGAGTGCCCGAAATTTGGGAGCAGTCGTCATTTGCTGCAGCACGCTGGGGTATGGTTATGCATGCCGAAAGGGACTTGAGCATTGCTCAGGAGATGTCATGGTACTATGTGATGCAGATGGGACGTATCCTTTGGGAGAGCTTCAAAGTTTTATTGACCCTCTGACGTCAGGTGAAGCCGACATGGTACTTGGAAATCGATTTGCGAGTAGCATGGAACATGGAGCTATGCCGTGGCACCACAAGTATATTGGTAACCCCTTTCTCACGAAAGTATTGAATCTCCTATTCGGGATGGATATCAACGATGCTCACTGCGGAATGAGAGCACTAACCCGGGGGGCGTATGAGAAGATGAATCTGAAATGTGATGGAATGGAATTTGCATCAGAGATGCTTGTTGAAGCTAAGAGGTGTGGCCTCACCATTGGACAAGTTCCCATACCTTACTTCTCACGGGGATCTCCATCTCATCTCAATTCTCTTTCAGATGGATGGAGACACTTCTGGTTTCTCCTTTCCTCCTGGGTCAGATCTCATGAGTAGCGATTGTCAAGCCTGTCCTGAATGCGGAGAATTTAAATAGGTCTATCTGATAAGTACGTATGGATCGGAAAATATTTCCGAAAAAAGAAATGAGAAAATAGCTGAGGAGAGTAAGCATGGAAACACTCTCTATTGTCATTCCGACACTTGATGAAGAGGAAGCTATAGGACTGGTTCTGGACGAATGTCAATCTGTACTGGAAGGAATGTCCTTTGAATCAGAAATTATCGTGGTGGATGGAAATTCTTGTGACAGAACAGCCGAAATAGCCAGAAAAAAAGGGGCTCGAGTGATAACTGAGAAGCGAAGAGGAAAAGGCACTGCTATCATGACTGCATTTCGGAGAATAAACTCTAGATATGTAGTTATGTTGGATGGAGACTTTTCCTACGATCCACGAGATATCCCTATGATGCTGGTTCCTCTACTCAATGATGAAGCAGACTGTGTACTAGGAAGGCGAAACCCCGCAGAAGGGTCTATGGCGCGGCTGAATAATACAGGCAATCGGATCATCAGTGGACTTGTTCAGACGTTGTACAATATTCCAATATGCGATGTATGTACAGGGTTCTGGGCAATGAAAAAGGACGTCGTGGATCTGTTGAAAAACGGTGATACAGGAGGATTTGATCTGGAAGCATCCATGTTGATACGAACATTCCACGAGGGATATCATGTTGCAGAAATACCTGTGGGGTACAGACCAAGGAAGGGAAGTCCGAAGCTGCATCCACTACGGGGTGGGATTTCTATCGTGGCTGCTGTGGTGAGAATGTTACGGGATTACAATCCTCTCCTTCTGTTTGGAGGAATCAGTGTACTGAGTTTTCTGGTCGGGCTCTTTCTGGGTATCAATGTGATAACTATGTTCCAGAAATATGGACAGATAATGATTGGGAGGGCTCTGCTGACAGTGCTTTTCATTTTAACAGGCGTTCAGAGCTTGTTTTTTGGATTGCTCTCTGATATGATTCTGCGAAGAGATACGAGGTGAGTGTGAATTGAACCACTTTCTCCTCCTGCTAACCAGTCTCCAACCTAGAGATCTGGCACTACCTGCTGTGATGGTTGAAGGAGTATGGTCGTATGCTGACAGAATCAATGAATAAAAGGATTCGTTGTTGGCAGATATTCCTCTTGTCCCTCTGCCTCACTCTTTCATGGGTACTTCTCATGAGGTCAACATGGACAGAATACCAGAATGTGCGAACAACAGATCCTCTTTCCCTCATACACGTCTTGCCTCCTTGCTACTATATTCTTCTTCTACTTTCTGTTTTCCTCTGTATCTATGTCATATACGCTCGTCTTGATTCAAGATGGCTCCATCTTGCGCTGCTTATTCAGGTTTCCCTCTTGCTGTGGATCACGCCACATGTCTTGTCGGGAGCAGCTCGAGATCCTGACACGCTATTTCATCCAGGTGTTTCTCTGCACATAGAATCAATCCTCAACCAGGAAATCTCGCAGTTCGATAGATACGCAGAGAAATATCCAGGTTCCTTTATTCTCATGTACTTCATGATGAGTGTTGCTTCACGTGACATCAGCACTTTCGGAACGCTCGTCTATCCTGTGACCAGCTGTCTTATCTACATCCTGGGATGGTATACGTTCACATCTACATATGTGGGGAAGAAGGCAGCATTCCTCTCCACGCTACTTGCCATCTCATCACTCCACTATGTCAAGCTTCACCCTTCGCCTCAGAGTGTTGGCACCATGCTGGTGATGGTTGCAATGGTACTTGTAGTTGCAAAGGGAAAAGTACAAAAGATTGTGGGAAGTTTCTTGTTTCTTCTCACTCCCTTTATCCATCCCATTTCTCCAGTCCTTTTCTTGATTTTTGTGGCGAGTATCATCAGCTTAGAGATAGTTTGCAGGAGAGGGTTTCTGTCCCGCAGGAACCTTCTTATCTTAGTATTCATTGGGCTCTTATTTCTGGGCTCTGTTACCGCATTCTCTTCCTTGGGGGAGACTCTGGCAAGGGAGCTTTCTAAAGTGGGGGCACTGATTTTCGGAACCAGGAATGCTGCTCTTGGCATTTTTGGGTTTGCCTACTCATCCTTGTTCATTCTAAATTTCGTGGTCTACTTCTGCATAGGGCTTGTCGTATTCTTTCTCCTTATGAACCTCATCCGGAACGCCTCTATCCACTCGCTCTGTAGTGAGAAAAGAGGGTTGACACTTCTGGTGGCAGCAGCCTTCTATGCTCTTTTTGGGGGGTTCCTGGGGATACTGGAGAATTCCCCCACCCTCTTAGAACGGGGACTCTCCTTTTCTGTGCTCATGGCAACAGCATTCATCGGGTACGTGGTCCTTTCTCCTGGCCGTGAAATATCTCAGAGCTGGAGGAAGATATCTGCACTACATTGTACCTCATTTCTCCTTGTTTTCCTGGCTGTTACATACCCTGCGATCGCTTACAGCACTGAGTCCTACAACAGCTTTCCATTTTCTGAGAGAGCAGGAATGGCCTTTATTACCCGGACAGGGCTCGTAGAATCCAGATGTGTAGCAATGGCATATTACAACCAGCTTGTGATCTATGATGCGGACAGTTCATCCGCTACTTTTATCCCCCTGCACGGGAGTTCTATTCTCGATTTTGATCACCAGCAGCCAGATATCTTCGTTTATAGAAAAACAGGATATTACAATGCAATATTGAGGTGGGACAAATCTTTTGAGCACAACAGATATTCAGAATACGAGATGATCCTCCAATCGTATAACGTTATCTACATCAGCCCTTCAGTGCGAATATTTCTAAGAAACGAGGCCACAATGGAATAAAAACATCATGCACCTGAGAGCCCATGCTACCTTTGCGTTACATGTATTGTCAGCCTCACTTCATAGCCAGTGAATACGTCTTCCATGTACAACCTGCAGATCAGTGTGTAGTTTCCTTCACTGGAGAATAGGAAGGTGAATTTGTCCTCAAATGTTTCTTGGTGGGAGAGCATGATTGTCCGGCTTACAGCTCCATTCTCGCTGAGGTCATAGACACTGCTCCAGGAGTCACAGGATGTGGGAGGAAGAGAGTTGTCAGGTTCCACAACTATAGTGTAGACAGTTCTTCTGTATTCATGACAGGTAATGCCGATGCGAATTGTCCCATACTCCCCTGTGGTGAGGTTAGCAGGGTAGTCCTCAGTCTTTCCCTGTGAATCCAGAATATAGAACTCGCTAAATCGTTCACCTGTCAGTGGCTGAGAAAAGAGGTAATACGTGGTCATGGTCAGACCAATCAGGACTACTGCAAGAATGGCAAAGACGTATCCATCCATTCTCCCCATGGTTCTTATAGTACTCGGATTCATACGCAGCCTGACTCTGTAACGTTCTTCACGCGGGAGGAGCCCCCTTCTGACAGCAGCCACAAGTGAGAAAGCAACAATGAATCCCAGCAGAAAGATCATGGACGTCATCAGGGTTACATCTCTTTCTATAGAGTAAGGGACGAGAATTGCTGATATCGAAATCGGTATGCTCAATCCAAAGCTGGCACACATTCGGGTGAGAACATCTTCTTTGCACCCTGGCCATACAGATGAGGTTACTGCATATCCGGGGAAGAATAGAATAAATGGAATACCTAAGAATGTTCTCAGTGTGTTGTGGGGGAAGAAAAGCATCACCAGTACAAGTATGTGGCTGGATATCAAGAGCAGTATCAAATCATCAACGCCCATCTCGTCAATCTTGCTCATTGGGTACATCTCAGCAACCCTGCACTTAAGGTTATCTTTGGTGACTCTGGATAATCTCCCCTAGCACGTTAATGAGGGTGTACCTTCACGCACCTGCTTTTTCAGGCTCCAGGAGCTTCAGAAAGGTCACTATTGCATTGCTCATCCCCATGTGAGGGGCTCTCTTCATTCTTTTTTCAACCTTTGGAAACCTCTCAGAATGTGAATTAAATCTCAGGCTGTTTGATGGTGGAGGTAGCTTATCCAGGTACATTTCGAAACTAGAATGGAAAGATTTAACTACAGGAGCATCTAGTGAGCAGTGTGAGACCTGTGGAATCCCTGAATGCAGAGGTCAATGTTGTTGTGTGCACATATTCAAATACGATGTATGAGGATTTTGTTGAATGTGTAGAGAGTCTTCTGAGTCAGTCATACCAGAATGTTCACATAATCTGTATTGTTGATGGGAACAAGCAATATTTCGAGAGAATAAGGAAAGAGAAAGGAAAATGGGGAAACAGAATGGAGCTCTTCCTGAACCAGGAGAATCTTGGATTGTTGGAAAGCAGAAACAAAGGGGCTGAGAAGGCGAAGGGAGACATACTGGCTTTCATAGATGATGATGCTGTGGCACATGAGCACTGGATACAAGAACTGGTCCAATCATACCAAGAAGGTGTTTTCTCGGTGGCAGGGAAAATCGAGCCACTCTGGAAAACAGACAGGCCATGCTGGTTCCCAGAGGAGTTCTACTGGTTGATGGGGATAACACATGAGGAAGGAAGAAATACGTTTGGCTCGAATTTGAGTTTTAAGAGGTCTGCATTCCAATCCGTTTGTGGATTCAGAGTGGATATGGGAGGAAAAAAGGGAAAAGGACAACTCCAGGGAGGAGAAATCGAGCTGTGTGAGAGAATGAAGCAGAGATTTAAGAAGGATACTGTGTACAACCCACATGCCTTTGTATATCACAAAATTTCAGAAGAACGGACGAGAGTGGGCTATCTGGTGCGGAGGTCTTTCTGGCAGGGATATTCCAAGGCAGTAATGGAATCGTTGGGAGGCAGCATCCGCCATGAAAAGGACTTCTTAGGCTATATCCTCCTGGACGCAACCAAGAATCGACTGAGCAGGTTCCTGAAAGGATCAAGAAAGGACCTGGAGTGTTTGTTCATTATGTGGCTCTTCACGCTGTGTGTGGGGATGGGATACTCTTCTGGTAGAATACGCAGTACGATAGCACTCTATGGAAATACCAGAAGAGGTACTCATGGA
Source organism: Theionarchaea archaeon (assembly GCA_018992565.1). Lineage (GTDB taxonomy): Archaea > Methanobacteriota_B > Thermococci > Methanofastidiosales > SZ-28-30 > SZ-28-30. The sequence goes on from JACVGW010000030.1 coordinate 10,376, forward strand.
GAAGGACACTCTGGAACAGGAGAAGCTGGAGAAGGGTGACATGAACACGGGGAGAGTAACAGTGACAGGTGGTGCTGGATTCATCGGCAGTCACCTGGTGGAAAGACTTGCAGGGGATACAGACATTGTGGTTCTGGACAATTTTCAGTCGGGAAGCAGAAGGAACGTGCAGCATGTCACAGGCAACATCAAGGTTGTCCAGGGAGACGTTAGAAACAGGGAGACAGTCACAGGAGCTGTGGAAGGGTCTCATACCGTCTTCCACCTGGCTGCCAATGCTTCAGTACCGTTCTCTATTCAAAACCCCCGATATGACTTTGAAACCAATGCTTTTGGAACGCTCAATGTCCTGGAAGCGGCCCGGAAGTGGGATGTTGAGAATGTGGTATATGCTTCTTCAGCGGCTGTCTACGGGGAGTCAGAATACCTGCCTATAGATGAGAACCATCCTACTCATCCCGTCTCACCCTACGGTGTATCCAAGTTGGCAGGAGAACACATAGGTACGGTCTATGGAGAGGTATATGGGCTTAATTTCTCAGCAGTGAGAATCTTCAATACATACGGTCCCCGCCAGCCTCGCTATGTCATGTACGATCTCTTGAGGAAACTGGAGCAAGATTCTTCACAGCTTGAGGTCTTGGGAACAGGGAATCAAGTGAGAGACTATTGTTATGTTACTGACATGGTTGATGCATTGATGCTGGTAGCTGAAAAAGGACATGGTGTGTACAATGTTGGCGGAGGTGTACCCACATCAGTGAGAGAAGTGGCTGAGTTCATAGTTTCCAGAGTCGCTCCTGATACGCGGATTGTCTATACAGGAACATCGTGGAAAGGGGATATTCAGGTTCTGATAGCTAACATAGAAAAGATCAAAGCCCTTGGATTCAACCCAAAGGTGTCTTTGCATGAAGGTATCCAGGAGCTGATCACCTGGTTTTCACAGGCTACCGAACAGCAACCCTGAGAAATCTCCTACCCTCCTTTTCTCAGCATTCCTTCACTCATGGTGTATGCAGTTTTTATGTGAGTACGGCTGATGGGGTCGTGGGAGACCACAATAATAGACACCCCGAACTCTTTATTGACCTCTGCCAGTGTTTCGAATATCCGGTGTGAATTCTCAATATCCAGGTTGGACGAAGGTTCATCTGCCAGGATTATGTCTGGATTGTTGGACAAGGCTCTCAAGATAGCTACACGCTGTTTCTCTCCACCACTGAGCTCATCTGGCCTCTTTTCCTTCAAGCGCGTCATATCAAAGGCCTCCAGCAGCTCTTCGACTCGCTTCTTTCTGTCCCTCTCCCGTGCCAAGAGCAAAGGGAGTTCTATATTATCATAGACAGTGAGAGTAGGAAGTAGGTTATAGTCCTGAAAAATGAATCCCATGGTATTCAGGCGGAAATCGGAGAGCTCGTTCTCTGTCATTGCATGTACATCCTTGCCAAAAATGTAACAGGTTCCTGAGGTAGCCTTTTCAAGACATCCAATCAATTTGAGCAGGGTGGTTTTCCCACTTCCTGATCTTCCATCAATCAAGAGAAGGGCTCCTTTGTCAACTGCGAGTGAAACATTCAGTACTGCACATACACCATTGTATATTTTCGTTAAATCCACAGTTTCAACAGCATGCATCTCGATAACCTTATATTACTTCTATAAAAAGGTGTGGTGAGCATGTTGAAAATTGTGGCAAGAAGTCTGACAGGACAGAAGGTGCGCGTTTTTCTTACTATGCTTACCCTTGGGGTGGGAGTCATGGTTTTTGTGTCGCTTTCCGCTTTGCTACAAGGGCTAGAATTCTCAGTATACCATACATTTGAAGGATTCTCCACGCAGAGGGATATCCTGCTGGTAGAAGGAACAGTGGAACTTCCTGTACCTGTGCAGGCTGTTTCAGGCTGTACTGTGGAGGAACGAACTCTTCCCGCCAGACCTGTACTCATAAAACATGTAGATTTTATCCAGTTTGAACGTCTTTCTTCCATTTCACTGGTAGAAGGTAGTTATCCCGCCGCAGGCAATGAATGTATAGTGGAGTATTTCTTCTCGGAAAAAGAAGGCATTACTCTGGGAGCCACCCTTTTTGAATACACGGTAGTAGGTATTTTCTTCCACCAGAAAGGGTTTTACACGCATGTCATTTCCCCCTTGCCGGGTACAGGATATGTTCTGACTGAAATCAAAGTTGACCCTGAGCAATACAACGAAATCGCTTCACAGATACCTTCAGCTATTCCAGCGAGGGAGCTTTCCTATTTCTTTTCAAAGGGAACAGTCAACCTCTACGAGACTCTGAGACAAATGCTGGGAATAGTAGTCGCTATTCTGGTGCTCAGCGTTTTCCTGAGTATGAATACGGCAGTACTGGAACGAAAATGGGAAATTGGAGTACTCAGGGCTCTAGGGGCCAAAAAATCATTTATCCTGCGCCTTTTCCTCTATGAGAGTGTCATTATTTCATTCCTGGCAGCAGGAATAGGAATAGCGTTGGGTATCATTTTCTCCAATTCGCTTACTGTCTTCTTCTCGGAGATTCAACAGGTCAAGGGAATTCAGCCTGTGATAACGGCGACGCTCCTGGTTGAGGCTGTAGCGGGTCCTCTGCTTATTGGTGTTCTGGGAGGCATACTCCCTGCATACAGGGCCTCCAGGATGGATATTGCTGAATGTCTGGTGATGTGATGCTCTCGCTTGTGAAAAAGCCAGTCTTGAAGAGGAGCAGAATCCTGACCACAGGTATTTCCATTGCCCTCTCTACTATGCTCTTCTTCTGCGTGGCTTCAGCCCTGGAATTCATAAGTCAGTCCTCTCAGGGGTATCTGGGCGATGAACATACATTCATTCTGACAGAAAGTGGATCTACAACCTTGAGAGATACCGTGCTGAGCATGAGCCTGGCTGAAGCTCTGCAGGAGCTGCCGGGGGTCAATGTCGTGAGCCCTGAGAATTTCTACTATGAGACATTGGAGGGAGAACCAGTTATCATCCGAGGAATCACTCCTGCTTTCTTCGCACTGGAACAGATATCAATACAGGGACGTCACCTTGATAGCTCTGATCTACATAGTGCTATACTTGGCAGCGAGATTTCTCAGAAATTCCATTTGGGGCTGGGAGATTCCTTTATCATTCCTGATCCCATTCATTCCTCGTATATTGAGTTCACAGTAGTGGGTATTCTAACGCGCTCTGGTTTCTTGGACAGTGAAATACTGATTCCCTTAGACAGTGGTTGGATACTAGCCCACCATCCCCGCATTGGCGAGGTCAGTGTTGTCAGGGTGAGGGCAGATCCTTTGATCTGGGATACCTATGAGGAACTGTATCATGTGCTCAGAGAGCCTCCTGAAATTTCTGAGCTTCACTCTCACTCTCTGCCAGATGAAGCTCAGACCATTCTTTCAGGAACAGTCCACGATAGTCTGAAGATCGACGTGGTACAGGTGTACTACCTGGTGAACAGCACGTGGAAGATGACACCCGCTCAGGTCGAGGGCACTGCTTTCAAGGCGGAGATACCTGCGCACAGTGAGCAGTACTATGTTACTGCACGAGATATATGTGGAAATATCACCTCTACTGCTGTACAAAAGACAGTGCCTTTGCAGTCACTGGATATTCCCTACGTAATTACACCTGAGAACCCAACTACAGATGATGCTGTCACACTACACTGCTACTTAGAGGCAGATGCCATCAGCCTGTACTACACGGTAGACGGGCCATGGTCTTCACTGGAAATGACAAGGGATGAGGGCGAATTCGTTTATGACCTGGGAACTGTGAAAGGGGAGCTTCTGTTTTACTTTGTAGTTGAGAGCGGGGGGAACGAGTATGAAAGTCCCATCTACAAATGCACAGTAGAAAAACAAAAAGAAAAGGGGTTCATACAGAGAATACTCACAGGAGGAGAAAGTAAGCAACCCCAGATCATGTTTCCAGAAGGAATAAGCAGCAATTTTGATCTTCATTCGTCACAGGAATTTTCAGAGGAAATCAAGAAGGTGAGTCTCGGGAACCTGTACACCCTGACCATGGTAATCCTCCTGGTGACTGTCCTGGCGACAGTGATGGCTATTTTCTCTTCTATGACAGCAGCAGTCTTTGAATCCAGACGGGAAATTGGGATATTGCTCTCCCTGGGGAGCAGGCGGTCAGTACTCTACAGTGTGTTTCTCATCACTTCCCTGGCTGTTTCACTTGCTGCAGGAGTCATGGGAAGTCTAGGAGGATATGGGTTACTCCAACTCATCCATCGCTATGGAACCTTGGTGGCAGGGACCGTGCTCATAGAACCACTTTTGGATGCCCGCATCTTTCTCACAAGCCTCCTGTTTGCTGTAGGGATGGGGTGTGTAGCTACCTTTTTCTCAGTGAGGATACTCTCGTCTTTGAATCCTTCCCAGGCACTCAAGCAGGTATATCTCCTAAAGGAGTCTGAAAGAAAAATCCCTTCTTTTGTCCTCCCTCCTGGCAATGCAGCTAAGGGCATGGTAGTCGTCATCCTGCTGCTGGTGTTTTCTGCTGGACTTCACCTGTACCCTTCCCTTCGCACTGGACTCCCCCTGGACCCTGACTCGTGGTCTCACTATTTCCTCTCTCACGAGATGATCATGACACATCACGCGCTGGAAGAACATCCCTTCTTCTACGTTGACTATAACACGCACTGGCCTGGGATAACCTTTCTCCTGTCGGTGTGCAGCCTGAGCTCGGGGGTTGATTTGCTTGATACCACCCGGATTGCCATCCCTCTCATATCCTCAGGGTCACTGCTTCTTGTCTATGCACTCACCGTTTTGCTATCTCAGTCCAGGACTGCAGGGGTGGTTTCAGCTGCAGTCTTCTGCGTAGGAGGAATATACATTAATCGGTCTTCAGCAGTGACCAAGGAAAGCCTTGCTTTCACTCTCCTTCTCCTGACTATCTACTTCTATGGTGCAGGCAGAATAAAGAAGACTCTTGTCCTGTATTCTCTCTCATTTGTCAGCTATACATGTCTGCTGCTAACCCACCATATAACTTCACTGCTTTTTATTTTGGTTCTCCTTTCTACTCTTATTCCTCTGACAGTATATGAGCTGTACAGAGGAATGCACAAGAAATGGGTTGGTGTTCTTGACGTGGCCTTTACAGTGTACTGTATTGTCTTGTTTTACTGGTTCAATAAGGACATGGGCGAATTCCTGCAGTTTGGATTGAGTGATATCTCTCTGCTGCTGTCCTATCTCCTTGTTGTGGGCAGCATTTCCACATATCTGGCCCTGAGACAGGGTCTCAGAAAGGCTGTTTTCCTGTGCCTGGGTGGCTCAGTCTGTATGGTGCTCCTTCCTTACTTCATCGTAGGGTTTACTGTGTATCCTGCAGCTCCAGCAGAATTTCTCAAAGAGGTTCCTCCCTATGCGGTGTGGCTGATTCTTGGGAGTATTGGCATCATTCCCCTGCTGAGCCAGTCCGCAGAGAGAAGGCTTTTCTTTTCAGGATGGATTGCTGCAGTGGGCTCTTTCCTGCTATTCGCCTTAACCCGGGAACGATCTGCATTTAGTTTCTTACTGCTGTTCAGGTCGATTTCCTACGGATACCAGCTCCTGGCCATAGCAGCAGGAATGGGAATTGTACTTCTCGTGCAGAAAGTGTATTCGCGGAGTCGCACTGGAGTGCTCCTTCTCGGGGTTGCAGTGGTGGTGCTCTCCTTGTATTCTGTTCAGTCAGGGTATCTGGGAAACTACTATGAACAGAAGGATCTGTACTGGATGCCCGAGTATGCTGCAGGGGTCTGGGCGAGCCAGTACCTTACAGGTCCCGCTCTTACCGATGAGCGGCTTGGCAAGCTTCTCCAGGGTGTTGCAGAGGTTGACTATGATGTAGTTGGATTCAGTGAGCTCATGATAAAAGGAGAAGGCCCGGATGGCGTGATCATGTTGTATGAGGATATGCAGTCATATGGATTTGTGGTAGACGTGAATTTCTTGAAACCTGAGCAGCCTACAGATTTCTATGACTGTGTTTATGCCAACCCAGTTGTCACTGCAGTCAGAAAAAAAGAATAGCCCACTCAGGGTTCTCATCTCTCTCTGCTTTTCCTGATATAAAGCCGCCGTGTAGCACCGAAAAGCAGGCATGTCACACTGAGTAAAGACAGGGAATACACTACCGGAATCAGAGAAATCTCCCACAGGATATCAAGAATTACACCCCCCAGGACGACAACACAGATACTCAACCCAAAGCTCAGGGCTGCCGTTTCTATGGAATCTAATTCCCTATGAGGAAACAGTGCATATACAAGGGAAAATCCAGGGAGGAAAAGGACGAATAGAAATCCTGTAACTGCTCTTCCATATACAGGGGCAACAATCCACATAATGCTTATTGACGCCAGTATGCTGACCATGAGGATATCCCTCGATTTCACCATAGCTCTCCTTACTGTCACCATTTTTAAGGTTGTGTGCTGAGCTGTCCTGGACACGATCACGTAAGGAAGACTGCCCGTGTCAAGGGGGCATGCTGCCCCTCTTTCAATACAATGAAGAACTGTGACAATTGAGGCATATTCAAGAATATACGCTGCATGCCAGAACCTGGCGCTGCCTTGATGGTGAAGTCATAGACAGCAGCATCCTGTGATCCAGTCGTTCTTATAACAAGAGAGCAGTCCAGATCAACAGGATCTGCTGCAGGGTTATAGGTATACACCCCAATATCCAGCATGCCCCCTGAGATTGAATACTCGAAATTGGTCACTAAGGCTTCCTTATATGTAACCTTGAAGAGTTTCAGATCTTCGTATTCAAAAACAAGCTCCATTCCACCAACATCTGCAAAGTACAGGTTACACAGGGCAGAATCCTGGTAGGGAACAGGGTCTTTGGCAAAGAGAATCATGTGGTAGAAGCGCTGTACAGTCTGTGCGTCCAGAGCCACATACTGTATCCTCTGGTACCTCAGATAGTTCACTCCCTTTTCAGGAGTAGTACAGAAAAAATCGGCAGCCTTTTCCGGCTTCTGGGCCATAATAGTATCTGTCACAGTGCAGCGCTCAGCTATGGCCTGGAACCAATTGCTCTGATCCCATTCTGTGAGAATAGAGGCATCTGGGGAGCTGTTGTGCAACAACCAGGAGCTGGCTTCTTCCCAGGAGGGAGTGATATACGGCTCGGTGCTGCTGTACGTGTAGAAGGAGCTGTACAGAGGAACCAGCACATACAGGAAGATTACTGAATATTTGGCTATCATTTTGATTGAGGGTGAACGGATAGCATGCTCTGTAGAATGAAAGAAGTAATAAAAGGCAATGGCAGAAAAAGCGCAGATACCGGGAGCAGCAGCGAAGAGGAATCGGTTGAGGGTAACACTCAGGTAGAGAGATAGCAGCGTCCACGCACTCACCATGCATAGAGACACAGGGTCTGGCGTGTGGGGCTCCAACCCTTTCCTTTTGATTAAGGAGACCACAAGGAGAAGTGCTCCAAAGATAACCATGAGGACCAGAGAATTGTATGCAGACAGAAACACAGAAGGAGTCACTGGCTGGAGTTCCATGATCTGTTGAGAAAGCATACTCTTAGGCAGAAAGAAGGCAGTGCGGGAAATCAGGAATCCTTTCACAAATGAAAGATGCTTCCAGAACGCAATCACAAAAAAGAAGGGCAAGACTAGTAGAACACTCCCCAGGATTCGTCCTTTCCGTATGAAGATACACCGCGTCAGGTCTGTGTATGCCAGTATTAAACCTCCTCCAAGCACGGAAAGACTCATCTTAACCACGAAATCAGCCATTAGGTTACCATATATTTGGTTTGAATAATAGAAAAGTGCGATTGAAGGTATAGAAACGCAGAAAAATATGAATGAATGCTTAAAATTAGTTTTTTTTCTAAACAAATCCATTAAACTTGCAAAGAAAGAAAATGACAACAATATCAATACTATCAAAATCCAGCCGTTGAATATGAGCATTGCTGTTGCAAGAAGTCCAACTTCCAGAGTAGTCCACACCAGAACTGCCGATCCTGAGCTTCTGTATGCTTTCAGATAGACGTAGATGGCAAGGATAAGAATGACCACCATGAAGACATCTCCCCTGTATACGCCTGAAGTACTCCGAATGGAGGCTGCAGAGACTATGGCCAGGAAAAAAGCAGACAAGAACCCAATCTTTCTGTTAAAGGCGTTCGTCATAAGTATATAGATGAAGACAACTGCACTCGTTCCAAAAAGAATGGGCCACAGCTGGAAGAAATGCATGAGATGGGACTCATTATCAGACATAACCTCGTAGGGAATAAGAAGAATATAGTAGAACCCTGGAGGAGTCCAGTTCTTCCCAGTTCCCGGGAAATTCGAGAGGTTGTTCCAGGGGGAGTAATGATGCGTTTGAGCAAAGTCTGTCTTGGTCACTGTATAGTGGAGCCAGGGGTCGGCCCATGGTAGAGTCTGATGTTCGAGACTCATAATTCTTACAGAAAGAGCAAGTAACACAAGAAGCATAACTAAAACTAAAAGCGGGGCTGTTTTCTCTTTCATGGGGATCTTGATCTACCTATCTCGCCTGAAATCTCCAGTAACCATCTCCTGGCATTCTCCACATCAAGCCATCCACAGTGTAGACAGACAAATAGTAATCGTATGGTCCCCTGTCCAAGCAAATAGACCCGTCGTACCGCCCTGTTCTTCCATTGTACATCAATTCAAGCTGGGTTCCTGATCTGAAAATACAAATGACCCGGGCAATGTCGTAGTCCCCTTCATTTACATGAGCAGATATACTGACCCAGCAATCTTCCTGACGGATGCTAACAAACTCCTCTATAGCATGAGGTATAATTGGAGGAAGAGAACTACCACGATTCCCACCGAATCTGTTCCCGAAGTTGCCCTGTCCATACATTAATAGTGGCAGCCCTACAGTGGAGAATAGCAAAATCGCAATCATGGAAACCAGAATCCAGCTCTTGGTAAGAACACCTTTTTCAGCCATGTATCTCGCCTGAGAGTATTAGACATTTGATGCATATAAACCTTTGGGCATTCTGTCCACAGTTGCATGAATTTTTGCGATTTTGACGAATATTCCTGATGCTTGGACTAACTTCATCTGTGTAACTCAGGATATGTATATGGTTGGTTAATATAAAAAGTGTTCATTCTTCAGGGTAGAAAAACAGGATGACCACGATGAGCAAAGAGTACTCTGAAGCTGTGGCTCCTCAGTGGGTTCAGATGAGAAGAGGATTCTCTTCTCCGACAGTGAGTAGCTCGGCAGGAGTATCTTTATTAACGTGTGAAGAAGAAAGAGCTCGAAAAATAATGGAGGACAGCTGATGTTTTGGAAGTGAACAGAATGAAGAGAAGACCATTTCCAATAAGATACTGGCGAATCTACAAAAGTATAGGTATATGCCTCATAGCATCCTTCTTTTTTTCAGTCATTCCTCTCCTTTTCTTGTGGCTCAACACAATTCTAGCAGTAATCATATTACTGGTACTTCTCATAGGAATGCAGTTTTATCACCTGGGATCAGCAGCGGAAGTCTTCTCGAGATTATTCTGCCTTTTTGAAGACGAAATCGAGTTTGATTGGCTGAGATTTATTCTTTCAACACAGAAAGAGTCAATTCTCTACTATTTTTCCTCTAGTCCATATTCTATTTGGATTTATCTCAAGTACTTCAGTCCACGTGGCGAACCTCCTCCTGAACACTACCAGGTTTGGAAAGAGACTTCATGGCCTTCAAGAATAAGGGTATCTCCGTACTACTTTGCAAGATGTCTCGCACCTGATCCTATAGGGCGATTTTTGCCCCCGGGATTGAAAGTCTTGAAAGGGCCACCTGACACAATTAGTGACGAACTCAAACCCTATTTCCCCAGAAAAGAGACTTCTATTGCCTCGCTTCGACATATTGGCCTCGCAAGAAGATCCAATAGGAATATCTTGATAGCTTTGCTCACCACTGAGGCCTCCCTTGAAGATTTTCAGCTTGTTTTCTCTATTCTTGATGAAATAGAGGATAGAATACGGAAAAGTAGTGAACCCGAAGTCTGGTGAAGACATCCCGTTCCAACCCAGTTCACTGGTCCGGCACTCATACTCTTGGCATTTGGTATTGGGAAGTACTAGGAGTGGAATTCCCGTAAGGTAGAATTCCTGGTTCTTTTTGATTATTGCCAAGTTATCATAAATCATGGAAAAAAGTTATATACACGAAAAGTATGTATGTATCTTGTCCACTGTGATGTGAGGTCTTGCACTGATCGCAGGAATATGGAGAGAATAATGATGAGGTCAAGGAACATTAATCTGGTCATGGCTTTCTTGGCACTGACATTGTCTATTGAAGGCGCAATCGTTTCTGGGGATTCTGACACTCTGCAGGATCACTGGGGAGCAGCTATCTATGGAGACATTGTAGTCTGGATGGCCACGACCAATAGTCGAGAGGACATCTATGGGTATAATCTTGCGACAAAGCATATGTTCCAGGTCACCACGCATGCAGGCCCTCAAGAGTTTCCTGCAGTCTATGACGATATTGTTGTCTGGATGGACTACAGAAACCGAAATTGGGACATCTATGGGTATAACCTGACCACAGGACAGGAGTTTGAGGTAGCAAAAGCAGATGGCGATCAAATGGATACAGCAATCTATGATGGCATTGTCTTATGGGCAGACAACAGGAATGGCAACTGGGATATCTATGGATACAACCTGTCCACAGGAGAAGAGCTTTACCTGAGCAGTGCTGAATCGAACCAGATGAGTCCAGCGATCTATGACAATGTTGTTGTATGGTCAGATGACAGGAATGGTAGTTGGGACATCTATGCTTGTGACGTGTTGACAGGAAAGGAAATTCCGATAGCTGTAGCCCCTGGAGACCAGAAAGTTCCAGAAATCTTTGAGGATTTTGTTATATGGAGAGACAATAGAAACGGAAACTGGGATATCTATGGTTACAATCTAACCACAGCCCAAGAGGTTCCCATAGTAATAAACCCCAGCAGTCAGGCCTTGGGAGGAATATATGGGAATATTGTGGTCTGGGTGGATGATCGAAATGGTGACTTCGATGTCTATGGCTATGATTTAGCGGCAGAGGAGGAATTTGCCATAGCAGTTGTTCCTAACAATCAATTGATGCCAGCAATCCATGGAGACACTGTGGTATGGACTGAGGGCAGAAATGACCGCTTGGACTTGTACGGACACTCGTTATCTAGCAGATTGGGGTTCTGGATTACAGGCGAAGACCAGCAACCTCATGAGGGAGAGACTGAAGACTACGAAGCAGAATATCTTGTACTCGAAACCTACCATCTGGAAGGAGCTATCCTCACTGTATGCTTCCAGAATAAGCTGGATACAGAAAGCATTATGAGCAGTGAATATAAGAATGATTCGTTGATCACTTCCCAGCTGCAAGAGATTTTGCAGGGAAATGCCCAAACGTGCTTTTCACTACATGGTGAGTATGCAATTGGAGACAACGTCACTTTGCTCACTGAAAAAGGGACAATACTTTCATTTACTGTGAATCCAGAGGAAGTGGAGACTCCATCCGAGATGGATGTATATACAAAGCTCGTATTTCTGATTCCTCTTCTGTTGGCTGCAATCCTTGTCCTTTTTGTCATATTGAGGAAAAAGGGCGGATACGTGTAATAGAAAGGGAAATGTAGGTAATATCTGAATGAGCGAGAAGAAAAGTGGCATACAACCGCGCTTGAGACGAGCATGCAACGACTTATGAGCAGAACCTGGTACAGTTCACAGTGATACTATGGTCCGGGTTCAATTAGGACTTCCTGAGGAAGGTATTTCAGAAATTGACAAGTGGGTTTCCGAAGGGAAATTTAGAACAGATCCGATGCCATCAGGACAATACTTGCATTATATCAGGAAAAAGAAAAGACCAGTGAATTCTGCAAAATGCTCGTGCGATGAAATGATGAAGCAAAAGCGAATCCCGCGATGCTGACTCTGTTAGAGGGCCTGGATGAGGTATAGCATCTTGCTCAACTCAAAGATGGAAATATTCCTATACAGACAAGCAATGTAGAGTGATATGAATCCATTCGAAACTCGGTGGATAATTGAGAGACCCATTTACCACAAGAAGCAAAAGACTAAAAACGGCCTTTTCAAGATGTACTATGCATCTCGGTCTCATACTTCCCTCTTCAAATACTGTCATGGAAGAAGAACTGTCCCGTTACGTGATCGTTCACTCCACCAGGATTGCTCTCAGGACAGTGGATGAAGCATCCTTGAAGAATATGAATACAGAAGTAGAAAGAGCAGTCCAGCTGCTCACAGATTGTAACCCAGCAGTCATTGTGTATGGATGCACGTCCGGCAGTTTCATAGAGAATATTAAGAAGTCCTTTGCTGCTGCTACTGTCCCTGTTGTTACAACATCGGAAGCAGTAGTCAATGCTCTTCATGCTCTTCATGTAGAAACAGTCTCGGTGGGAACTCCCTATATTGACGCAATAACCCAGAAGGAAAAGGCTTTTCTAGAGTCTCATGGATTTACTGTTCCGGATATTAGAGGATTGAACCTCACAAGTAATACAGAGATAGGAGAGCAGGAAACAGCTTATGATCTGGCGAAATCTCTTAAGAGAGCAGATGCCATCTTTATAAGCTGCACCAATTTTGGAACCTTTGATGTGATACAGAAGCTGGAAGATGAATTGGGGATTCCAGTCGTATCCAGCAACTCTGCAAGTCTGTGGGGGGCACTCACTGGCTCAGGTGGAAAAGTGAAAGTGAAAACGAAAAGCATATCAGGTCTGGGCAGATTGTTGGAGGAACTGCCATGATAGTAGGGTGTGATGTGGGCGGTACCTTTACCGATACGGTATTCATATCCAAAGGCGAAATTAAGGTTTCGAAGGTGCCCACTACCCCTCACGATTTTGCAGAAGGGATTATTAAAGGAATAGCCATGGTTACACCTGAGTATGATACGCTAGTTCACGGCATGACAGTGGGAACAAATGCTGTCCTCCAGAGGAAGGGAGCTCAGGTCACCTTGATTACTAATAACGGGTTCCGTGATGTTCTGGAGATCGGGAGGCAGAACAGGCCGTCGCTCTATGATTTTTCAGTGGATCGTCCTCCCCCTCTGGTGCCAAGAGACAGGAGGATTGAAGTATCTGGCAGAATCAATTACAAGGGGGAAATACTGGAAGATTTGAAGGAAAAACTGATTGTCCTCCCAAAAGAGACTGAATCGGTGGCTGTCTGCCTTCTGCATTCATATGCTAACCCTGTGCACGAACAGAAGATACAATCAATGATTTCCCTACCAGTTTGTATTTCCAGTGACATCCTCCCTGAATTCAGAGAGTATGAAAGGATGTCAACCACTGTCATCAATGCGTACCTGATGCCTGTTATTGACAGGTACTTGTCCCGGCTGGAAACCACGATTTCTGACAAATTACTTGTGATAGAATCGTCTGGCGGGGTTATGACTGCCCACTCAGCCAGAGAAAAGCCAGTCCATACAGTGCTATCTGGTCCTGCGGGCGGCGTTATTGCCTCTCATGTTGTGGGCGACGTGGTAGGACAGAAGAAGCTGATTACCCTGGATATGGGGGGGACCAGTACAGATATTTCAGTGATCAAAGGTGAACCCACTATAACCACAGAAGGGTCTATAGAAGGGTATCCCTTGAGGATTCCCATGATAGATATCCACACTATTGGGGCAGGAGGAGGAAGCATTGCCTGGCTGGATGAAGGAGGGGCTTTGCGGGTGGGCCCCCTATCTGCTGAAGCAGTTCCTGGTCCTGCCTGTTATGGAAGAGGAGGAGATGTGCCTACAGTAACTGATGCTAATCTGATCCTGGGCAGGCTGGGCAAGACCCTGGGAAATGAATTGACATTGAATACTGATCTAGCCAGAAAGGCAATGGATGCCTTGTGTGATAGGACAGGGTTTGATCTCGTTGAATTGGCATCTGGGATCATAAGAGTGGCCAACGCCAACATGTGCCAGGGTATCAGGGTCGTTTCTGTAGAGAGGGGACATGATCCCCGCGATTTTGTCTTGCTGGCGTTTGGAGGAGCAGGTCCTCTTCATGCATGTGAACTGGCACAGGAGTTGTCCATCCCCCGGGTATTCATCCCTGTATATCCTGGAGTTTTTTCTGCTCTGGGGATGGTTTCAGCAGACATAAAGCATGAATTTGTACTGACAAGAAAGATGAGCCCTGAACAGGATACAAGAGCAATATTTGAAGATCTTGAAAGAAAGGCAGTTGAGATTCTGGAGAGAGAGGGTGTTTCCAAGGATAGAATGGTGTTGCAGCAGTTTATAGATACCCGATACTGTGGTCAGTCCTATGAGCTTCGCATTCCTGCCGATAATGCAGTACAGAGGTTCCACCAGACGCATCACGCAGTATATGGATACAGTGACGAGACATCGCCTGTGGAATTCGTCAATTTTAGAGTGGTGGGCATAGGCACGCAACAGAAGATTGAACTGCCTCGGGTGGAGAAAGGAAGAGGAACCCCTTCAGCGAGAGAAGTTCGGGCAGTGTTTTTTGGCGAATTCATGGAGACTCCTGTCTATGAGAGAGACGGGCTGAAAAGCGGTCACTGCATTGAGGGTCCTGCTGTCATTGATGAAATGGAATCCACCGTCCTGATTCCACCAGGATGGAAAGTGACTGTAGATGAGTATGGTAACCTCCTTGGAGAGGTGACATAGATGGATGCTGTCACTCTTGAAATACTGCGCTGTTCTCTGCAGTCAGTGGCAGAGGAAATGGGAGCAGTCCTGGGCAGGACAGCCTTTTCCCCCAATATCAAAGAGAGG
>JACVGW010000030.1:25324-26830 GCA_018992565.1 Theionarchaea archaeon
GTCACTCTTGAAATACTGCGCTGTTCTCTGCAGTCAGTGGCAGAGGAAATGGGAGCAGTCCTGGGCAGGACAGCCTTTTCCCCCAATATCAAAGAGAGGAAGGATTTCTCCTGTGCAATATTCGATGCTGAAGGGAGAATGGTGTCCCAGGCTGAGCACATACCAGTCCACCTGGGTTCTATGCCATTATCGGTAAAGGGCGCTCTAAGAGAATTTGCCCTTGAAGAGGGAGATATCATCATTTTGAATGATCCTTACTGGGGAGGTACACACCTTCCAGATATCACGTTGATAGCACCTGTCTTCTATGGAGATTTACTGGGGGTTGCAGCCTGCAGGGCCCACCATGCAGACGTGGGTGGAAAAACTCCAGGGAGTATGCCCGGGGACTCCAGAGAGGTATTTCAGGAGGGAGTGATTATACCTCCTGTAAAATTGTATCAGAAGGGGGTACTGGATACAGATATTCTGCGCCTCATATTGAGGAATGTAAGGACTCCAGATGAAAGGAAAGGTGACCTGAAGGCCCAGTATTCTGCCTGCCAGATAGGAAGGAAACGCATTGTAGAGTTGGTTGAAAAATACGGTAGAAAGACAGTAACAAGAGCATTTGAAGAGGTAATGGATTATTCTGAAAGGAGAATGCTCAAAAAAATCAAGGAATTTCCTCCAGGAGAGTATATTGCTGAGGATTTCATGGATAACGATGGAATTACAGATGATCCGGTGCGGATTGCTGTTACTCTGGAAACGGGTGGGAGGGGCAAGAAAGGGCTCATCTGTGATTTTACTGGGACTGATAAGCAGACAAAGGGGAATATCAATGCAGTGTATGCTGTAACTGTGTCCTGCGTATATTATGCAGTGCGGTGTGTCACGGATCCAGGAATACCACCTAATGAAGGGTGCTACCGCCCGGTGAGTATTGTTGTCCCTGAAGGTTGCTTGTTAAACCCTGTTCACCCTCATGCGGTGTCTGCAGGCAATGTGGAGACATCACAGAGGATTGTAGATGTCCTGCTGAAGGCATTTTCGCAGGTCGCACCAGAAAAGGTGATTGCTGGCTGTCAGGGAACCATGAACAATGTGACTATTGGGGGTGCTTTTTGTGGTAAGTCCTTTGCTTACTATGAGACTATCGGAGGGGGCATGGGTGCCCGTCACGACAAGGATGGTATTGATGGTGTTCATACTCACATGTCCAATACACTGAATACTCCTGTTGAAGCTCTTGAAATGAGTTATCCTTTTCTGGTGAAGGAGTACTCCTTGATTGAGAATTCTGGTGGAAAGGGGAAGTTCAGGGGTGGATTGGGGATTAAGAGAGGGTTGGAGGTTCTCACAGATTGTACTGTATCCATCCAGAGTGAGAGAAGAAAATTTGCTCCTTATGGACTATTTGGTGGGGAAAAGGGAAGGAAGGGCAAGAATGTACTGACAAGAGATGGGAATGAGATAGAATTACCATCCAAGACCACGTATGAGTTGCTGAGAGGTGACATTATT
>JACVGW010000031.1:0-8468 GCA_018992565.1 Theionarchaea archaeon
AGAATCCCCAGGACAATCACCACACTTCCTTTCAGTCTGCTGGTGGGTTCCCAGGACATTCTCATCATGCTGTACCCCAGGAGAAATCCTGTGACCATACCCATGTACTCTGGAACGAGCTCAGTATTCCATCCCACACCAGCTACCAGACCGCAGACTACTATGATCAGTGCCCATCGTTTCCACAGCTCTTCGGGAACCTGTAGATGACACGCGTGAAAGGCAAGATACAGGGCTGCTATCCCCAGAAGCCAGCCTCCAATGACGTCAGTAATGTAGTGCTCTCCCAGACCAAGTCGAGATATCCCTACAGCGAAAGAAACAACTGCTCCTACATATATCCAGGGTTTCCAGTATCTGGTGAGAAATCCCCATCCTATTACAGCATTCTGTGGACTTCCTGAAGGATACCCGTATCCAACTTCTGATGATCCTGGGGGTCTCGAAAGGCCGAATCCCACCTTGGCCAGCAACCCGGCTGCTCCCGCACCATAGAACGTGGCAGTGAGTACAGCACCATCCCTTTTCAATCCCCACCAGTAGAGGGCAGGTCCAACAAAAGGAGCAATTCCTGCCAACAGATGGAGTATCTGCCACACTGCATCCGGAACATTCCATGATACCGTCACTGCATCCACAGGATCAAGAATGTGTGTATATAGTCTCAGAATTCCTACAATAAAAAAGAGAGAAAAAAGCACAGTAATTACAATACATCCTCTATACTTCTTATCGTTCATGAAGAAGATACAAGAATACATATATATATCCCTATGGTGTCATCAATGCAAACCTTTTGCTGTGAATATTTCTCGATATCTCTATATCATGAAAATACTGGTTCATGGTCTTCAGGGCTTCAAAAAAGAAAAAAAGAAGAAGGTTCTTAATCACGTTCAACAGATTCGGCCTTCTCCAGTATGGAAAGTAATGCTTCTCCCTCCTTAGTGAGGGTCCCTTTCTTGAAGACTCCCAGGTTCTCCATGTAGGGATCGGTGACCTTCCTGTTGATCAACTGCGCACCAAAGGCTGAATTCCTCAAGGCCAGAATGTCTTCTACAGATTCGCTCTTGACAGCTTCCTGTCTCGAGATTGTCCCATCTTTTAAGAAGATGATCCTTTCAGCTTTCTTTGCCACTTCGGGATCATGGGTTACCACAATGAAGGTCGTTCCCTTTTCCTTGCTGATCTTTTTCATGAGCTGAATGACCTCCATTGAAGTTGTCGAATCCAGCTCACCCGTAGGTTCATCTGCAAGAACAAGAACAGGATCGTTCACCAGGGCTCTAGCAACCGCCACTCTCTGTCGTTCCCCGCCTGAGAGTTGAGATGGCGTGTGGTGCAGTCTCTCTCCCAGGCCCACCACCTTCAGAAGATCAATTGCTCGTGCTCGACGCTCAGCCCCTGAAACCAGTCCATGCATGGGTATCTCCACGTTCTCAAGAGCCGTCAAGTAGCCTATGAGATTGTGAAATTGGAAGACAAATCCTACTTTCCGTGATCTGAAGGCATCCACGTCTTTGATGCCTGAGAGGGGTTCACCATCAATGAATACCTCTCCAGACGTGGGAGTGTCCAAAGCACCAATTAGAGTGAGAAGCGTTGTCTTGCCGGAACCCGAGGGGCCCATGATGGAGACAAACTCGCCTCCCTCAATCCCTAGGCTAATACTCTTCACTGCCTGTACTTCGCCAAATTGCTTGGTCAAGTTTTCTGTTTGAAGAAACATGGTATCACCTCATTCATGAGATAAAGCCTCCATAGGGCTCATCCTGGAAGCTCTCCATGCAGGGTAGAATCCTCCCAGAACACCGAGAATCACTGCAATAACAAAGGCACTCACCACAAGGTCTGCTGTGACAGGGAGATCTACTGGAAGCTGAGCTGCTTCAGCCAGTGCATTCACCAGTCCCGCGGCTATCACAATTCCTATGATTCCTCCAATAATACTGATGGCAAGTGATTCCTTGAGAACCATGGACAGTATCTTCCTTTTCTTCCAACCCACTGCTCTCAAGATTCCGATTTCCCGCGTTCTCTCCATAATTGACATAATCATGGTGTTCATGACAATAATACTGCCCACGACTATAGCAATGAGAGAAATGAGAGCAGAAATACTCGTAATCAGCTGGAGGTCCTCCTGTTTTGATGCTACTTCTGTGCTCTTCAACGCCATGAATCTCGAGAACTTGCTTTCTACTTCGTCTCTGATTACATCCACATTGTTGCTGTCTTCTACTTTTACTCGAAGCAGTGAAACCTGATTTTTCATATCAAAGAGAGTCTGCACCTCGGACAGAGGGATGATGACACCGCCATCTTCAAAAGAGGCTCCTGTCTCATAGATACCGACGACATCAAAAGAATTGCCCTTTATTTTGAGAGCATCCCCTACCTGATATCCCTCTTGCACTGAAATCATCCTGCCTATGATGACCTTACCTGTGTCACCTTGGTTGAGGGTTCTCCCTTGAGTAATTTTGAATCGTTGGAGGTTCCTTTCAGTAGCTTCCATGCCAAATGTCATGATATACGATCTGTCTCCAATCTGTGCTGTAGTGAAAATCATTCCTGAAACCCAGGAAATGCCTTCCATCTGCTCAAGAGCCTGTTGTGTAGTGCTGTCCACCCTACTCAACATGAGATCAGGTGCATTTTTCTCCATGACAACAAAGTCACCGCCACCTTCTTCAATGACTCTCTTGAACTGAGCTTCCAATCCTGTAGATACCATCAGCAAAGCAGTCACCAACATTATTCCAATAGCAATACCGAGAACTGTCAGTCCGCTCCTCATCTTTCTTCTAAAAACACTTTTGAGAGTCATTCCAAAGACACGTTCCTTCATGCTCATAGTCCTAAGATTTTCGCCCGCTATTTAAGATTTTCGCCTACGAACCCTTTAGAGCCTCATGCGATCCACTATAATATTACTTTTTCTTTTTCGTTGATAGATATTTCCCAATATGCTCTTTAGTCCATAAGAAGAAAGCTTTAGACAAAAAGCCAATTCTTTTCTTTTTATATCACTAATCTATGATTAATTATCCATAGAAGGCTTTATAAATGCACATGTGAAAAAGAAGGTGATGATTTCAATGAATCATCTGCCTGGGCCGCGTCCTGACTGCCTAGAGCACAAGAGTGAGAACACGTAATCGTGAAAGCAAGAACCATATGAATGGAGGAATTGCATGGATTTGAACCAAGAGTTTATTGATGAATTTGGAAGACTCTCCAAAGACATTCAGAATAATGAGCTCCAGGGGAAGATTCAGATGTTTTTCAGATTGATAAAGCCAAGAGTTACGCAAAATGAGCTTGCAGAACGATTTGGAGTTAGAAATGCTGATATCAATGTTGCTATGGAGAACTTTAAAATACTGGGTGTTGCAGAAGAAACTGAAGAAGGGGGGTTGATGACATATGTCTTCAAAGGATACGCTGCTGAGATAAAGGAGATAGCCAGCCTCTTTCCTGAGAGGCAGAAGAGGCTCGGCGCCTCTGTAGAAGTTCTTGAACAGCTCATAGAAAAAGCACGCATGGAGGGGGAACAGGTAGACAAGCATCTTTCTGTGGTGCAGAGTATCAGGAAAGACTTCGGAATCGAGTGATCATAAAGATTCTTTCACCTCGTGGACTGTTCGAAGAGATTTCACACGCATGAAGCCACAAGTTCTTCAATACTCATCATCTTGTGGAATGAATTCCGTTTCATATGGTACAGGCAAAAGGGACAGGCTGTGACCAGGGTAACATCCGGAAGAGAATTCTTGAGCATTGTACGGCAGATAGAATCAGCCACTTCTCTGAAGTTCAAAAGCATGCCCCCTCCTGCTCCGCAGCAGCTCTGAGATTCCTTCTCCGTGTAGGATGACAGAGAGCTGAGTATTCGCCGCGGCTGCGAGGTAATTGAATTTCTCAGGAGGTGGCACGGATCATGGTAGGTGGTGCAAAGAGGCTGAGGTTCTAATTCATCAAGGTAGGTGTTGAGTATTTCTGATGTGTGCATGACTCTAATGTTGAAAGGGTACTCAAGAAAGTGGGAATAACAACCTGCGCATGATGTGATTAGAGTCTTTATCCCTTTGGTTTTAAAGTAGGTTATATTACGTTCCATTATCTCTTGGGCTTCTGCTAAGAATCCAGTTCTTGACAGAAGAGAGCCGCAGCACACATCATCAATAACTTGAAGGGGTAGCCTATCTTTGACGACCCTCATAAAGCTCTGGGCTATCTGAGGCTGCATCAGTGAAGTTGTGCACCCCGGAAAATACGCTACATCTGCTTCAGGATCAGAAGATAGTGCAAGCCAGGACTCTCTCTCGGACTGTGGCCTTGTATAAGGGTTGCCCATCTCACATGCTGATTGGACTGATTGACGAAGTGTATGGTTCTCAAGAGGATGTGCAGCTCTCCATGTCTTGACCGCTTGTGTGATCTTTGCATGGGAAGGGCAAACATCTTCACATCGTCCACACATGGTGCAGGTGTACAGTCGTTCAGTGACAGACTGTAAGTCCAGAAGTCCTTCTGCATATTTTCTCAAGAGTATGCTCTTAGCACGAGGCGACAACGCTTCACTATATGTCGCAGAGTACACAGCACACCCATCAAGGCAGTAACCACAGGAGCCGCATTCAAATATATCACACTGATGAGGGTTCATTTCATCACCTTAACCCCAGCTTCCCCCTGTTCATAATGTGACACGGATCAAAGACGTCCTTTATGTCCTGCATAACCTTTCTCCTTGCAGGGTATCCACAAAGATAACCTACTTTATCGCCCCCCAAAGCGCTTATCCCTCCTCCATGTTCTAGAGTTATTTTGATAATCTCATCTTTTGCCACCTTTACTCTTTTTACTTCCTCTTCGTCCCTTTCATTTACCACCATCCCCGGGAAGAGGACCAATGTGCGCCGGGAGGCCACATAGCCCCCCATGAACATTCTTACAGACAATTCGTCTGCCTTTTCCCAGCATCTGAGAGCAACGTCAAAGACACAATCCACGGGTACGAAGGTGTCTTCAAAGGAGATCATTCCAACGCGATACACTTTCGGAAGAAATGAAGAAAGGTTTTTCCAGAGCCCCGCAGAAATGCCTCCAATGTTCAGGTGAGAGTTGTAGTGACGTACTATGGATTCCAGCGTACATTTCTCCTGTTCCCCAAACTGCTGGAATACCATCAAGAGATATCCTGAGGAATTTCTCTTGTTCCTGTCAATTGTGGCAGCAGGGTTTCCAAGAGTAACCTCCCTGACAAAGTCAAATGTTGTGGCATCATCATATATAATGGTGTAGGGACAGAGATCTGTGAGAGCTACCTCCTGTACACAGGCCAATGTGTCCTCGAAACTCCCAAAAAAGGCTGAAACCACTGTTTGATTCTGCTTATTAATAGATGTGAGAAGAATGCTGGTTATGAATCCCAGTGTACCCTCAGACCCCACAAACAGCTCACAGAGGTTGTATCCTGGAGTGTATTCAGTCACACTCCCCAGTGAGAACTCATCTCCATTTCCTGTTATCACCGTCATGTCCAGGACCTGCTGTTTTATTCTTCCATATTGGTACGATCCCAGCCCCACGCCGTTGGTAGCAACAAACCCACCAATGCTGGCGCCGGGGGAACTCCAGGGGATCACGGGGAGTTGTAACCCAGCTCGTGCCAGGGTTGTATCTATGTGGGATATACTGCATCCTGGCTGTACTCTCACGTAGTGTCTCGTTTTGTTCACTTCTTCAATTCTATTCATATGGGCAAAATCGACGATGATCCCGCCTTCCACAGGGACTGCTCCTCCAAAGGTACCAGTTCCCCTTCCTCGAGGTATGAGGTTCCATCCTTCCTTCTTGGCAGCCTCTACCAGGGATTTAACCTCCTTCTTGGTTTTGGGCTGGACAACAGCATCAGGCATTCCTTCCAGGCAAGGGACGGCATCTCTGGAATAACAGAAAAGATCAGCAGGCTCAAAAAACGCTCTCTCTTTGAAAATATCTCTCAATGTATGCTCCATCATATCACCAGGGTTCCATGGTCCACAACTACTGTCCTGTCTATTATGACTGTGGGTGCAGATATGACTCCATCCATGTGGATTCCTGCTCTGTGACATCCCCCAATAGTATGGTTGTCTCCCAGAGAGATGTGACAGGTTCCTTCTATCTTCTTGGCTTCAAAAACGGTATTGTACGTGGCTGCAGGATTCATACCCACAGCGCATTCAGCAATTTGCCTGCTCCCCGGATGGGCATTTAAGAGGGGTTCCAGGTTCTCTGGTCCTCCCTCACAGGATACTACCTGTCCTTCACGTACATGGAAAGTGATAGGGTCTTTAAGAAACCCCAGACCAACCATGCCAACATCCACCACATAAGAGCCTTCAACACTCTCTTCCACTGGTGATATGAGCACTTCCCCCTCCGGGAGAGTTCCAAATGCACCCTGTCTTGTGTAGTCACCTGTAAGAGGCAGGGGGTGCCTCTCCTTGATCGACATTTCAAGATGAAGTCCACCTGATTCAACAGTGACGTATTCTCCTCGTTCAAATATCTCCTGCAGGCACAGGCCTCGTTCCTCAAGGAGTTCATAGTCTGTGTCAACAATAGTCTTCAGGGATTCTTCAGTGATCCCCGCCATTGAAATAAACCGGGCTCCCTTCTCACAGGCTTTTTTCCGTGCATCAGTAGGACCCAACGAGAAGGTGGTGAGAGCCATAATAGCATCATATTCAGTGAACATATGAGATATCTGGGGCGAGGGCTCCTCCCCATTACAACGTGCTGGAGGTATACACACCAGAGGAGAGGAAAGACCTTCTCCAAAGGGTTTTCCTATTCCAAGATGTGGGTAGTCGCAGACTACAAGTACATCCTCATCTGTCTGAAGATTCAAGCATCTGTCGGCTATGAATCGAGCGACATCTTTCATCAAATCACCTGCCAGTCCAGGAATAGCTGTGGGACGGAACTGGAACATCTGGATCTATAGGGATATCCACAACAGTGGTCCTCTCAGGCTCTGGCTCCAATTCCAGCAATTCCTCAAGGGTTTCAATTCTCACTCCTTCAGCCCCGAAGGACTCTGCCAGCCTGGCAAAGTCGGGAAGAGGTGAGAGATCGATTTCTGAAATCCTGTTGAAGCATGACAGCTGGCTCTGTCGAATCATGCCGAGATATCCATTGTTGAAAATGCACACTGTCACAGCGAGTTGGTTCCTTACAAAGGTGACCAGTTCCTGACACATCATGAGAAAACTGCCGTCTCCTCCTATGTTTACCACAGGACTTGCCGGACAGGCTACTTTAGCTCCAAGAGCAGCAGGAAGCCCGAATCCCATGCAGCCCAGCCCTCCAGAGGTAATGAACCGAGATGGTCTCGAAATCCTCAGGTAGTTGGCAGCAAATAACTGATGTTGACCAGTATCTGTAATGAAAATGGAGTCTGGTGGGAACACTTTCCTCAGCGTTTTGAGTACGGCTACAGGACTGAGAAGTGGCCCTTCAGGTGTCATGACCTCGGATTCTGATTCTGATTCTTCCCATTGAGGTGTGTGAGGTCTCTCGGAAAGCAATGCCAGGAGTATAGGAAGCACTGTTCTCAAGTCCCCCTTCACCAGCATGGTATTCTCCAGAGCTGTTCCCACCCTGTCTTCCACATTGACACATACAATGTGTGCTCTCGGAGCAAACTCTGAGACACTCCACACTGTCCTGTCAGAAAGCCTGGTTCCCAGGGCCAGGACAACATCGGCTCGCTGTACAATGTGGTTGGCATGCTGTGAACCATTGCTGCCAATCATCCCGCAAAACAGGGGATCACACTCAGGAAACCCACTCTTACCCATCAAGGTCGTCACCACAGGGCAGTTCAGCAGGTGACAGAGATCGTACACCTTTTCTGAAACCTGTGAGCGCACAACTCCTCCACCAACTATGACGACTGGGAGCTGGGAATCCATAAGGAGGGTTGCTGTGGCACATATATCATTGTAAGGGATCCTAGGGGATGAGGGAAAGGTGTTCTCATCAAAGCCAGGAAGCCAGGCAGTCTGTCCAGTCTGAACATCGCGAGGGAAATCCAGGTGAACTGGCCCAGGAGGACTGCTGGTACTGATTCGTATCATTTTTTTCACCATGTATTCTACAAGCTTGGGAGTGGTTACCAGTGCAGAGCTCTTCACAATTGGGTCAAATACTGATGTTGTTTCCACTTCCTGAAAAGAATCAGTTCCTATCCTGGAAAGAGAAGTCTGTCCCGTAATTGCCAGCAGGGCTGAACGATCCTTATATGCTGTCGCCAGTCCTGTAGTCAAATTAAGAGATCCTGGTCCGGAGGTGGCCATGGCCACAGCAATGTTCCCGCATGCTCTAAAAAACCCATCTGCCGCATGGGCTGCTGCCTGTTCATGTCCCATGAGGTAGTGAGTCATTCCGGTGTCCAGGAAGAGATCATACAC
>JACVGW010000031.1:8568-11493 GCA_018992565.1 Theionarchaea archaeon
GTCACCCCCTCAACTGAAACCCGGATTCCTTTGGGTATCTCAAAGAGGAGAAAGGTGGTCACAGTGAATGTACCAATGGCAGCCAGGAGCACAGTCAAGTGAGCTCCTTCCAGATACTGGACTATCAGTGAGATCTGGAGCATAATAGTACCCAAGCGGAACAGGCGCAATGTGGTGGTTGCATTGGCTGGGGTGGGATGCTGCAGAAGGAGCTGTGTATTGTACAGAGAAAGTATCACCACACAACCCATGATGGTGGCAAAGGTCAAAGTGAAGTTGGACACCCAAGCACTCCACACAACTCCTGCAATCCAGAAGAGAGAGGCTACATATGTTGACCTTCTCATTCCCACCTGTACGGGGAGCGTCATAACGTGAGTCTTTTTATCTCCAGGAACATCACCCACAGAGGCCATGATGTTAATGGCTATATGATACAGAAATACGCCCAGAGGAGCCCACCATGAAGTGATCCTTCCTGCAACTGCAGATTGTCCAATATAGATGCAGAGTAAGACACAGAAAGCAAAGGTTATGTGGCCCGAAATACCATTTCTCTTTGTAGTATATGAATATACATTTGACATGAGAATGGCAAAAAGGGTCAGACTGGGGCATACATAACTCCTGGTGGCAACAGACAGCGCTATTCCTGAAAGCGTCAGCAATCCCCCGAATGCCACTGATTCCCGCAGGGTGAATCGTCCTGAAGGGACAGCCCGGTAGGGTGTGTTAATGGTGTCCACGTCAAGATCAAATATGTCATTAAATACCTGACCTCCCGCCCACAGAAAAACAGGTATGAACATCCCGCAGAGCGCAGTGATATCAATGCGCACTTCCTGAGTTGCCATTATCACACCAATCAGACCTGATGTGAAGGGCATACTCATATTGAAAATCCGTATAAACTCAAGAGCACCCCAGATCTTAGAGGTAGATCCTTTCTCCAGGGATTGCACGCTTCTCATGAAGACCCCCTCTGTATTTGGTAAACGCATCTCTGAGCGGAATCTGCAGGAAGCTCCATTCCCGGCCCAGTTCCCTCTACCGTGTCTCCCACAAAGTAGAGATTCTCCAACGGTGAGGAAACAGGCACTTTATGCCTCCCGACCCATCCCACATGTTTTGCCAGTCCATCCACCACAGGAGTCTCAAACGAGTGCACCCATTTGATACAGGGGCCCGCTCCTGGGAAAGCCTCTTTGAGAAGGTCCACAGCATGGGACTCAGCGCTCCTCCCCGTATAGGGAACTGCTATGAGTACCAGTTGATTCCCTGGAGGTGCAACCTCAGAAGAACAGGTTGAAGGTGAAAAAAGTGCGCAGTGTTCTCCTGGCTGCCACATATCCGCATCTTCAGGAAGGAGAACCAGCGAGGGTATATTGACAAATGGTCTGGTGAGGCAGACATACACCTGTGTAGAAGGTCCCGTATGGTTTCCCTTCATGGCCTTCACTCTTTTTGAGAATTCAGAAGGAAATTCTGTAATATAATCCAGAATGGAGTACACAGGGGGGTTGAAAATGACAGTATCTGGAACGATTTCCTGCAGCTCTCCATCTTTCTCATATAACACTTTTGATACACGCTCACCGTCTACATCCATCTCTACCACTTCTGCTCCTGTGATAACCTGACCTTTCAGAGACTCAATTCCCCGAACCAGAGAATCTGCTATCGTCCTGATACCACCAGCTGCAGGA
This sequence comes from Theionarchaea archaeon, assembly GCA_018992565.1. Lineage (GTDB taxonomy): Archaea > Methanobacteriota_B > Thermococci > Methanofastidiosales > SZ-28-30 > SZ-28-30. Next base: position 10,275 of record JACVGW010000031.1, read on the forward strand.
TATCCCAACCCCTGGCACATGGATGTGGCAATCTGCAGTACACGGAAGTACTCTCCCGCAGATGCTTTGTCTGCTTTTGCAGTGATGGCAAAATAGCTCGAAAGGTTGAAATGCTTGAGCAAGACGGGATCATCAGTCTTTTCCCTGGCCCATTCCAAGACTGTCATATCATCATAGGTATATGTCTCCTCATAGGGGATCTTCCTGATGTCTGCTGCGAATTTCATGAGCACGGGACGTAGTTCAGGTGGAACGTGTCTAAACCCTACCACGGATTCAATAACCCCCTGTCTATACTGGCTCAGGGGAGGGTCCAGCTTCTTCAGGTTCACCGGCTGTCTCAACTGCTGAAGGATCTCCCCAACAGTGCCGCCAACATGCCCACTGCTGTAGTAAGATGCATGCCATCCGTAGTCAAGAAGACATCCCTTCACTGGAAATGAAGTAGCCCTCCCTCCAACATACGTCTCTTTTTCGAGAACAAGAGGCTTCTCACCTGAGAGGGATAAGAGGGAGGCTGCACACAAGCCTCCAATTCCAGAACCAATCACAATGACACTCATAGTCACGGTCTCACTAGAACACAGTAGGGATCAGAGGCTTTGATATTCCCCCCTGATAGTCCCCAGGAGCGTCCTCTGCAACCGCCGCAGAAATCCCTGTACGTGCACTTCGCACAGAACCCATCGAAGTTCTTGCGATCTCTCATCTCCTTGAATTCAGGGCTGTTTATCCACAGATCTTCGAGGTCACCATGGAGGGCATCTCCTACCTCCAATGGATAGAAGGGGCATGGTTTCAGCATGCCATTGGCTGTGATCCCCGCATACACCCTTCCTGCTGAACATCCACCGTGGAACTGTGACACCAAGTTGGCATTAAAAGATTTCCCGTTGTAGTAAAACAATGCCAGTTCTGGATCAGCAATCCACAAGAGCAATTTGGGCGATATGTCCTCCAGATTCTTGGCATCTCCGTTGGCATCGATCTTTCCCTGTTCTATCAATTTTTCATGGGCAATTCGGGTAAACTGAGGTATCAGAGAGAATATAACAAACTTGCCTTCCTCTCTCCGATCGTATAGCCACCTGTTGAACTCGTCATATTCTTCCGCAGAAAGTGTTAGCTCCTCAAAGTTGTCAGCACCTGCACCCGCAGGCAAGAAGTTCAGCACATTGAACCCATTCAAAGGAATTCCCTCTGCCAGGGCGTACATGTC
>JACVGW010000031.1:11593-12943 GCA_018992565.1 Theionarchaea archaeon
ACATCCATGTCTGCCAATTTGTCAATGATTGAAAAAGCTTCTTCCAGAGATATGTCTTCTATCCCTGAAGCAAAGACTTGGGAGGCGTAGCATTGCTTGCATGTTTTGATATTGCACTTTGAAGAAAAATCCCATACAATCTGGAACGGGGCTCCCAGGGTTGCAGGGGTAGTCACACCAAAAGTAGCCATACTCTTCAAGGTCAGCACCAGTTTCTTGGGGTTTATTGGCAGTCTTTTCAGAAAATCTGTGAGCATCTGAGGAGTAATCACCGTTTCTGAGAGGGCTTTCATGAAATACTGCATAAACTCCTGGACATCCTTCTGGCAGGTTTCACATTGTGTCTGCTGGGTCAATGCAAATCGAAGCGCTGTATATATTTTTTTTGTCTTGCAGCTGGGACAGGTCTCAAACATCTTCTTTAAGGATGCATTAGCATCCGGATCTCTCACCAAAAGATTCAGTTCAGACATCTTCATCATCCTCTACTTTTCTTAATTGAAATTCTACTTATAAGCGTTACGCATGTAATATAAAAAGACATTAAACAATATATTAGTTTCCTCAGGTATCTAAAGGAAGCAATTTCCATTTATTTCACAAACTGAAAAGTCATGGTAATTGGCCAGTCTATGAGAAAAAAGGAACTTATTATTTGCAACTAGTCATTTTCTATATCTTTTACTCAAAATTGTAATAAAAAACAATAGAAAAATTGAAAGATAATTTGATGCTGGAACATGTTTTAGAGTTCAGACGTGTCTCCTGAACCTGTGCATACCCGGTTCCTACTGGATGAGCCTTGATAACCGCGCTAGCACTTCTTGATTCTGGATCCAGCTCCCACAATACTGTCCACAAGAGTAATCCCCTCAAGCCTGCAACCTTCATCAACAATGCTCCTCTGTAATATGCAGTCTATGACAGCAACGTCATCGAGGACAACTGATTCCTCAAGCCTCGACCTTTCGATGGTGCATCTCTTCCCCACATACGATTCGTGACCATATTCCATATTCGCCTGTATATATGACTTTCTGTCTCCAATATCATGCCAGGCTTCTTCAAATGGAAATCCGTCAACATTCTCGCGTTCAAGCACCCATTCAATGAAATAACCGGGGGCATCCTTACCCTTTCCAGGCAGTCTCCCGTTCATTCCTTCATATGTCAAGAATTCAGAGAAGAGAGGGAGTACCCTTTCCGGGAAGAGGTAGACTCCTGTGCTGACCAATGTTGAACGGGGGTTCTGAGGTTTTTCCTGGAATGTGAGAACCCTTCCCTCCTTAAGTTCCGCCACCCCATACTTTCCCTTTACATCTGAGTCTTTCATATCATGAAGCGCAATCA
>JACVGW010000031.1:13043-25750 GCA_018992565.1 Theionarchaea archaeon
CTCCATTGATGAGATCCACCACTTCATTGAGGCTGCACGAGACACCTGTCCCCAGATTGAAAACATCATGTTCAACGTGAGAATCAAATGCTCTCAAGATTCCCTTTACAATGTCGTGGACATGGGTGAAATCCCGCTTCTGGGTCCCATCTCCATAGATAATGGGCGGATTTCCTTCCCTCATAGCCCACAGAAACTGGGAAACCAGATTGGCGAATTGCCCTTTCGCTTCTTCCCGAGGACCATATACTGAAAAAAACCGGAGTCCTACTGTCTCCGTCTTGTACCAGTCGTAGTGCAGATCGGCTAGTCGCTCCATGAAATATCGGGCCTCTGAGTAGTAATCCCTCACCAGTATGGGCATATCTTCCCTCCAGGGAAGCGGATTCCCGTTATATATGGAGGATGTGGAAGCCCACACCATTCTCACGTCCAGGGTCCGGGCAAGTGCCAGCATGTTCAGAAAATCAGTCACTGCCTTTCCAACCAAGGAAGGGTCCTTCCTGTACATAGGGGAAGACGAATATATGCCAAGATGGACTATCCCATCGATGTGTGATACTTCCTCTGCAGTCAATGCTCCACAGTCTCTTCTCAGGAAATGGACATCCATCCCCCGGATGTTGTCCAGAGTCCCTGTATGCAGGTTGTCCACTACAAGAACCTCATATCCCAGGGATTTCAACGTCTCTACCAGGTGGCTGCCTATGAAGCCACAACCTCCTGTCACCAAGACTCTCATTCTATCACCTTTTCACCTTTTGCTTTCCCTTTTCTCGAAGAGTTCCGTGTTATCATGATTGCAGTGTTTCCTCTCCAGTGCCTCAACCCGAGCATAATACAATATTTCCTCCTGTATTTTCCTCTGCCTTCCCAGCATGTCAGCAATCAAGGCCAGAATTATGCATAAGAACCCAACAATCAACAAGACTCCGCTCAGGGTCACCAGAGATCTGTAAGGCGAGACCTGAGATGTTAATACCCATCGAATAAACAGAATAGATCCAGAGACGGCTCCTGAAATGAAAATCGCTGATCCCAGCATTCCAAAAATCTTGAAAGGATACAAGTCTATCATGGTCCTCACAATAATGAGCAGAGCGCTTACTCCATATGCCAAAGGGTTCTTGACAACCCGTGATTTTCTGGCTTCATCATAGGCTACCCTGACGGGAATTTCCTTCATGCGCATTTTCTTGGAAACTAGGTCCAGAAATGTTTCCTGGGTATACGTAAAATCCCCGAATAATGTAATCCTGAGGGCAGCCTCTCTTGAAAGAGCTCTGAATCCGCACTGGGTATCAGTAAATGAAGAATGCGTCAGCACATTGACCAGCCATGTGAAGAGCGTATTTCCCATCCGCTTCACCCTGGGCATTGCAGGGTTCTCCAGCAAGAATCGGGAACCTGTAACAAAATCTGCTTCATCGCACAGGATGGGCGCAAGTAATCGAGGGATATCATCTGCATCGAATTGCCCATCTGCATCAATACTCACCAGAATATCAGCCCCAAGTTCCAGACCTCTCTCCATCCCTGTTTTCACAGCAGCCCCTACACCTCTATTCTCAGGATGGGAAACCACAACTGCGCCTGCCTTTTCTGCATACTGACCTGTCTGATCGTGAGACCCATCATCTATGACCACCACTGTATCAACATGGGCCTTAACATCATTCACGGCACGTTCTATGGTCTTCTCTTCATTGTATGCTGGAATAAGGGCAATAATATTCATTTCATCGTGTCCTGAGAGAAGAACATATTTAAGGTTTTCCTCACCCTCTCTTGTGAGAGAATCAATCTCTTCTGAGGCAATGATAAGTTCACAAAAGATTTAAATTGGTGTGGCCTGAGTGCCTCTTATGCTTGGCGAAGTGCTCTCTTGGCTGAAAGGATTCATGTTCTGGGGAGTAGTGGTGATGTGGCCGGGGTTTCTCCTCCAGCGTGTCCTCCTCAAGAACAAGAGAGCCCTGGATATTCTTGTTTATAGCACTGGATTCGGACTTGCCTCTATGGTCATTATGTGTCCCCTGCTGGACGCACTGTGGGAGATATCAATTGTCTCCATAGGGGCTGCATGTGGCATTCTTTCTGGAATCCTCATAGCCGTAGCTTTCTATCATGATCCTCCTGTCATTACCTTGAAGGTGTCTGGCAGAGTGCGCATAACCAGGGTACATATTGTGATTCTACTGTTGGTTTGCTATGCGTTTCTGCTTCGTTCTTCTACGCTCTTTGATCCTCTGCCCAGAGGACAGGATGCATGGACGCATCTCTCTTTTATTTCATATATTTACCAATATAAAGCTCTTCCCGAGGTTCTTCCCTGGATTGAGCCTGCTGTACCCGTTACACTGGACTTATATCCTCCTGGTGTTCACTGCGTGGGCGCTCTCTTGTCTCAGGCAGCAGGCGAAATATCCTTTAGTCTCCTGAAGGCAGTGTTCATAGGCATGGGGACAGCGACAATTCTCTCAGTATATGTGGGAGTGCGAAACTTGTTTGACGAGAAAACAGCTCTCCTGTCAGCAAGCGTCACAGCAGTGTTTATACCTCACATGATAATGACTTCGGAAATCACTGCCCAATCTCTTGCTATTTTCATGGTCCCCTTGATTCTGTACGTATTCTACATGAAAAAGTGGGTAGCTGCAGGCATACTGCTGGGAGCCGTCATTCTCATGCACCATCTTTCTGCTTTTGCCGCAGTGCTTTCTGTGGGAGCTGTAGCTCTGACGCTGAGTTCCAAAAAACTTGAGTATCTGGGATATGCTCTGGGTACTGGTGGGACAGCACTGGCTGTGTCTGCTCCGTGGTGGATACATGTTCCCTTTAGAATGTCCTCCATTGATGCTGGAGGCTCTTCTTCTTCCTATGTGGGGACAGGGTTCTTCTCTCCGTATTTAAGCGTGATTTCTCCTTTGACTATAGTATTCTGCATGATAGGAGTGTACATCGCTCTGACTCACATCAGCAAAAAAAAGACATTCATATTCACATGGGCGCTCGTTCTGTTCATCGCGTCTCAGCCTGTATTTCCCATTGACTTTTTGCCCTGGAGATTTCCTGCATTCTTCATTTTACCAGGATCTGTGCTGGCCAGCCTTGGAATACTTAGTATATGCTCCCGGATAAGGACTCGATGGTGCTATGCCCTCTTGTTTGTTGCATTAATGGCATATCCTCAGCAATTTTGGCCTGGCACTGACAATGACAATCTACAGGCTACCCAGTGGATTGACGATTCCACTCTGGATCCCTACTTCTACGTATATGGGAGAAATTACACGTACATCTACCCTCTTTCATATCATAGAATGCATATTATCACTGATTTCGATGCTCCGTTTTCCTTTGGTCTTAGCCCTGCGTACTTCTATGATGATGCAGACTGGGTCCCTCATACACTTGAGCGGTTTGGGCAGTTCGATAGGATCTACTCATGTGGCAGCATCATCATCCATAGAATAGAGTGATATACCTGATCTCTCAAAAGATGAAGTGCAGATTCAATTGGGGAATAAGAACATTTCTTGCAAGAGTCAATGGCTACTTCCGAAGTGTTCTTTCGACAAGGACCATCAATGCCAGCAGCATGAGACCTATTGCTGCCAATATGGCAAAGATGGCCCCATATCCTCGTTGCTCCTGTTCTCCACCAGATGTGGATTCGGGGCATTCAAGAATGCATCCGAAAACGTTTACGTGCCCCTGCCTGTCATCCTCCCATACCACCACGTTTCCATAGATAGCTGGCTACCACTTGTCACCAGGCCCTCTTGTTATCCTGATGTATTCTCCAGTAGACAGGTTACAGCCCGAAATCTGGGTTTCGGTGCCGTTTAATTCCTGCCCCACCACATAATCATCGTAAATTATGGGAGCCATCTGCAGGACTGAGTCTCTCGTGATGCAAGATTCACGACCTGTCTTCAAGTCGTACCCCCAGATATCCAGAGAATTTTCTCTACCATCTGACCATACCACAATATCATTACAGATTGCAGGAAAAAACTGGATTTCTCTGTTTTCTACTACAGATATTCTTTCCTTTGTGGTCACATCATATCCATAGATGTTGAAAAGCTCGTCTTCTTGGTTGAGCCACACCACCACATTCTTATGTATCTGCGGAAACCATTCTGTGCAGGTCTCAGTAGCTATAGGAAACTCCTCTCCTGTTGCGAGATTACATCCATAGACATCATAAGATCCATGCCGCGCATCAGGTCCACCACAACATCCTCATAGATAGCAGGGTCCCATTGGCTATGATCTGTAGTAATCTGGAATTCTCTTCCTGTTTCAAGGTCGTATCCGTAGATATCTGAGTTGCCATTCCGCGAATCTGTATACACTACAATGTCTTCATAAATCGCTGGCTGGTATTGATTATCAACATTGGTGGTTACTTGAAACTCCTCCTGCATTTTCAGATTATAGCCGTAAATATCCTGGTTATGGTTTCTCTCGTCTGTCCATACAACTATGTCCCCATAGACTGCAGGAGACCTCTGCCCACTGGGACCTGTGGCTATGGGAAATTCGCAGTTTCTCTGAGCAGGAAGGGTGTGCAGGAAAAGAACGCACAAAATGAATATCAGTAGGAAGGTTCTGCATGTCATCGTGGTACCTCATCACACGTATAGGTTCACCTCAATAAATGAGTAGTGCATGCTTTCACTAGCAGGACTCACAGAGAAGAAAGCAAATGACTACTCATAACCTAGCTGTGAGATTTCATCTCTTTTCAAGGGGTCTGTCTTGTAAGCGATTCTTCCTGTTCTTGTAGATAGTCTGTACGAGAGAAAAAGGAAAGAGGGCAATATTGTTCAATCCAGCTACTGAAGAAAGGTTCTTCACTCCTCTCCTCATTTCGGATACCAGCTCACGGATGACGATTTTCTCTTTCACTTCTCCTGACTCTCTAACCGTGCTCAACCGGTGAATTGAGTACAATCCAATAAGGAAGGCCATGAAGAAAAAAAAGTCCCATTGCTGCAGGTTCAGAGTCTGAAAAGCAATCGCCCGCTGGGGGCTCAGCCAAGTGAGAGTTATGGCCAGTTCTCGCTGAGCAAAAAAATCTGCGAACAATCCTCCTAATACGGGGGCAATTCCTGCAGAAAGTGAGTTAACAAGGTTGATAGTGGCCAGATACGCTGTTGCTTCTCCCCGAGGTGCTAGTTTGAGCCCGATAGTACCTGAGGCCAGAGTTACTCCCGCGGTTGCCATCCCCAGGACAACGTGAATGACCACCAGGAGAGGGAGAGTCAGGATATGTTTCTCAGGAAGGGTTGTAAAGGTCCAGGCCAGAATGCCTATGATGAACAGGGGGCCACTCACTCTTAGTACTGATTTATGGCTGAATCGATCCGAAAAATCTCCCCAGATGCGGAGAAATGAAATATTGACTACTTGACTCAAAGCAGTCAGTGTGACAATCCAGGAAAGATCCAGTTCCAGCCGCTTCAACATATATACTGTGAAGAAGGGTGCAGTCAAGTTGACTGCGAAACTCCAGGATGCCATAAATTTGACCAAATTCATGAAATTCCTGTCCCTGAAAGGTTTCTGCAACAATCTCATAAAGGGGAAGGGGGATTGAGACCTGATTCTCGGCTCAGGCGTGGCATAGATGTAGTAGACGCCTAAGAGCCCAATGAAGAATCCGGAGAAGTAAAGCGGTGTATATGCATAAAGCCCGTTGGAAAAGGCATTTTTCCAGTGATCAAGGTATACTCCAATAAGCAAAGAAAGGGGGACATCCACTATTTTGGATAGTCGCATCCTGCGAGAGAAGAACGCTCCCATCTGATTCTGTGGGACGAGGTCACGCATCCAGGAATGCCAGCTACAAGCACCTATGGATACAAAAAGTGAGCGCAGTGCAATGGCAATTATGAGAACTAGAACCCTGTGGTCAGCTGGTATGACCAGGGGGATACATGCCACCAGCAAGAGCATTGATTTGTTGGCAAGAGATGCAAGCATTGTCATGGCCCTTCTGTTTCTAAATCTTTCCACAAGATAGACCGATGGAATTTGAACAAACTGGAGGAGCGGTGGCAGTGCAGCAAGGAGTCCTATGACCACATTTGATGCACCCAGTTCCAGGGCAAAGGTCACCAGAAAAACCCCGCAGGTGAGCGTGGCCATTGCCTGGGTGACCACTCCGTCCTTGATGACGTTCCTCAATCCTCTCTGGATATCACGCTCTGCCAGCTTTTCATCTGGTGTGACTCTCATCATATCCCTGCTTTCAGTCAAGGTTCCCTGCACAGGTTCGTCAGAAAAAGTGGAAGAACGACACTTTTAAAGATGTCGCTATCAATTGGAAAGAAAGAGAGAAAAGAAAAGTATTTAAGGATAGGATTACCCTTTCAACAGGGATGTCAATAATAAAATTTACAGATAACCTTGCAAGGAGATTCGCTCCCACATTTATTGCAAGTGAAGGGGAGAGATGCTATCTCACTGAATTGAGAAAAGAAGAGAACCCTCGAATAGCCCGGGCATATCCTGTGTGGAACCCTCACGTCTATTTTTCTGCCCTCAACTTAGGGTCTCACAGGGATAGAACAGCATATGAAATCAACTACCTGACTATCTGGGACTGGGATACAGGCGGGATCCTGGGCAAAATCAGTGGTCATCAGTGGGATACAGAAAGAACAGCAGTCCTTGTGATGGGGCCCGTGAACACGGAAGATCCTGAGGAATTCTCAATGCACGAGGCGTACTATGCAGCCCATGAAGGTGTTTCTCTGGTGGACAAGAGTCGCTATGTCCCCTGTATTGGAAGAGACTGCGGAGTCACTGTCTACTGGTCCCACGGAAAGCATGCCAGCTATGCTGAAAACCCTCAGGGCATTATAGGGTTTGAGCGATTCAGATCACCTGGAATCCGCACCGAACCTGATGAATACACACTGGTTGATGTGGGAACTCTCAAGTCTCCGCTTCCAGAGACTCCATGGGTTGTCTATCCAGAAGGATGGGGATGCGACAGGATCACCCCTGTATGTAAGAAGCTGGGAACCAGATTGTGGAAGAGGAGTTCCTGGGAGAAAATTAGAGAACCCTCACTTACTGAGGCCCACATACAGTTATTCCAGCAATATCAGGGACTTGAACCCACTGGCAAAGTAGACAGAAAAACCTTCAGCAAGGCGAAACATGTTGACCCTCATCTAATTGAGAACATCACTCAATTGTCTGAAGAAGAATTTAAGGTTTTGAGTGCATCACGTGTTAGAGGGAATGATATTGATTTGATTGTGAAATCGGATTTGAGTGTCTCTCAGATTGAAAAAGTGGCTGAAGAAAGAGCTCCAGGAGCAGTAAGAGCCAGAATCAAGAAATTTGCTGCAGAATGATCTAGCGTGACAGGTCTTCCAACGTACCCTGCTTGACCTGAGCTTTTCAGTGTCGTACTGTAGGTTTCCTGAATTCTCTGTACTAGATATAGAGCTTTGTAGGATCGATCTCCTTCCTCAGAATCTCCAGCTCCTGGTCAGTGGGGGGTTCATTCTTTCCCACAGTATCTGGAATAACCAATTCAAACCCAGTATTCTCTTTCACCTGTTCAATTTCCACCCCGGGGTTTAGAGCCAGGAGGGTCATCCTTTTTGTGCTCTCTTCAAATCCCAGTAGTGCCAGATCAGTGACCACCCTGTAAGGACCAGTCCCTGGAGGAAGCCCTGCCTCTTCCCTGGCACCAGGTCCTGTCAGGTAGCCTGGGGTTGTGATGAACTCCACCTTTTCCACGAAATGTCTGGCATCATGCGGCATGATTGCTATAGTCCGCCATACCAAAGAACCGATATCATTGGCCCCTCCACTCCCTGGAAATCGCACTTTTGGTCTGTCATGGTCTCCTATTATGGTGGAATTCAGGTTTCCGTAGGGATCTATCTGGGCTCCGCCTACAAACCCGTACATGATGAGCCCTCTCTGAGCTGCCTCCATAACATCGCAGATTGATGATGCAGCCAGTGCCTTGTAGAAAGACCGCGACCCACCTACACCCAGAGGAAGTTCTTCCAGCCGTGCTCCTGTTCCTCCAAACTCAAACACACAGATAAGGTTGGGAGCATGAATTTTCTGGGCCAGCGATGCTGCCAGCATGGGGATACCAGTTCCGATAAATGCACTGGTCCTATCCTCCATCTGTCTCGAAGCAAGGCAAATCAGTAATTCGCGTTGGTTATATTCCATGATTTCACCTACCTTTGGCTTTTGCCTTCATCATGTCCAGAGTCTCCTTCCCCACACGCTCCAGATAGTCCTCATGAGAAGGTACATCCCAGATCCATTTCTGCAGGTACTCCTCAGTCGTCGTCTCTTCTTTGGATGCTGCCACATACCAGGACAAGTGCTCTTCATCTCGCCAGTAGTAGTAGGGCATCTCTCCCGGATGTGAGCCAAAAGGAGCCTCTACCACAGCATCCACCAGATACCATGGGATAATAGTCCTTTCAGGGTACATTCTGATTTCTTCCGTGGAAATAATCTCTTCTGCAGAAATAATGAGACGACGAGAAGCCCTGGCCAGTTCGAAAGCGAATCCAGAGATGCCGTCTATCTGGCAGTTGCCGTACTGATCTGCCCTGTGCACGTGGATGATGCCCACATCCAGCATGGTGGCAGGGAGGAGTAACACCTTCTCACCTGTGAAGGGGCACTTAGCCACTTTAGCTGCACTGTATTTAAACGTGTCAGTTCCCAGCATCACCCGAACAGGAAGGAATGGCACGCCCAACGCTGCTGCTTTCAGCCGCCATGCAAGTGCTGCATTGCTCCACTCATTGACTTTCAGCTTCCCGGATTGAGCTGCTCTTCTCAAAACACTTGATAACCCGTAAACCTCGTACCCCAGGTAGGTCAGATCAATCTTATCTACAAGACCTGCTGCAATGAGAATGTCCACTTCCATGATCCCCTGACCAGCCACCTGCAGATGACCGATCCTCTGCCGCACAATTTCCCGGGCAATTGACATGGGGCACCTGACGAATCCATACAGCTCAGTCCCAATGTAATCGCCTTCATGGATAAATTTCTTCACTGCCTCATGTTCTGACATTGTCTTGGGTTCCAATGCCCAGGACTTCTTTTCCCGCATCCACTGACGATCTTCGTTCATGCGCGGGGAAAGAAAAAGCTCTCCTTTGCCAGATTCCAGTACTTCCATTATAATCACCTTCACGTATGCTCTGGATCATACTCGTACAACAACTTAAAAGGTTTGTGTGGTGTACTGCAACACCTCTTGAGAGACGAGAGTACTCTCACAGATTCATCAGTGGTGACTATCGCCGCCTGTAGCATTGTGTATTCATAATCATCCCCCGGGAGGCCCATCCTCTCCTGGCAGTTCCCACCCCTAACTCCATGAACTCGAGGTCCTGCGACGAATGGGCATCTGTACCCAATGCTAACGTAATATCATACTCTCCTGCTTTCCTCACATGAATATCATTTAGGTCCAGACGATGCGGGTAGCAGTTTATTTCAAGAGCAGTCTTGGTTTCCTCAGCTACTTCGAAAATCACGTTCATGTCAAGGTCCAGAGCCCCTCTTCTTCCAATAATTCTCCCTGTAGGATGCCCCAGGATGGTGACCAGGGGATTCCTCATGGCTTTCACCACCCGTCGAGTAATCACATCCTGTGGGGCCTTGAACCCAGAATGAACAGATGCTATTACAAAATCCAGCTGTTCAAGAATGCTCTCTGGATAATCCAGAGACCCGTCTGGGAGAATGTCGCTTTCCACACCAGAGAGAATGGTTATCCCGTCAATAGTATCGTCCAGCTTCTTGATGATTGCGTGCTGTTCCAGGAGTTTCTCTGGTGAAAGCCCACCTGCTATCCTCAGGCTCTGTGAGTGATCTGCAATTCCGACATACTCATAGGCCAGCGCCCTGGCCTTCAGTATCATAGCTTCAAGTGAATCAGATCCATCGCTCCAATCAGTATGCAGGTGAAGGTCTCCCTTTATGTCTGTCAGTTCCACCAGCTGGGGGAGCGAATTGGTCTGAGCAGCCTCAATCTCCCCAGAATTTTCCCGTAATTCGGGAGGAATGTACTCTAATCCCAGTGTTTGATATATCCCCTCTTCTGAATCGCCCCCGACTTTTTCGCCAGTTTTCCGATTAAAAAGACCATATTCACTTAATTTGAGTCCTTTTCTCAGGGCCAGGTTCCTCAGGCTGATATTATGTTCTTTCGATCCTGTGAAGTACTGCAAAGCTGAACCGAAGCTCTCCTCAGGGAGAACACGTACATCAGATTGTATTCCGTTTCTGAGAATGACTGTTGATCTGGTCGGCCCCTTTGAAATAACGTGCTTCACCTCAGCCAGTGCAGTAAAGGTATTCATGACCTGCTCTGGTCTGCGTGATATAGCCAGGATGTCAATGTCGCCCACTGTGTCTTTCCACCGCCTCACAGACCCAGCCACCACAACGTTATCGCAGACATGGAGGAGGGCCTCTTCCAGCTTCCTGCATACGGGGAGCACCTTTCCCAGAAGCCTCCTCTCTTTCTTGAATTGGTACAGCTCAATGGACCTCTTCAGGTTCTCCTCTGTCTTTGGCCCAAATCCTTTCATTCTCGGCAATAAATGACGTTCAAGAGCTTTCTCCAATGCAGATATACTGGTAATGCCCTGCGAAGCCAGAATCTGGGCAGTCTTGGGGCCAATTTCCGGAAGGTTCAGCAATTCTCCAACTTCTTCTGGCGTTTCTTCTTTTAACTTCTCCAGATACTCAAGTCTCCCTGTTCTAACAATTTCGTCAATTTTCTTGGCAATGGCCTCTCCCACGCCTGGAATCACGGTGTAGTCTTTGAATGTCATAATATCTTCTTCTAGGGACTCGATAGAACGGGCAGCCTTTCTGTAGGCCTGTGGCTTAAATTTCACCCCCTGAAGTTCCAGTAAATCTGCAATCTCCTGAAGAATGCGGGCTACATCTGAATTATCCATGAGGTATCTTTGGTCGAAACAATAAAAAGGTTTCAGGGGGGGGTGGAGAAAAAGAGTGAGGCAACCACAATTCCTGGAGGAACTGGTAAATTGCTAACACGTCACAGAAATAATGCAAAAAGACCACTGTAAACCCCGGAACGAATAAAAGATAAAAAAAGAAATGCAAAAAGAGAGATGTGTGGGATGTCAGGTTATGGGCCTGGATCACGTCTTGTCCATGTAACCAAAGACCACTGCCACAAGCCCAACAATGATCTTCAGCACAGCATGCCATGAGGGCTCAGTTGCATAATCAAGATCCAAGAGTCCCAGAATACCCATAAGTAGGACAATTATACCCACAATTATTAAGACTGTCTTTGACTTTACCATACAGCCACCTCCTTTCCTTTTGTTATATAGCGACTGGACAGCCGCCTAACCTTTCAGGAATCACTGTTTCCCATTCTTACAATCCGCCCTCCACTTAACCACCGGAAAGGATGTGAGACAGCAGCCGGCTTCATTTGCCGTGACACAATATACTCTCACGCACCATTTTCTCCTTGATCTGAACCTTGAGTGACGATGAACCTCCACCATCGTTACGTTGGCCTTCTCTCTTTTCTTATCACCTCCATTTATCATGTTTATTCAGCATTTATAAAACTTTTGCACATATCTAGGTTCTCAATGCAACACTGATGGATAAAACCAATTCTTCCCCCGTGCTCTCTTTTTCCTATCCCATTCCTGGAGTATCTTTAGTGCTTCTGAAGCCGCTTTTCCCGCTTTTTCTTCACCAGATACAGCAAATTCTCCGGTAATTCGGTTGGCAAAGACCGCACAAATACTGCCTGCTCTCAGCCCGAATAGGGAACTCAGTGTCAGAATGGAGGCTGTTTCCATTTCAAAATTCAGAATCCCTGCCTTGCGCAGATCCTCAATGAACGATCCATATTTTGAAGGAAAGTACTCATGAAACCCACGTCTTGCCTGACCCACGAAGAAGGAATCAGTGGTTGCTCCAATACCCAGATGATACGTGTATCCCAGGCTTTCACACGCTTCCACCATTGAGAGAATCACTTCGTAACTGGATAGTGCTGGATATTCTGCAGTTATATATTCTTTTGATGTACCCTCAAACCTCATGCACCCTGTGTTGATTATCAAGTCACCACACGGAATATCCTGGAGAGCACCTGTGGATCCCACCCTGATCAATGTATGGCATCCAATTCTGGCCAGTTCTTCTACCACTATTCCTGCAGATGGAGAACCAATCCCCGTGGATATACAGGAGAGACTCTCTCCCTTATATATCCCCCTCACTGATCGAAATTCTCTGTGTTGTTGGACTTCATGAAAGCTGTCCCATAGAGAGGCTATCTTCGGCACTCGTTGAGGGTCTCCAGGCAGGAGAACATATGGTGTCAGATCACCTGTACCACACTGAATGTGATACTGCTTGCCCTCGGAATTAGGGGATTCTGATCTTTTTCGGTTCATGGTAGATAGTAGCTTTCCTCGCTATTAAAAGTTGGTTTCTTACACTCTGACTGCTCATTCCCACCATCATCTTCTTGTGGATCAGAATTCCGCAGAATTCGGTTTCCGTATTTTCAGTATATTTCTCAAAATGATGCAGAAGCTCTACCTTCGAGAAATATCAGTACTTATCCACCGAGTTCTGAACAGATACGGGTACTTCGGGGTTGGATGATAACATTC
>JACVGW010000002.1:0-48463 GCA_018992565.1 Theionarchaea archaeon
CCTGCCACCTGGACAGATCCCACAGGGATCATCTTGTCTGCCCCATAGATGTCGCCCAGTCGAGAAAGCAGGCGCATCATTCTTTCCAGTACGGGGCCCTTTTCTCCATTTAAAATAGTTTCTTCTTCTTTGGTCAAATGCATTTTACCAACTCCTTGCAATTCCCCACAATGATCTCAATTTCTGCTTTTGAAGCATCATCAATGTGGATACCCCCCACAGCTGCACAGGTGACGTTGTATTTCTCACTGGCCTCTCGTACAATGGGTTCCAGAACCAGGTAGTCATAGTGTGTTCCCAGCCGTACAATGGTTACATCTTTCCCAGGTTCTCTTACCACAATGCCACCGATATGAGGTCGTTCGCCCCCTCCCACAATATACAGTCTATCTGTGCCGATTTTCTCTTCTTTGAGCCACACCCTGTATCTCCCCTCACCCGAGGTAATCATTAAGATCGACATCCCCGTAGGATACTTTCTGGTATTTCTCTGGATCAACTCCAGGAGGTATGGTAGCATCTATCCCCACTTTGGTAGTCCTGGTTTTCTTCCCTGAGTGGTCACCACTTGGATCAAGAGAAGAGCCGGGTTGATCAGGGTGTACAATGAGGTCACGGTGTCCCTGAACCCTGGTAGCAATGGCCCATTCAACAGCGTAGGGATCATACATGTCCACATCCTCATCCACAATGACCACGTGCTTCATAGATCCATGCCCCTTGAAGGCTGCTTCAATGGCATTTCTTGCATCATCGGGCCCTTTCTTCTGAATCTGGACAATGCCGTGCAACCATGAACCTCCCCCCAGGGTGACCAGAACATTCTTGCACGTAGCTACCTTTGAAACTTCGTCGTAAATGGTGGGTTCTTTGGGCATCCCCATGAGGATTTTATGTTCCATTCTCCCGGGAATGAGGACCTGCCACATGGCGTCTTTACGATGCGTAATGCAGTCAATAACGAATATGGGTTCCTGTCGTTCAAAGTCGCGGGTTTCAGTGAGATCTACGAAGGGTCCCTCTCGATCAAGATCGCGGGTTATTCTTCCTTCCAGGACGAATTCAGATTCTGAAGGGACTTCCAGGTTCTTGGTGCGGCACTTAACGAGGTTCGTCTTATCCAGTGCATTGGCTATGGAAAGCTCGTCTGTACCTGGAGGTGGTCCCAGGGAGGCAGCCACCATGACGGGAACGCTGTTCCCCACACAGATTGCCATTTCCAGGTCTCCTTCTGTCTTGTCGTAGGTGGTACGGGTTTGCCTTTTTGGAATCAGCCGTGCGGTACATGTATTCTTCCCAATCTGCATAATTCTGTGGTAGCAGGCATTTCTCCCGGTCTCGGGGTCTTTGATGATGGCAACGGTGGCTGTCCCATATCGCCCTCCGTCACCTTTCAGGTGGAACAGCATGGGAATTGTATTCAGATCCACATCATTCCCCTGTAAAACCACATCCTGACATGGGGCTTTTGAAACCAGTTCAGGTTCTTTCGGGCTCCTCAGAGCTTGAACCAGCTTCATGAGAAGGCCTTCTTTGGTAGTACCGAGAGCGCGGGCTATGATATCTCTATCTGACGTTATACCTCCAAATGCAGGGAATTCAAACCCTTTCACCTTCTCAAAGATAGTGGGTTTTTCACACAGTGTATTGAGGATATTGGCTACCTCGTACTCATGACTCACTGGTTCTCCAATGCGAACCAAATCTCCAGTTTGTTCAAGGTTCTTCAAAAACTCTCTCAAGTTCATGGTATCACCTTTATTACACTCCAACCTTCGTCTTTAAGACTGAAAACCCCTTCTTTTCAATGGCCTTGGCGACTTTTTCCTGCAGGGATTGTCCAGGGGTAAGAGCAACCATATACCCACCAAGGCCCCCACCTGTCATTTTGGCACCAAAAGCACCAGCTTTCCGGGCAGTTTCCACCAGTGTATCCAGGTCATTGTTAGAGACTTCAATTTTCTGCAGTAGTTGATGATTGACATTCATGAGTCTGCCGACTTCTTTCAGTTCAGAGGATTCCAGAGCCTTCCGTGCATCATGTGCCACATTCCTGGCCTGGTTGAATAGCTGGTCATATAACTCAGGATTCTTTTCCTTTCGTTCTTGGACTCCTGCTACAGCAGCTTTGGTGTTGGCAACAGTCCCCGTATTGCCCATGACTATCTCTATGGGATGAGGGATCTTTATGGGATCAAAGGTGCTGGGTTCTCCTTTCACAAACCATATCATTCCTCCGTACGTGCTGGCAGTATTGTCCACTCCTGAGGGTGTCCCATGGTATCCTTTTTCTCCTTCGTAGGCAATTTCATTGATTCTATTGTCGTCCAGTTCCATATCGAATAATTGGCTGAGTGCTCTCGCAATAGCAGTACAGCTGGCAGCAGATGCTCCCACTCCAGAAGCAGCATACAGGTTGCCTTTCAACGTTATTCTGAGGTTCTTGTTCAATGGAATATTCATGGCATTGAGTATTCTTCGCAAGGAGTCTTCCTGCTGTTCCTTCTTTTCTTCTTTATAACCGGGAGTGGCTGGTCTGCTGTCTATGAGCTGGGTACCACCGGATTCAGTCTCTTCTGCAGTAGCAACTGTTGCGTCGCCAATGGCTGACACAATGGAAGGTATGCCGTACACCACAAAGTGTTCGTTAAACATAATACACTTTCCGTAACCTTTCCCTTCTGCCATGTTCTCACCTAGTAATTGTGTTCTTAAAGCATGGGGATTACCATATTTAAGGGTTTGCGTAAGGGTCATTCGTCGAATGCCGATGGGAAAAAGATAGCCCTCTGTCCCCCTATGGCGTACCTGTCACTGATGAGCACATGTACACCGGAGCCTGCGGAACCCCGGGTATGTAAATGGTGAGTTCTTTACGGGTTGATCAGTCTGTCTTGAGGGAGTGGAGGTTTCATGAAGAGATGCAGTGGAAAGAACCTGCAGGCCTGCTCCAGTTACAGATGCTCCTGCTACAGCATGGTCACTGGGTCATAGAAGGTTTATATGTGAAGAGAGACACATCCTTCATGGATCTCTCGCCTGATGTCAGCCAGCTAACAGAGTACTGCAAGAATGTGTACGCCCGGGCAGAAAGCGTTATTCATCAATGGGGACACATCTGGAGGACAACCCAGGGTGCAGTATGGTTTGTCAAGATCAGCGGAGGTTCACAGAGAGAACAGCTGCTGGCATACGTGGCAGGAATCCTCCACGACATTGTCAGGCCCATTACTGAAGAAACGTGTCATGCACAGGCAAGTGCAGATAAAGCATTACTCATCCTTGAAGACTATTCCGAGTTCACCCTCCCTGAAGAAGAAGAAATATACCAGGCCATAAAGGATCACCGTAACCCCACTTCTTGGAAGACTCCTGTCCATCAGAGTGTCTACCTCTCAGACAAAGTCCTTGAACACATGGGTGCATACCTGGATTTCAGGGGCGCGGTGTGGGCGGGGGAGCTTTCTCATACTGATCTTGAAGGGTTGGAACCCGTGGATGCTGTTATCACGTACTACCAGAAAGCATCCTCGAAGTTTCTGACTGGCATCTTTCCTCATTTTGTGAGGAAGGTGGTGGAATACCAGATTGGGTGGAACAGGAAATACCTTTCTGCTCTCAAGAATGGAGAATCCTGGGCCTGTCAGATAGCAGAAACCTTTTTCAACTATGGCAGGCAGAAGCACGATTTTGAGAATACCCTTTTGTCTTTTTGCCCTCAAGAAGGAGAGCAGCAGACATGGGCACATGAAATGAAAACCTATGTTGCAGGTCAGAAATTCTCCATGTTCCAGACCCTGATAGATGACAAGAAAAAATGAGGAAAATTATGTTATTACTGCAGATCCATACCCTACAATGAGGCTTTTGTCTCCTGAAACATCATATGAAGTCCTGTATTCCAGAACCCTGGCATTTTTCAATCCCAGATGGTGGCATGCTACAATCATGGAAGCAATACACCCATACCCACATGCAGTTGTTAGACTGGCTGTTTCATACACTTTTTCTGTAGACATTTCCTCTATCCCTTTCAGTATACTCCCATCTATCACTTTCATCCACTCCAGAGGATCTTCTCTGGTGGGCAGAAATCCATAGTACGAGCCCAAGTGAGTTAAATCGCTGGAAGCAAGTATTCCCACCTTTTTCTCACGAACTGCCTCTGCAATTGCTGTCCCCACTTCCTCAGCAGTTGCTTCATCCTGCATGGCCATACAAATGGGGACGAACTTTGTACCTCCAATGTACTGGATGAAAGGGACCTGAACTTCTATTGAGTGTTCCCGAGAATGTGCTGTGGCATCATCATCCATGATATCACACAGAGCAAAAATATCTCTAGCCAGCACCTCGTCAATAGCTAATGGTCCAAGAGGGCTCTCCCAGGTTCCGGCTGTGACAATGGCCACACCCGATCCTATACCTCTATGGTTGGGCCCCAGAACTACAAAGGTCTCTGGCAGATGGGTTCTGAATTCCAAAAAAGTGTGAGCTGCTACCTGTCCTGAATACTCATACCCTGCATGCGGGACAAGCCCTCCAACTATGGCGGGTGATCCAGGCTCAGAAAGTCCTCCCAGTGAAGAGAAAAAGGTGTTGAGGGTTTCACGCAATGTAGATTCAGAACCAGGGTAGAATCCGCCGGCTGCAACAGGTCTTCTAATCATAGACTGTAGTGCTCAAAAGTCCTTAAATAATTATCCTTTTGCAAAGGTGAATGAGATACAGCTCTTTCAAACCCGGAAAGCAGTGACTGTACTCTCTTATTCCTTTGTTTCAAAGTCCTCAAGAGGAGGCATCTCTGAATCTTCTTTCAAGGTTCCATTGGCCTTCAGCATCTCCCGGGCCAGCAACCAGTACACCAGCGTGAGTGCTTTCTTTCCTTTGTTGTTGGTGGGAATGACAATGTCCACATTGGTCAGCATGTTTTCTGAGTCACATAAGGCAACCACAGGGATACCCACAGTAGTTGCTTCTCGCAAGGCCTGATAGTCTGCCCTGGGGTCAGTGATGATGAGGACATCAGGCTCCACAAAGTGATCGCAGTTTGGATTGGTGAGACTTCCCGGGATGAAGCGTCCTGCCACTGCTTTCGCCCCTGTCCACTTGGCAAACATTTCCACTGGTTTCATCCCATACTGCCTGTTGGACACCACCAGGATCTGTGGAGGGCTGAATTTAGCCAGGAACTTTCCAATCTGACCTATGCGCGTGTCAGTGGTCTTGACGTCCAAGACGTACAGACCATCCTGCCTGACCCGGTAGATGTATCTTTCCATGTGTCGATTCTTCTGCTGTGTACCAATATGAATACCTGATGCAAGGTACTGATCCAATGAAATGAGGAGTTCTTCGTCCATAATTTCACCTTTTAATCATGAGGAGATGGGGCCGCCGAGATTTGAACTCGGGTATCCAGCATTTTGGTCACAGATTTCGTCTGTAAACCCCAAGCTGAGAGGATGGACCAAGCTACCCTACGGCCCCACTTCACAGGCTACCCGTGAGTTTCATACTTGAGGATCTCATCCTGGAGATCCACGTGGGTGAGCATCATGCGTCTGCAGCAGTACCGCTCCAGACCCAGATCATCCAGAATCTGTTTGGGAGGCTCTCCCTGAGATACTCTTCGGGAAAACTCTTCCCACAGATGGCCAATAGGTTTTCCACAGGTGAAGCAACGTACAGGAATGATCATTGGATCACCGGTATGACTTCTGCTTCTTGGCTCTGGGTCCCTTGCTGGAAGCATTTGGCTTGTGAGGTTCTGTTCTTCTGAAATCCCCTTTCAGCATAGTTCTATCATAGTCCAGATAGATCTCCCGCAAGTCCATGTCCTGGGTCCACTTGACCAGTCCTCGGGCTACAGCCATGCGTATAGCATCTGCCTGTCCCATGAATCCTCCACCTTTTGCATCAATAGCGATATCCACTTTATCAGGAATATCACCTGCCAGAATGAGAGGCTCCATTATCTTGAGCCTGGCGATTTCCGGTCTTATCAAAGGTAGGGGAACATGGTTTACTCGTACCCTTCCCTTCCCTTCTTTGAAAACGGCTCTGGCTATAGCTTCCTTGCGCTTGCCCGTGGATTGTACGATCTTCATTTGCTCACCTCATATCCCAGAAAGCGGGATATTTCACCTACTGTAACAAAGCTGGATGTTCTATCCAGGATGTTATCAATGGGTACTTCATCTGTCTTTTTATACTTTTCCGGTACGCCAGTAAAAACCTGTAGGTTTTTCAAAGCTTTTCTTCCCCGTACCCTGCGGTAGGGGAGCATTCCTCTAATGGCACGCCGTACAATGCCTTCAGGTGTGCGGGGGAAATGGGGACCTCTCCAAGGATTGGCAATGTCTGCACGATCAACTCGCTGCTTGTATCTGCGGAAGAGGTAATCCTTGTTCCCTATGATAACCGCTTTTTCTGCTTTAACGATGGTGATTTCTTCTCCTTCAAGAAGTCTCTTTGCAACAAAGGATGCCATTCGTCCAAGAATCAGATTTTCTGCATTGATGATCATGGTATCACTCCAGTATCCTGACTCCCCTTCCCTGGGGATTCTCCTTCAATAGCTCTGGTATGGTCAGTGTTCTTCCTTTTGCGTTGATCTGCTCCTTGGCACTCTGTGAGAAAGCAAATGCGGACACGATCACTGCGTGGTCCAGAGCGCCTGCTCCCAGGACCTTTCCAGGGATGATTACTGTCTCCCCTTCTCTGGTGTGTCTATTGATCGTGGAGAGATTGACTTCCGCCTTGTGTCGAGTAGGTCTTGATAGTCTTTTTGAAATATCAACCCATAGAGGAACATTATTGTGGTATCCCTCTGTCTGCAACAACTTTATCAATGATACGAGGTTGGGATTTGTCTTTCGAGTTTTCTTCATGTGCTCACCATCTGAACTCTTTCGCATTTCTGCTCGCTCAGACAGTCTTGTGAGTATTGCTGCTTTTATAAAGCTTTTGGTTACGGCCAGGTTCTGTGGAGGGTCGAAATAGCAGCTTTCGAAGATCACAGATTCCCCCACTGGATGAAACGTGCTGGATCATTCTTGCAGAATCCAGTGGATACCAGAGACTGCCCATTGTTGAACCAAGCATGTCACCAACCATATAGGTGAATCTGCCTTTGTGTTATCCCGAGATTTGAACTGGTTCAAGTCAAGACTGCCTTGAGAACTTCATCTACAAACGTGTCTTCCGGGAAAGCACCTTCAAAGCTGGTGGTTTCATTGATGACAACCTTCGGGACTGCCATCACGTGATATTTTTGAGCAAGATGAGGGAATTCCACAGATTCCACCATGGCTGCCGTAATATGATCAGATTCCACTGCAAGTTGATGTGCAGTGCTGACAGCCTGCGAGCAGTGGGGACAGGTCAATGTGGTAAACACTTGGATGGAAACATCTTTGGTTATTTTCTTGATCTTCTCTTTGGTGATATCTTTGAGACCTGTTGTGCCCTGAGACACGGCCAGGATGGCCAGTATAAGTGGCGTGAACTCATACCCAGAGGGTATGCCAAAGAACCTGACACCTGGATCAATCTCATTTCCGTTTTCAGTCCTCGTTACAGCAATAGCGGGGATCTTGTCAATGGAATATTCCCGCACTTTCTGGGCATCCTTCTGAAAATCATAGACTTGAAGACCGATTCTTGGAGAGAGCTGCGCCACTTCCGTGAGAATGGTACGGGTTTCTTTGCAGAACTGGCATTCTAACTCCTGAGTGAAAAAAACAAGTGTTACTGGACTCTTTAATGTTTCAAAATGCTTTTGTATCTGGATTTTGTCTTTTTCCTTGAGGAATTCGTGCTGTTCCTTTTCCGGCATGAGATCACCGTTCCACAGTTAAGAGAGTATCAATATATACTTTTGGGGCTTCCGGGCCTCTAACCTGAATACAGACTACATGAACCGCTCAAATCGTTCTTTTTTTGCCTTGCAGATAGGACAGACTTCAGGGGGTTCATCCCGTGCACACAAGTATCCACATACCCGACATCTCCACACAGGCAGTGACAGGGTGCCCTCACGCTGTGTTATCTGAACCCTCTCTTCAGGTGGAGGCCGTCGTTCAGGTATTGGGTCTACCTTTTGCTCACCTTTGACCACGGCTTTTGACACATACAGCCCGCAGTAACAGGAGCCATACTCTGTAACATCTTTATCGCGGTAGTCGCAGGGACATATAATGTCCAGATCATTGTGGTAGTTGCCCGAAGCCAGGCGGCAGGGACACGCCCAGTACCCGTACCTCTTTTCATTGACTAACAATCCCCGCACCAGTTCCATGGTGACTTCAGTGTCAGGGTTCAAGTTATATCCTGCCTGGCTTGTCTCTCTGTCCAGTCTTTGGTATACATCCTCAACCTCTTTTTCAGTGACAATATCTTCTCCATTCATGGAATCATCTCCTTATTTCAAGAGCCCTCTGATTTCATCTTCTTTGTATCCTACAATGCATGTTCTATTATTGACTACCAGAGTAGGAAATGAGCACTTTGGATTCCACTGCTTTATTTCATTCATCACGCCTTCTCTTTCTTCACCATGGAGTAGATCTGCATCCACGTAGTAGTATTCCGCATGTAGATCATTGAGAAGTCTCTTGGTCTTCTTGCACCAGACACAGGTACTCAAAGCATAGAGCATGACATGACCTTTGTCATCTCCTTCTACATGGTTCATCTTCATAACCACACCTCTCGTGATGGTATATGTGCCCACACAGATAAAGTCTTCCTGTAGAAGTCTGTCTTGGAGTTCAAGGATCACTTTTAGATTCCGGGTTGGTACAACATCACTACCTGAGGAAACACCCAGGTCCTGGGGTTGAGCCTCTTCTTGAGAGTGACGTTATGAGGTCTTTTTTCTGTTCCAGCCTTACAGTATCCAAATTCACACTAACTGTTTTATCATCAAGAACAAGTTCGATCCTGGCTTTCCAGGGCAGAAATCTGGTATCTCGAACTTCATCTCTGGCAATGATTAGAGGATGAAGAAATATTGAAAACAAGATGATTTTTTCTTCTGTGACACGGACGTAGGGGGTTTCTTTGTACCAGAAATAGGCCAAGAGCGAACAAGTATACGGCAGCAGTAAGATCAACCATGAGTCATCCCTGTCGTGATAGAGAAAATAGAGCCCTATACATGCATAACAGGCAGCACATACTAAGACAGCTGCAGAAGCGTAGGGACTCCGTCTGAAGTCCCTGCCCTTTCCGGAAGAGAGTGAATCATGAAGGGACCACTTCTTCACTGAAAAGGAGGAACCGATAAGAGCAGCTATGAGCATCCCTCCGTAAAGACATTCAAAGAAGAAGGGCATCTTCAGAATCAAAGGAAGTGGTGCGGCAGCAGCTGTGGAGATATGCCTACCATAAATGTCAGAGCTCTCATTTTCTCTTGCAACCATCCATACCACAAGATCACCGTAGACTGCAGGAGATGACTGCCAGTCAAGTCCCGTTGCAATCTGAAACTCCTCATTCGTTTTCAAGTTCTGTCCACAGATATCTTCGCCTCTTCCTGTATTCGAATGCTCCCGCCACACCAATATGTCTCCGTAGACTGAGAGAGAGTATTTTCGGGAGCGAAATGACGGGATTTCTGCCTTCTTTTGAGTTGTGAGGTTGTAGGAATACAGATTAGATGAGCCAGCCCAGAAAATGTTATCACCATCTATTACGGGGTATCCAGAGATCTCTGAATTCTCCGTGATGCAGAATTCTCTGGCTGTGGCCAGATCACATGCATAAATTCCATATTCATTTCTCAATTCACACCACACAATATACGAATTGAATGTTGCTGGGCGGCATTGATCATGAAGGCTAACTGCAATTTCCAATTCCTTTCCTGTTGAGAGATTATATCCGTAGATGTCCCAGGTTCCATTCCTGTTGTCTTCCCACACCACAAAGGTCTGGCCAAGTGCAGGATTTCGCTGATCCTGTGAATTGATTGTGATCTGAAATTCTTTCTGGGTTTTGATATTGTAGCCGTAGATATCTTCATTGCCATTCCTATTGTCTACCCAAACCACTAAGTCCCCATATATACAGGGAGATTCTTGGTCACTGAGGTCAGACGTGATCTGAAATTCTTCTCCTGTAGAAAGGTGATACCCGTAGATATCCCAGTTCCCATTTCTGTTGTCCGCCCACACAATAGTTTCTTCATATAGTGCTGGATCCTTCTGGTAATGCGGGTCTGCAGTGATAGCGATTTCATCGCCAGCCTGAGTGGGGATGATGATGAAGACCATGAATACAGCAGCAACCAATATGTTTATTTTCATTGTACTCTGACATAATCTAAGGAGTATATAACACTTCTCACGCACATGTGTATATATATCTCTAATTGTAGATGATGATATTTATTGGAAGAAGAACAACACTTCAGGGCAAGTTCAAACAGGATTCTCTCCTTGATAGGAGAGGAGTCTGTCCTATCAGGATAGCATTGTATTCTGAAGTCTAACCATGCCAGGCACTAGTGTTGTATAGGCTGGCAGGAACCTCGTTCAGTCGGGAATTGACACGGAGTCAAGGGCAGGGTTTCAACCAAGAGAGTGGCGAGTTGATGATTTTCTTTTGAATTCTCCCAGAACCTCATTCTGCAAATCTAAAGGAATCCGTGGGACAAACAAGGCTGCTATCATCATACTGAAGCCTGGATTGACACATCCTTCAACTTTTCTTAATGGAAAACCATATAAACTTCTGTGATACAAAGAAAGAGATGATGTTCAAAAAGAGATTTTCGATAGCCCTTCTTGTGGCGATTCTCATTCTATCTTTGATTCCTGTTTACGGAGACCCTGCAGAACCAAGAAATGACATTGGTACAGCAGATACGAGAGTCTTTGATCTCATAAACAGCCTCAACTGGGGGTACGGCAAGAATGGAGAACATCGAAAGAGTCTATTGATGGCTGGTCATCTCCTATGGATGGCATATCAAGATGAGAACTGGGATAGCAAGGACCCTCAGACCCCTAAGGGTCCCCTTGAAAAGGCTTTCATACTAGGTGCAATAGATGATGCCCTGGAAGCCCTGAAGCAATTCTCGAAGGACAGTCAGGGGAAGCCACGACGTCTGGATGCTGACGATGGCGTGAACGCCACTATGCACCAGTGGGTGGCCGAAATCACTGAGAAGTTGGAGAATGCCAAGAAGGAGCTTGAGAAGAATTTCTACGGCACTCCTCAGCACCTGAAGGACGCTCTCAAGGGACTTGTTGATATCTGGTCAGGGAAGTCACAAGCTTCCAGCACTGCCAAGAGGGCAGGTGAAGATGCGCAGGAAAACCTCTGTCAGTGGGATGCAAACCCGCAGCCCTCACCTGGAGCTACTCCAACTCCTCCATGGACACCACCCAAAAAGGACGGAAAGCCAGTTCCCACAAGAGTAGGTGGAGAAGAGGTTCGGGTACCAAAGCGCAGGCTGAGATTGGATCTTCAGAAAATCCTCATTGACATTTTCAAGAAGAACGAGAGGAACATCAGAAACCTCCCACAATGGCTGGAACGAAATCCGAACAATATGAAAGACCATGCTCACACTGCAGCAGATGAAGCTCTCAAGCTGCTGAAGATTCTCAGGGCAATTGCGCGATTGCTGGATGTCCCGTTGAAACCCATCCAATTGTACAGGAATGTCTACGTGTACACAGATCCTCCTGGCGGATGGGGCCGATTTCCAGGGGGATTGCCGGTACCCACAGGATCAGCCGGCACAGATATTGAGACCGTTGTTGTGGATTCCAAAGGACCAGATTTACTTGTGTACCTTGCGATGAATGGGGCCATAGAGGAAAAGGACGGAAAGGAAATCAGTCTACTCATTGATCGGGACTCTGATCCCAGTACAGGTTCCAGTGAAGTTGTCTATGGTGGACTGGGAGTAGACGCATCTGTAGGACTGTACTGCTCAGCCTCCTCTCCTGCTCAGTGGAACCTGCAGGTGTGGGAAGTGAGTAATGGGGAATGGGTCATGAAAGAGGAACTTGATTCCTCACTGTGGGATATTTCTGGCGACACAGTGGAGTTTACTATACCTGACTTTAAGGAGGTCTTGGGAATTGAGACACACGTTTTTAGCTGGATAGCAATGGCGTATGAGGATGGCAATGTGGATATGGGCCCAGATGAGCCAGTCATATCCTTTTCTCAGGTGCCGCCTGAAGCCTTCAGCGTATTAGCCCAGGGAGCAGACTACGATCTCAACCAGGATTTCGCCACCTCTTTCTCTGAATACACCACAGATACAGACGCCATATATGCAGTTCAGCTAGGAGGGCCTGCGATACATGAAGGGTTGTGGATGAAGTACGGTGTTTTCTTCATGAAGGACGAAGGGGAACACTATTCCCGACTGGTCAGTGAAGAAGAGGAGTACCAGTGCGTATGGGGCGAGTTGGATTACTGTGTCCTGGTCTTTGAGGTGACTCAAGAGGGAATAACAGTGAACATTGCAGGTATCACCCGCTATGGGACAAGGAGCGGATTGTACTGGCTAATGGAACACTGGGATATTGTGGCACCCTCTGAAGAGGCACCTTTGGTGTTGATTTTGGAGTGGGCTGACGACAACAATAATGGTGCAGTAGATACTGAAGAAACAGTAGAAGTCGAAGTGATCTAGCCTGCAAAGGTGACACGTACTGAGAACAAGTCTGCCGCAGCCGTATGTCATGACGCATCGTGGAGAACGAAAAGAGTGGAATCCCTCACTGAAGTAGTGGAGTGAATGAACAGCTATACCAACCTCGTGCACCTAGAGTGCAGAGTACTCGATTCGTTTCACCATCGCCAGAGTGGAAATCCTTAAATGTACTAGCCATGAGGAGGTGTCAAGAGATGAAGATTCCATGAACTCAGTCATTGAGACCCGATTCCTCACCAAAATCTTCAACCAGAAGACCATTGCAGTCAATGATCTCTTTCTCACAGTCCCAGAGAACTCGATTTACGGATTTCTGGGACCAAATGGGGCAGGAAAGACTACTACCATCAAGCTCATTCTGGGATTGATACGCCCATCAGCGGGATTTGTCCGCATTTTTGGTACTCTCATGGGAATGGATTCTTCAGATGTCAGACGGAGAATTGGATACCTGCCCACACAACCGAAATTTCCCAATACCATGACACCCATAACCTATCTGGACTTCATCGGCAAGGTATTTGGTCTCCCCAGACAGGTACGAATACCGCGAATCACAGAGTTGATCAGGAGCGTTGATTTGCTGCCTCTCTCCTCGTCTGAAATCAAGCGGTTCTCCACTGGTGAAATTACTCGAGTGGCCATGGCTGCCTGCCTCATAAATGATCCTGAACTCCTCGTGCTGGATGAACCCACGTTAGGACTGGACCCTATAGGGCGAGCCTCAACAGTCAAGCTCATTACAGAACTGGGGAACAGAGAGGGGAAGACTGTCTTCGTTTCCTCACACATTCTTGCGGACATCGAACGGTTCTGTACACATGTTGGTATCATAAACAGTGGCAAACTCATATTTGACGGCACTATTACTGAAGTGAAGAAGCTCATCAGGACCAATTCCGTGGAATTACAGGTTGAAGGTGAGACGGGATCATTCATCTCAGAAGTGAAAGCAATTCCACACATAACCAACGTGCAGTCCTTCAAGCATGGCATCAAGATTGGTATTGATCCTCAGCATTACTCTGAGACACTGCTGGACATTTTCAGGGTCTTGACTGAGAAGAACCTGGAGTTGATCTCTCTCAGTCTGGGGTCTGAAAGCCTTGAAGAAGCATTTCTGGATTTGTTGGAGGAGGAGAAATCACATGGATTCTTACGAGCAATCTCAAGGAAAGCGTAGTATTGGACATTTTCTGGAGAAAAATGTCTTTCTGGTTCTATTCATTCATGAGGTACGATCAGGATTCAAGAATCCTCTCCAGAAGGGATGGATTGCAGGCATTCTATTTCTTGGATCGCTTTTTACTCTTGGCAGCAGAAATCTGGAAGCAGTCAGTGCTCTGTTGGTTCTATTTATTTTTTTCGGCAGTGTAGTCACGTTAGTCCTCTCTTCATCTTCCATATCTGGTGAAATAGATGAAATTGCAGATTCTCTGTTGAGTAAGTCGGTGAAACGCTGGGAATATGTCCTATCGAAATTTACATCTCACGTTGTTATAGTTGTGACTGTCTACGTGATGGTGGTCTTGCTGCAGGTGGGAATACTGTGGAGACTCCACTTTCTTCCCGAATCGCTGGACTATGGGAACCTCTCTTTCTTTATTATGATTGTGGGGCTCGTTCTTGTGTTCTTTTCTTCTGTTGGGGTACTGTTTTCTTCGTTGTTTTCGAGAACAGTGTTGTCACTTCTGGCAGGGTTCATTGTGTGGTTTCTCCTGGTCTTCCTTTTCTTGGCTACGGGATGGAACTTCATGTACTCGCCGGTGGAGATTTTTGAGCATTTCTTGCCCATACTAGAAGGATCGTGGGATGTTGAATACTGGAAAATACTCCTTTTCTATACAGGTTCGTCCTGTATTTCCTGTTTTGTTTCGTTGCTGTGGTTCTACCAGCGGGACCTCTAACGGGCCGGAGTCTATCCTTTCTTGAGCACCCTCTGTTAGGTCACCGTTCTCGTACCTGAGTCTTGATAGACAATAGGTACTTAAAGTATTGAAACATGTCTTTTCGTTATCAGAAATTCTGAGCATGCACTCAGTAGGATGAACGCGGTCTTTGGGATCACAATTCACGGAAAATCGCGCGAGGAAGTATGACATCTGAAGAAAAAACTCTTGCAGGAAGAATCTTGCTCCTCATGGGAAGCAAGACATTCAAGGAGAAAGAGCTCCCTCAGGAGATCAGTGAAAAGATAGACGAGGCAATAGCCCTTGACATGACAATTATTGTAGGAGAAGCTGCCGGTGCATGCAGACTCTATCAGGATTATCTGGAGTTAAAACACTATCCCGACGTCGTGGTGGGTCATGCACGGAGCATGAGGTACAATGCAGGTTCTTGGAGAACAGTGAAATATGGTGACGACCTTAAGGAACGAGAAAGAGCAATGATTGAAGCAGCCGATTCTGCCCTGGTGATATGGGCAGACAGGAGTGGCGTCATTGCTGAGAACCTTGAGCTTTTGAAGCGACGAAGCATACCTACATTTCTCTATGAGTATGAGACTAAAACGGGAAAAGCAGCAGGATCCTGGCTCGATCCCGACAGAATCTATGACACTTACTATGATATGAAAGAGTACTGGAGAAGCCAGAAGGAGCAAAAGTGCCAGAAAGGGCGAGCAGAAGAGACCTGACTCTGAATCCTCTCCACAGTCTGAAAGAGAATTCACTCCTGAGCAGGTTGTCTGGTGCCTACGTATACCCCATACCCGAAGTAGTCAAAAACGTTCAGGGGAATCTTCGTTGCTTCTCTTGTCATTTCCTTTATTACTTTTCTATATACAGGATCTGTGAAAAAGAGTGATATGAGCCTTCCCCAGGGACTGAAAACCTCCTTAAGACCCACCATCTTGAGTTCATTACTGAACTGATGAAGGTACGTTGTCCTGCGGGGCCTCACCGTAACGACCTTTAGCCCGGCTCCTTTCAAGAGCGCTTCCCACCTTTCAGGTGATTCAGGTTCGACACCCATTATTCGGGAGAGATACTCCACAAGGCTCTCGGGAGGCTGGGCTATCCAGGTAGTCTCGTTAATCCCCACAAATCCTCCTTCTCTCACCACGCGTCTGTACTCACCTACCGCTCTTTTCTTGTCAATTACAAATGCTGTAACAGATTCACTGAGGACAACGTCAAATTGGCTGTCCTCAAAAGGAAGATTCAAAGCATCTCCCACTTGAACTGTAACCATATCATCAACATCTCTTTCTTGCGTTCTTTCTCTTGAACGCGCCACCATCTCCTCACGAATGTCTACTGCCATCACCCTGCACCCGTATTTTTCAGCAATGAAACATGCTGCAGCTCCCACACCGCATCCCACATCCAGAACATATCCATCATTTCTTATGTGACATACTTCAGCCAGTTCCTCCGTGGCCTCCAATCCCCCCATGTGGTTCGTAATCCCCAGTGAAGACTGCAGCTCGAAATATGACTCTCTCAGGTCTATATCATGGTGAGGATTCTGCATTTTATCACATTTCTTTCAATTCTAGAGCATTTAAATCTTTGTCCTGCAAAGCATGAGTTCAAATGAACATTCTGACCTGCCTTTCTCTGTTCTCTCTGGCTCTGGATCACTGGAAAAATGATGCTCCTGGCAGCGGAAAGGTAGGTTAATTCCAAGCCTCGCACTCCTCATCAGGTTTACACTAATTTGTGCAAACCCAAGGTATTTATCCCTGTTCCCCATTTTCCTCCTGTACGTGAAACACCTTTCTGTAGAGAACGAGGTCTTTCACCACTTTTCCTCCTTTTTCTCTTTTTATATAACTACCTTCAGTCTATTCAGCAATCATCGCTTCTGGAAGGTTCTTGTCATATGCCATAAAGGTTATATATACACGTGTAAAGGGTAGTACATGTTGAAGAAGAAAGGAGTAAAGATTACCGAGAGACAATACGAACTGGTGAAGATGTTTGAAAAACAGGGTTCAGTCCACAAGGTGTGCACAGTCACCACCAGTCAGGCAGATCTCTCCAAGAGATTGGGCATCACTAGGCAGGCACTACACACACACCTCAAGAGCCTGAAAGACGAAGGTCTTATTAGGACAGGGAGAGGGTTTATTGATCTGACAGAAAAAGCTCTGGAATTTTTGGAAACCAAGTCAGGGGAAGCATACATTGTTATCAGAACGGATCCTCAGAGAAGAAGAGAAGTCCTCAATAATGTATCACAGCTGAAGTTTCACAAATTATGCAGGACTACAGGGGATGCAGACATCATTATTACAGTAGAAAGAAAGAATTTGGATAATGCTATAGAGGAAATACAGAAAATGGAAGGAATAAGGGAAGCTACCACTCATATCCTCCTGGAATGCAAGTGGGAGTAAATCCTCACTACTTCTCTTGACTGCTGTTGTCATCAGGATTTCTTGAGTACGTCCCGTATTCTCTTTCCCATACTTTTGCAGGTTTGAATGGCTAAAGGGTCCTTCTTCACAAACCGCCATCCATCATCTTTCTGCAGACTGCCAGCCACGAAAAATCCTTCTGAGACAGGGTCTTCGCAGGTGCCGAATACCAGCATCCCGTGCCCGAGAGCAAAGTTCACGAGACTGGAAGCTACCATTTCCTGCCCTCCATTTCTCAGCCCTGCATGAGTAATCACTGCACAGTACTTGTTCTTGAGTCTTGTATTTTGCATTTTCATCGTCCTGGACCGGTCGATGAAGGTCTTCATTACAGCAGGAACCTGTCCAAAATAAGAGGGTGAACCCAGTATGATACAATCTGCCTCCACCAAGGCATGTTCAACCGTGGTCATGTCGTCATCTTTAGGGCACTGGCGATCTCTCACACAGAGATCGCATCCATCACACTCTTCTATCACATAGTCCGACAGATACAGAATATCAGTCTCAATGACAGGGTCTTCCACTGCTCTGAGGACCTCTTCCATCAAGAAGGAGGTATTTCCTTTTTTTCTGGGACTTCCCACAACACCGACTACTTTCATGCAGAACATGTCATCCCGATTCTTTTAAATGTGTTGTACCTTGATCTCAATCACATCACTGATGAAAAGAGTCATCAGATGGCGCCAGGCAGAACAACGAAACACTCTTGGGAGCAGGGTCAGCACATATCTCTTCACTTCCTATTCTCTCTTATCTTTAGAAACATTTATATGAGGGGACTGCATAGGGGGCGCAATGAAAATGTGCTGGGAACTCAATGAGGGCTGCGTGTGCAAATGGATGCACCCCTCGGAAGCGCCTTGTCCAGCGTTCAGGGATAGAAAAGGATGCTGGGAAATTGATTGGATCGGCATTATTTCCAACCTGCCCCCCGACAAAAGAGAATACTGGAAGAAGTTTATGAAGAAATGTGCAGGATGTCCCGTCTATGAACAACACAAGGAGGAGAAGAACCAGACATTAGAGAAGATTGAATCATTATAGCAACTGATGCTGTCCATGTCGCGAGCGGGGAGAAAATACAGGAATTATCTAACCTAGAGGTAGTGAATTTTCCATTAAATGAGCTGGGATTTTCTGTGGTTTCTTGTTGCGACAGCTACCTGTATAGATGCGGTGCTTTTTGAGGTTCGGACTGTCTTTTCGGAGGATCTTCACAGTGTCATAGCATCTTCTTGAGGGTCAATTCTTCTCGCAGGTATTTGAAAGGAATGCTTCCTGCCTGGAGCAGAATGTCATGAAATGATTGCTCAGAATAGGCCTTTCCCAGGTGGTTCTTAACGTCTTCCCGCAATTCCAGGAGCATATGCTTGCCCAGAAGGTAGCTCAAAGGGTAGGCTGGCGTCTTTGTATATCGCTTGACTTCTGCCAGAGCTGTGTTGGGCGACATTCCTGTCTCTTTCTGCAAAAAGGCCAGCGCCTGATCAAATGACATTGTCCTGCAGTGGAGACTCACGTCAATGATAATCCGCACTGCACGGAAGATGATGTCAACTGTCTGCACGAATTGTGCCTTTACATCTCCAAGCCCATGGTATCGCATGACTTCTTCACAGTAGTGTGCCCAGCCTTCAACGAATTCAGGTGCACAACTGAGCTGTCGTACAAGAGATGGGTTTCGGTTGGCCCAGACAGCCTGCAAATGGTGCCCAGGATAGGCCTCATGTGCTGATGTGTTGATCAGGGAAGAATTGTCATGCTCGGTGAGCAGGTGTTGTTCTACAGGAGTGACAAAGTAGATTCCCATTTGATCATCTTCGAAGGGTGCAGGAGGAAAATATGCGGCTGTCGGGACTATGTGCCGTAAAAAGACAGGAGTCTCCTCCACAATAAGGCGCTCTCCCTCGGGAATTGACGCGATTTTCTCAGTGAGTACCAGGTTCCGCACTTTTTCTATGGCTTCCTCATATTTCTTCAGGGCATCTTGGAACGTGGGAGGGTGGTCTTCTCGAATCTGGGTTCTGACCTGTTCAACTGACAACTGGGGATTGATCCCGGAAGAGAGCACGTCGAGGTGTTCCTTTTCCCTGCAGAGATACTCTTCTCCCAGGTGGAGGATTTGATCTGCAGTCATTCCCAATTCTCTCACCTGAAGCAGCTTCTCAAAGAGAGGCCTTCCCAGAGTGGGCTCTCCCTGGCAGGGCACCTGAGACAGCCACTCCACGTAGGAGGATAGAGCTGCTGCTGTCTTGGCAGAAGCCTCCTCCAGCTCAGCTGTCTCAACACCCTTCGCGAGAGCTGCAGATGATATGATCTCAAAGAAGAGGGGAAGCATAGTACACGATTCAATAGCCATGTCCCGCCACAATGCAACAGAAGTGGAAATTCGGGTCTTAACCTCCTTGATGAAGGTGGGGCACTGTTGCAGCCG
Organism: Theionarchaea archaeon; assembly: GCA_018992565.1. Taxonomy (GTDB): domain Archaea; phylum Methanobacteriota_B; class Thermococci; order Methanofastidiosales; family SZ-28-30; genus SZ-28-30. Next base: position 19,489 of record JACVGW010000002.1, read on the forward strand.
GGCAGTAATGGACTGCAGTCGCGCTTCAAGAGGAGCGAATTCCCGGGAAAACAAGGGCACGATAGCATAGCCAATAATTGAACCACAGTCAGGATCTTTCTCCCACATGCGGATGTCTTTCTCTCGGAAGAGGTTCTCCCTGGTAATGGAAATCATCAGGTCATAGTCAATTTGCCTTTCTCGAGAGAGGGATTCTCTGTCTATGGATTGCACTTCTTCAAGGCACTTGGAGAGCTCTTCAATAAAGAGCAATTGAGATTCTTTGGTTCCAGAAGGCATTTTTGTATCGTATTGGTGCAGTCCAAATCCGGTAGCAAGGTCAGGCTTGAATTTCATGAGAGAGTCAAAGGCGTCACGTACGGTGCTATCGAATTCATCATTCATAGCTTCCCTATATTCACCACTATAAAAGGATTCACTCTCAATTGTTCAGCATTAATTGCTGCACATATCATGATGTGACATCGGAATACTTATAAGGAATGGAAGACTAGTACGTATACTGTGTTTTTTGTCTCAATAAGGAGGAATCATGATGAAACACACTATATGTCACATTGAATGGTCTTCAACAGATCTGGAGAGAACAAAAAAATTTCTTTCAGGACTTTTTGATTGGGAATTTGAATATTGGGGAGAGAATTACCTGCTTTTCAGCCCACCTGAGGGTGTGGGAGGAGGAATAGCACGAATGGACAAAGTCAACCCTGGGGATTCTCCCCTCGTTCATATCGAGGTGGATGACATTGAGCCTTATCTTGAAAAGGCGAAGAAGCTGGGAGGAGGAGTTGCGGCTCCCAAGACGGAGATTCCCACTGTAGGGTGGTATGCAGTTCTCACCGACCCTGATGAGAATCTGGTGGCACTTTTCCAGGGCATCAAAGAAGAATAGTCCTTTATTCTTTCGCACATTCATCGAGAAACCACAGGATCTTATGTGTTATCCTGCTTTCTGGAGTAATACTATGGATAATGCTGAAATGCGTTGTTCCTGGGATTTCAATGCATTCTGCTCCCACTTTGCGGGCGAATTCTTTTCCCTGGCTCTTTATCAACGAGAGATCGTGTTCAGCAATGATAGTGAGAAAAGGAGGAGCTTTCTGGGGATTGTGATTCATGGGTGATGCATGATACCAGGTATCGGGATTCATACCAAAGGCAGAGGTGATCATACCCTCTCCCCAGGAAGTCTCAGCCATGCTTACAAGGTCAAAAACCCCACTAATGCAGATGACACCTTGTATGGAGGGAAAGGTGGAAAATTCATGTGACCGAGGGGGACTCAGGGCGAGCAGGGCAGCAATGTGGCCGCCTGAAGAATGTCCCAACAGGAATATGCTGTTCTCGTCGCCTCCGTACGAGGAAATGTCCGTGTGAACCCAGAAGAAAGCGCGTGCTGCATCTATCAAGTGTTGAGGATGTTTGACAGCAGGAGACATTCGGTGATCAATGACTGCAGTGGCTACACCTTTCTGTGCAAGAGTCACACCAAGGGATTGATGGACCTCTTTTTCCCCTCCGCTCCAGGCACCTCCGTGGACAAAGAGTACAGTGGGAAACCCTCTCTTCTCTGGCAGGTAGAGATCGAGAGTATGGTCTCTTGGACTGTAGTCAGCCCCCTGGTAGTAGGGGATATTCCTTCGGGTTCGTATGGAGTCCATACATGAAGTATATCTGGTCTGAGATAAAGGTTGTCATGGTGAATAATGTTTAAAAAGGGTGGCCTGCATTCTCTTTCATGTGTCTTGCAGTACCTGGTAAGGTTACAGAAATTTCCGGGACAGAGGGTATAGTCGATTTTGGTGGCGTTAAACAGAAGGTGCGCATCGATTTGATACAGGATCTGAAACCAGGGGATTATGTCATTGTCCATACAGGATTTGCTATTGAAAAACTGGATGAAAAGGATGCACTGGAGACACTGGAACTGTGGAAAGAATTGGCGGAATATATGTGATTCAATGGCAGGAATAGCCCCCATGCTTCAGGATATACGTGCTGCAGCTTCTTCTCTACCTCATGTTAAGATTATGCACGTATGTGGAACCCATGAGCAGAGCATTGTTCAGTATGGACTGCGATCACTGCTTCCAGATACGGTGGAGATTATTGCTGGACCCGGGTGCCCCGTATGTATCACACCCAAATATGATATTGATGTGGCAGTCTTCTTGGCCAAAAGGGGTACACTTGTCACCACCTTTGGGGACATGTATAAGGTTCCGTCCACAGAATCACTGTCAGATGCAAGGTCGAGAGGAGCGGACATCCGGATTGTGTACAGCATCAGTAATGCAGTGGAACTGGCGAAGAAGAACCCGGGTAGGGAGGTTGTCCACTTCGGAATTGGGTTCGAGACCACAGCACCCACCACCGCACTGGTTGTCCAGGATGCGCCAGAGAATTTCTCAGTGCTGTGCTGTCACCGACTAATACCTCCTGCTCTCCTGTTCTTGTTGGGACTGGGTGCCATTGATATTCAAGGGTTCATTGATCCGGGTCATGTTTCTGCCATTATTGGGTCGAGACCCTACAGGGCGATATCTGAGAACTACAGGGTGCCCCAGGTGGTGGCCGGGTTTGAAGCTGAGGATCTTGTCAAGAGTGTCTTAATGGTTCTGAACCAGTTGCAGGAGGGGAGGGCGGAAGTTGAGAATGAATACACGAGGGTCGTGAAAGAAGAAGGGAATGTCTTGGCCCAGCAGGTCATGGCAGAGGTTTTCCAGGTGGTGGATGCTGACTGGAGGGCGCTTCCAAGGATTCCGGGCTCAGGATATGAGTTATCTGATAAGTATGGGGACTGGAATGCCAGAAAGAAGTTTGAGGGACTGCTGGAGGATTTTGTGTATGTGGCTGATGAGCCTCGCGGATGCCGATGTGGTGAGGTGCTGAGGGGTCTGGTGTATCCAGAGGAATGCCCTTTGTTCAGGAAGGTGTGCACACCTGTGAACCCTGTGGGCCCGTGCATGGTGTCCAGGGAGGGTTCCTGCAGTATCAAGTACAGGTATAGTAGGGAGTAGAAAGAATAATTTTGGTTGGTGAGGGATTACTGGTCTGGTTTTTCAATCCGTATGGATTTGATGTTTAGTTCTCTTCCTTCAGTAATTTCTAGATCTTTGCTTCCACACTGGCACTCGATAACTGGAAATATGTAGTGATCATCAGGTGTTCTGTCCCATCGGAATTCTCTCCCGCACTTCTTACATGTGAGTTTCGAGGGTTTGGACGTTATGTTGATAATAGCCCCTTCTGCCATTGTTTTCTCAATGACGAGTTCTAAGCAGAACTGGAACTGTTCTGGATTCAGAAAGAGGAGTTCACCAATTTCTATGTTGATTTCATGGATTTTGGTAGCCTGTTCTTCCTGTGCTTTCTTCAGGATAATGTCTGCCACTGATGTAGCCATGGATAGTTCGTGCATTGATGGTACTCTCTAAAGAGGGTTAAAAGTGTTTCTGTCTGTACGGCACTTGAAGCCCATTACGGGAAGGTATCACCTCACTCCTGGAACTCCTTTGAGATGATTCTGTATGCATCTCTGAAGGGGATGCCCTCTCTCACAAGGTCGTACACCTTTTCTGTGGCATACACCTCTGGTACTAGAGCGCTCCTGCAGTTCTCTTCATTTACCTTCACATTCTTCAATACCATTGAGAGTATGTCCAGGCATGATTCTGTAATTATGAAGCTCTTCATGACAGGTTCTTTGGTTAGCTGTATATCCCTGTTATACCCAGAAGGCAGGTTCCCTGCAAGCCCTTTCAATCTGACTTCATACGATACTATCTCGTGGTATTTCCCACGGAGTATCTCCAGAACATCAGGATTTTTCTTGTGAGGCATGATGGAACTTCCCGTACAGATTTCAGGATTTAACTCAAAGAACCCGAACTCCTGCATGCTGAAGAGTATGATATCTGATGCAGCTTTATTCACATCAGCCATTACTTGAGTGAGAGCGTGGAGTATGGATGATTCGAATTTTCCTCTGCTGTTCTGGACATAGATGGGGTTTTCTTGCACTCTTGCAAATCCAAGAAGTTTCGCAGTCAGGTTGCGGTCAATTTCAGTGCCAACTCCGTATCCTGCACCAGTTCCCAGAGGCGATTGATCTATGAGAACCCTTGTCCACTCCAGTACCATTTTATTATCATCCATAGACTCAATAAACGATTCACTCCACATTCCAACAGAGGAGGGCATGGCCTTTCTCATATGAGTGTACCCGGGCAGTGCAATGTGTCCATACTCCTTTTCAAATGACTTCAATGCTTCCTCAAGCTCATCTATCTTTTGGAGCACTGACGTAATCTTGTCTTTGTAATACAGTCGCAGTGCTGTCAGTACCTGGTCATTTCTTGAACGGTAGCAATGAATCTTCTTACCAGCATTTTTTACCTTCTTGACAAGATATGTTTCAATTGCGGTGTGACAATCTTCGTCATCTTGTGTAATCACAAATGTACCGTGTTTGGAACGTGCGAGTATTTCTTCCAGGCAGGTTATGAGACTCGCAAGTTCTTCTTTCGTGAGAATGTTCATAGCATGAAGCAATTTCGCGTGGGCAATTGATGCAATACAGTCATATGGTACTAGTTCATAATCTGTTACAAAATCCCTATCTACGGTGAATTCCTCCACCTGTTTGTCAAGTGTATAATCCTTCTTCCATAGTTTCATAGTATCAACCGGTTCATGTACTCACTCCATCTCAGTGGCTTGAGATCATCTTCTGTGTATCTGGAAATCGCATCTGCAAAGAGGATAGCACACTGCACGTCAGTGATCAATGGCACTGAAAAATCTGCAGCAACCCTTCTGATGGAATAGCCTGTGGATGCTCCTGGATTGTCTCGTTTTGGAATGTTGATTACCAGATCAATGCCCTTTTTCCGGATATAGTTCAGAACATTTGAATCGCCCCCTCCCTCCACGGGCAGGACCTCAAGGTTAATGTTGTGCTCCTTGTAGAAGCCTGCTGTTCCTGGTGTACCATACAGCACAAACCCTTTGTCGAGCTTTCTCACCGAATCCAGGAGCTGCACTTTTTGCTGTATATCTCCTGTAGACAGAAGGATCTTCTCAGGAATAGTCACCCCGGCGGACACCATTGCTTTCAAGAAAGCTTCCTGCAGGTCCTCTCCAAAACAGGCCACTTCTCCTGTAGATGCCATCTCCACACCCAGATGAGGGTCTGTGCCTCTCAATCGTGTAAAAGAGAATAGAGGAGCTTTGACTCCCACATATCTCCGATCAAAAGCTTTCATATCTACTTTTTCAAGAGGGCAGCCCAGGATTGCTCGTGTTGCCAGCTCAATGAAATTTGTGTTGTACACCTTTGATACGAAAGGAATGCTGCGCGAAGCCCGGAGGTTACATTCAATAACCTTAACCTCATCGCCTTTCACAATAACCTGGATATTGACGGGGCCAGTATGATCCAGATGGCTGACCACGCTCTCACTGATTTTTCGTATCTTGGCTATGGTTTCCAGACACAGTCTCTGAGCGGGAGTAACCAGGGTTGCATCGCCTGAGTGGACACCTGCATTCTCAACATGTTCTGAAAGAGCCCATGCAATGATCTGGCCTTTCTGTACAACCATGTCCATGTCGACCTCTCTTGCATCAGTAATGAATTTGGTGACGACTACAGGATGTGCCGGTGAGACTGCCTTGGCTGCAGAGAGGAGCTGCTCCAGATCTGTCTCTTCATAGGCGATATTCATGGCAGCACCACTCAGGACATAGGAGGGACGTATGAGGACAGGGTACCCAACCTGATCACAAAAGGCTTTCACCTCCTCAAGAGTGGTGAGAGTTTTCCACTGTGGCTGATCAATCCCCAGTTTATCCAGGAGAGTTGAGAATGTGTGTCTGTCTTCTACTGAATCAATGACATGAGGAGGCGTACCAAGAATTGTCACTCCTGCAGAACTCAGCTGGTGTGCCAAACTGTTGGGGATTTGCCCACCCATGCTGAGGATTATCCCGTCAGGGGCTTCTTTTTCATAGATGTCAAGGACTCTTTCTGAGGTCAATTCTTCAAAGTACAATCGGTCACACTCATCATAGTCTGTGCTGACTGTCTCAGGGTTGCAGTTGATAACGATGGTCTTGACATTCTGAGCCTTCAAGGTCTTGACACAGTGTACGCAGCACCAGTCGAATTCAACACTCGACCCTATGCTGTAGGGACCGCTTCCTATGACGAGGACACCCTTCTGGTGCAAGGGGATATCATCCGTCTGGGCATTGTAGGTTACATACAGGTACGCTGTTTTGCAGGGGTACTCAGCAGCCAGTGTGTCAATTTGCTTGATAACTGGAATAATCCCGTAACGGTGCCTCATAGCTCTGATCTCGTTTTCCTGGAGCTCCTTCCTCTTTTGGGAGTGCGCAATCTGCCTGTCAGAAAACCCGTATTCTTTTGCCCTTTTCAAGAGGTCTGGCGTCAATCTTTCTGTTTGTAGATGCTCATGCATATCGACGATGGCTTTTATCTTGGAGAGAAACCACTTATCAATGTGGGTGAGTTCAGAAACCCTTTCCACAGTCAGTCCTTTCGAGAATGCTGTCACCAGTGCAAAAATCCTCTTGTCTGTGGGATGAATCAGCTCGTTTTCAAGATCTTCAATCAAGACGTCTTCTGTGAGTCCTGAGAACGAGGGATCTATCATCCTCACTGCTTTCTGAATGGCTTCCTCGAATTTCCTCCCGATGGCCATGACTTCTCCCACGCTTTTCATTGAACTTCCAATGTGATTGTCTATGGTCTTGAATTTCCTGCTGTCCCAGCGTGGCATCTTTACTGCAATGTAGTCCAAGGCAGGCTCAACCATGGCGGTGGTAATTCCTGTCACAGGGTTAGGTATGTCAATGAGGTTGTATCCCAATCCCAGTTTTGCTGCAATGAAAGCAATGGGATATCCTGTGGCTTTTGATGCCAGCGCACTACTTCGTGACAGCCGTGCATTTACTTCAATGACCCGATATTCATCTGAATCATGGTTCAAGGCGAATTGGACATTGCATTCCCCAATAATAGAAAAGTGCCTTGCAATCTTAAGAGAGAGTGCTCGAAGCTTCTGATATTCGTCATCACTCAGAGTCTGAGATGGGGCAACGACGATAGATTCTCCTGTATGGATACCCATAGGGTCCATGTTTTCCATGTTACATACGGTGATGCAATTGTCGTATGAATCACGTATGACTTCATATTCCACCTCTTTCCACCCCACAAGGGATTCTTCCAGGAGCACCTGAGGTGAATGAGCCAGCGCCTGTAGCAACAATGGCTGGAGGTCCTCTGGGGTGAGGCAGAGTCCTGACGCCAGACCACCCAATGCAAATCCTGTTCGGAGCAGCAAGGGGAATCCAATCCTCTCAGCAGCTCTCATACCTTCATCCACTGTACTAACAGACAGGCTGAAGGGAATCTTGATGCCGAGGGAGGATAGTGTACGTGCGAATGTTCCTTTGTCTTCAGTGGCAATAATATTTTCAATGGAAGTTCCAATCACATCTACATGGTATTTCTGGAAGATACCAGAGGTATAGAGGTCAATCCCGCAATTGAGAGCTGTCTGACCTCCAAAACTGACAAGTATGCTGTCTGGTCTTTCCTTCTCAATGACCTTCTTCACGAAGAGGGGTGTTACCGGGACGAAGTACACCTCATCTGAGAATCCTTTTGATGTCTGGATAGTTGCAATATTGGGGTTGACCAAAACGGTGGTGACCCCTTCCTCCTGCAGTGCTTTCAGGGCCTGAGATCCCGAGTAGTCAAACTCCCCAGCCTGGCCAATGGTGAGGCCCCCCGAACCCAGGATAAGTGCCTTATCGTGCATGCGCATCAGCCATCTTCACAAATGTGTCAAACAAGTAATCTGTATCCCTGGGACCGCAGCACCCTTCAGGGTGGAACTGGACGCTGAAGAAAGGGAGGTGCTTGTGATATATGCCTTCGTTTGTATAGTCATTTACGTTGTAGAACAACTGACCCCATTCAGGAGACAGAGTACTGGTATCCACAGCAAATCCGTGGTTCTGGGCCGTGATGAACCCTCTCTTTTCAGCTGTTGCCACAGGCTGATTCTGACCTCTATGACCATACGGGAGTTTGAATGAACGAGCCCCGGCAGCCAGTGCCAGGAGCTGATGCCCAAGACAGATGCCAAAGAGAGGGATTTCCTGCTCAATCACCTTTTGCACGATGGCTATGGTTTCCTGACAGGTGGCAGGATCACCAGGTCCATTTGACAAGAGCACTCCATCATAATCCTTGTCTGTAAAATCGTAGTTCCACGGGACTATCACCACCTGAGCATTCCTGTTGAGAAGGTTTCTCACGATGCTATTCTTGACTCCACAGTCCACTACCACGATTCTAGTCTCTCCTGTTCCCAGTTCCACCGGATTCTCGCGCGAGACTGCTTTAACAAGATTTTCTTTATTGGGGTCTACAAAGTCAATATCCTCAGAGATGACCACTTTACCGAGCATGACCCCCTTTTCTCGCAGCTTCACTGTGAGGGCACGCGTATCGATACCAGAAATACCAGGAATTCTCCCCTGCTGCAGCCACGATTCGAAGCTGGTGCGTGCATTCCAGTGGTTATGATGGGTGCACCATTCAGACAGGATAACAGCCTTTACATGTATCTTCCGTGATTCAAAGTGGTTGTATACACCATATTCGTCAACAGATGGCCCGGGAATCCCGTAATTGCCTATCAAAGGGTAAGCAAAGGTGAGAATCTGACCAGCATACGAAGGATCCGTGAGCGCCTCTGAATATCCTGTCATCCCGGTGGTAAAGACCACTTCACCTGCAACTGAAGCAGGAAATCCAAAGACAGACCCGGAGAAGGTTGACCCATCTTCAAGAATGAGAGTTCCCGTAGGGTTCATGGTAGTTGTCCCCGTAGGTTAATCGAAAAAGGTCTTCCCGTGCTTGTCCAGGATTGCCTTGTGCGCCTTCAGTCGAATAGCATGTATGTTGATGAACCCTTCTGAGTCCTTCTGGCTGAACCCTCCTTCGATGTCCATGCTGGACAGGTCTCTATCATAGAGCGAGCTTGGAGATTCTCTTCCCATGACTCTGACATTCCCTTTGTACAGCGAGAGATAGACGACACCATCAATCATTTCCTGGCTCTTTTCAATAGCTTTCAAGATGAAGTCCATTTCAGGGGAAAACCAGAATCCACTGTAAACCATCTCGCTGAATTTTGGCGTCAGCATGTCTCTCAGTCGCATGACTTCCCTGTCCATTGCAATACCTTCAATATCCTGATGTGCGATCCACAGGATGGTGGCTCCCGGCGTTTCATACACACCTCTGCTCTTGATGCCCACGGTCCGATTCTCAACCATATCCACGACCCCCACTCCATTCTCTGAACCCAGGTAGTTGAGGTACTGGAAGAGCTCCAGAGAATCTGTCTTCACTGTTCCGTCTTCTACATTCACCACTTTTATGGGAGTTCCGTCCTTGAAGTGTATTTCTATTCTCGTTTCTTCATCAGGAGCTTCTTTGAGGCTTTTACAATATTTCAGCATCGTATCCGGGGGACAGTACAGGGGGTCTTCAAGCAACCCTGCTTCATGGCTTATGTGCATGAGGTTTGCATCTTCACTGTATATTTCGGTTTCCGATTGTGAGATAGGTATGTTGTGAGCCAGAGCGTATGAAAGTAGATCTGAACGTCCTGTAATCTGAGAGAGGAATTCTTGATTTTTCCATGGTGATATAACCTTAATATCGGGATCCAGAGCATAGTAGGTGAGTTCGAACCGAACTTGATCATTTCCTTTGCCTGTAGCTCCATGAGCAACATATTCCGCCCCCTCTTTGTGTGCAATTTCTATCTGCTTTCTGGCTATCAGGGGACGTGCAAGACTCGTTCCTAAGAGGTACCGTCCTTCATAGATGGCATTGGCTTTGATGGCGGTGAAGATGTAGTCTTCAACGAAGTCCCGTTTGAGATCTTCTCGATACACAGTGGACGCTCCTGTCTTGAGAGCCTTGTCCTCTGCTGCTGCCAGATCTTCATGTTGACCGACATCTGCAATGTAGGCAATGACATCATAGGACCTGTCCTGTAACCATGTGAGTATCACTGACGTATCCAATCCGCCACTGTAAGCTAACACGACTTTTGGATTCATGGAGGAACCTGCCCCATATTGGTTGAAATAGATGGTGATCAGCCTGAGACATCGACAGGAAGAATTGTTTCATTTGTAACAGGTAGCATCACGTGAAGGTCGTACTTGGAAGAAACCGCTCTGAAGAAATACTTAAAAATGTGATAGACACAACTTCCTCATGCCTACCACAGCAGAATTGACAGAAGCCTATCTGAAGACTCATCCGAGTATTACTGATTGTCTATCATATGGTATCATCAACTATTCCAAGCTGGCCAGGAAGATTGCATCCGAACTCCACATTGAGAAAGAGACCAGCATCAAGGCGGTGCTGGTTGCATGCATTCGATATGCAAAGAAAATGGAAAGAAAAAAACCGCTTGAGAAAAGCATTCTTGCCATATTGACCAAGAGTGAGCTGGAAATCAGAAACAAGATTGTCATTGCCATAACAGATAAGAGGATTTTCACAGAGAATGTCATGGCGATTGCAAAGAAGATTGAAAGTAATGCTGACACATTCTATGTAATTGAGGGGACGAAAGCCTTCACCCTGATTTTCTCTGAGAAATATCAGAATGAGATACAGCGATTCCTGGGAAAGAATATTCTGAAGGTCACAGAGAATCGTGCAATGATCACCATCAAGAGCCCCGAAGCAATTGAGAATACACCAGGGGTAGTCTCCTATCTATATTCCATATTTGCCGAGAATGGAATAAATATAAACCAGACCATGAGCTGTTGGACAGACACAATTTTTGTCATTTCGGAAGAGGATATTGCTCCTGTGATGAGCCTTCTACGGTTCCACGAGGCTGTTGTGCCAGGTTCTGCTGATCACGAGTAAGTGGTATCCGGGCTGATGTCTACATACAGAGGTTGTTCACCACAGCTGGGGTTGAGAGTATGTAGCCCTCACCTGAGAGAGTCTGGACTCTTTCACTCTTATCATAGAACAAATCCCTGTTTTCTTTTCCATTGGTCAGGAGGACACACTCAAAATCCACCTGAATAACAAGGACTAAATTATCCGACAGAATGATCCCCACTAGTGAAGCAGGTTTTCTCTATCATATCCTGCAGTTCTTTCTTGCTCTTGGCAGCAACTTCTCTGAAGACAGGCTCTCCATTCTTGAAAAAGATAAATGTAGGCAGTCCCGAAATATTATACTTTTGAGCTGTAAATTTATTTCTATCTACATTCAGCTTGCAGATTTTCACTTTTCCTCTGTATTCTCCTTCGAGTTCCTTTAATGTTTCTTCTATTGCCTTGCACGGCAGGCACCACGACGCCCAGAAATCCACCAGTACGGGTACATCAGCACTCAGGACCTCTTTCTCAAATACCCTGTCTGTGATCTCCATCTCTTCACCTACCTGTCCAGTACAGGCGTATACCCTGTATCTTCCCGTGTACCTGGCTCATATACTTCTAGGACATCAGATTCCTTCTTGAATCCATCCCATCTCGTCCTGGGCATTACCAGATGCGCCTTCTCCTCAATCCTTCTCTTTATTTCTGGCTGCATCATCACGTCAATCATCCTGGAAATCTCTTTTTCCAGTGGCACTTTGGGTTCAAATCCGAAGGTATGAGGAAGCTTTTTAGATACCACTTCCAGGGGGTGCTTATCAGCTTCCACCCGGGGGTTCTCCACTTTCTGTATCTTCACATCCAGCCCTGCTTTCTCTCCTGCCTCAGCCACGGTCTCAGCCAGCACACTCAGTTTGTGTAACCCAGAAACCTGGTTTACTACATCATACTGCCCTGGTTCAGGGGGTGATATGATCAGCCGCACCATGCACTCCATGGCATCTTCCAGAGCAATAAATCCTCGAATCTGTTCTCCAGTTCCATAGATTGTCAGCGGCATCCCCATGATAGCCTGAGCCACGAACCGATTCACCACTGTCCCGAACCACTCATCTATGTCAAGCCTCGTTCGTAGCCGTGAATCTTCTGCCACTTCATCTGTATGTACTCCATAGATGACTCCCTGCATCACATCATATGATCGGAGCCACCAGTATTTGCATGCTTCATACACATTAAACGTATCCTGCACCTTACTGACATGATAGAATGAAACAGGGTCTCTGGGGGTTAACTCACCTCCCAGGCTCCATTCTCTGTCATCCCACTTCATGACTGCATCCGCCGGAAAAATTCCCTCATACAACGGTCTCCCTGTCAAAGGACTCCCGTACTCGCCCATGGTACCAAGTTTTATCAAACAGGTCTCCGGGACAACCTCCTTGATGAGGAATAACAGCCCCAGAGTTCCCAGAACGTTATTTTCCTGTACACGTATTGCATGGCTGCAATCCACCATACTGTAAGGAGCAGATGGGATTTCCGCATAATGCACTATTGCTTCAGGTTTCACTTCTTCCAAAAATTCCTTCAATGTACTCCTATCCAGAATGTCAATTCTCCTGAAATTGATGTTAACACCCAGAACCTCTCTGGCTGCATGCAGTCTCTCTGTCATTCTTTCGATGGGTACAATGGTGTGCGCACCTTTTTCCATGACACAATCTCTTCGCAGGAAATTGTCTATCCCACTGACTTTGAACCCGAGTTTGCCCAGCTTCAGTGCCAGGGTCCATCCCAAGTATCCGTCTATTCCCAGGATCATAACTCGCATATCTTTCAGCATTAACCCGTACTGAAATGGAATCCATTCTGGACACTCATCAAATGTAATGGAGGGTTCGAAGTGGCCCAGCTCAGGTCTGCGACTGCATTCAATAACAATAAGTCCTTCTTCAACACTCTTGATATCTTCCATGGACTGTCCGCATGCCCTGAAATCTACATTTCCTTTGAAGACAGCTGCAGGACAGTTCCAGCATGTTTTCTCAGCATTATACGCTTTCATTCTACCACCCTAAACATTCAGCAAGCAGGGGGACAACATCCTCCACAGTGGGGTTCTCACTGATGGAGCAGTCCCCGCAAACGAACAAGAAGGCGTCTTTCTGGGTGTGTTTTCCAGACAGAACATCCTGGTCAAATGGCGTCTCAGCAAGAATGCCCCCTTTCAAGTTGATTCCCCTGGCAGGCATGAGCACGAGATCGGGGCCTGATTCTGAATATGGGCCATGATATATGTGATGGTTCTCATACACATGAGCAATTGCTTTCTGACCTTGTATTTCCAGGGACTCAAATGCGTTACACACTTCTCTGAGAACTGCATCTTCTTCTCCAGGTTCAACACACCCGCGGGGAAACTTCCCCTTCTTGTTGATGTAAATTCTCCCCGGATCCAGTGCAAACGCTCTGGTACCCTCCTGGATATTACTATATCCCTTCCTGGGATCTTTTCCCCTGTGCAGGAATCCCTCCTGTTCTAAAACACAGTTGACATTCACATTAACCTGTGTCTGTTCCATGCCGTGATCAGAAACGATGAACAATGCATCTTCAGGATTCATCTTCTCCCCGAAATCTCTGATTGCTTCATCGATGCGCGAGAAGAACTGCAGAAACTGCGAGTGATATTCGTGAGATTCATCTTCATAAGCATCCCACAAAAAGTGGCCCAGCCTGTCACTTCCCGTAAAAACGAGCATGAATACATTCCATGGTATCTTCTCCCACAGGTAGTGAGAAAAGGCTACCCGTGATTCTAATGCTTCAAATAGTTCCTTGAAGAGCACCATTGGGAACTTCCGTGCTTTCTTGGTGTCTACATCAACCTTGTAGTGGAACTCATTCAGGATTTCCAGGAGGCTGGTAGGGTAGACAGCACGCTCCAGATCGGGGGAAATGAACCCAGAAACGAGAACTCCATTAAGAGATGACGCAGGATATGTGGAAGGAACGTTAATGATGCAGAATTCTCCCTGATTCTGCCAGAAAGGGTTAGCCTTCAACTTCTTGGAATTGGGAAAGGATAAGGTGTACGTGGAGGGGAGAAGTTCTGTGAACCCGTAGATGCTGTGTTCTCCTGGGTTCTTCCCAGTAATGATGGAGCTCCATGAGACAGAAGACACTTCAGGAATGGAGGATGCCATTTGAGTGAATACCCCCGTTTCCCGTAGCTGGTTGAAATAGGGCATTACGCCCTGTTGAGACAGGTCGTCCATGAGTCTGAAAGGAACACCATCAATACCTATGATGACAGCTCTCTGGTTCATTCAGCTCTCCTTCGATTGCACCTTTAAAAAGGTTTACTACAAAATGGAGTAACTTTTGCATGGAGACGTTGTCATCTTTTGTAGTCATCAGACGGATTCATCATATCCTCCTCAGTTCCCTTTAAGGTCGCTGGTACAGAGAAAAACCTGTAGGGTATTTTTCCGCTGCTCTTGCACAAGGCTTAACATGGATATGGAAAGGTGACACAGGGGGAATAGCCATTCCGATAAAGGACTTGCCCAAATCAGAACGACCCCGAGAGCGATTGGCCCATCTGGGAGGTGACAGCCTTTCTCTCCAGGAGCTTCTGGCCATCGTGCTGGGAACAGGAAACAGGAAGGGACAGAATGCAGTAGAGGTAGCTTCGCAACTGCTGAAGGTCTTTGATGGTAACTTAGGTTCTCTTTTTTCTGCCTCTGTTGAAGAGCTCTCTGCGGTAGAAGGCATTGGATTTGCCAAAGCCTGCAAGATAAAGGCAGTTTTTGAGCTGGGGAAACGGATTATCTCGTATTGCAGGGAAGAACGCCTCCCCGTTCAATCTTCAGCGGATGTTGTACATCTTGTACTTCCTCACATGACGTACTTAACCAAGGAGGAATTCAGAGTCATACTTCTGGATTCCAAGAACAAGGTAATTGCCCATGAAATCGTCTCTGTAGGCTCGCTGGATAAGACTGTCGTCCATCCTAGAGAGGTCTTCCGCCCTGCAGTCTCACATGCGGCAGCCTCCATCATTCTGGTGCACAACCACCCGTCGGGTGATCCTACTCCTTCCCAGCATGATGTTCTGCTCACCCAGGATCTCTGCACATGTGGGAAAATCCTGGATATAGAAGTCATTGACCATATTATAATTGGACGTCCAGATTTTGTCAGTATGAAGTACAGGAATCTGATGTAGGGTGATCCGGCCAGGAGTAAAATCAAGTCAAACTGGAAAGCCTTTCTTACTCACTGAAGACCTTTGCCAGGTCCTTCAAATATTCGATAATCCTCTTTCCCTTCTCAGTGGGTTCGTACCATTCTTTTCGCAAGTCTTCTCTCATAAAATGGTGCTCAATAATACCTAGCTCACGCAGTTGTCTTAACCGATTGTTGAGGGTGTGGGTCGTCACGAAATGCTGCATTTCAGTATACTGGAAGGCCTCGTGCTCATCCATGTAAACTAATATCTCTAGCGTGCTCTTGAGACCCAGCAATCTGAGAAATTCTTTCTCTCTTTCTTCCATCTCAATTCCTCTCTACCATGTGATCATCAGGAACCCTGATGACAATCTCACTTCTGGTGTATGTGCTGCAAAGTCATTCTATATATAGTTTTCGGTGTATCACAGGTTTTCTACCTTTGGATTCCTGATCTCATTGTATTAAGGCTGCACAGTGTCAATGGGCACCTATTCAGAAGATAAAGGCGTACCTTGTCACTTGGAGCTGGCACAAGATAGAGCGGGAAGGCCGCTCTGACATGGTGCCAGGTTGACCAAAACCTTATAAAGAACGAGCATTTCAGACGTTCATGCACTATGCTTTCTGCAGAAAGAGAATCAACCCCCTGGCCGTGAATAGCACGGTTAGATATCAATGTCATGCGCAGGAGAGAACATGTACTGCAGCATACTTCGGAAAGGGGGGAAGGCAATGAACAAGAAACTCAAGAAATGTGAAAACTGCGGACGGGAATTTGACATAAAAGAGAAGAATAGAATAGTACTTGAAGGCTGGCGTGATGAGAAGCACCTGTCCCGTCTCTACTTCTGCAGCAGGAGCTGTTTTGTTACGTTTCTGAAAACGAAGAGATTTGTGTGATATTCCCCTCCAGGATGTGGGTACTGCCGACATTACGCCTTTCTCAGAAATTCCTGTCACGGAGGTATTGGAGGCTTTTCACGGCATCTGGATAAGCATTCACCTCGATAATCAGTCTCTTGTCTTTCAGTTCTTTAACGAAGTCCAGGTTTGTGTTTCCATCTCCCAAAGCCAGGTGACTGTCCTCATCTCCAGAATTGTCATGGAGGTGGACTAGAACCATATACTCTTTCAAGTCCAGGAACTGCTTCACTGTACCTGTGGTATTGGCGTGCCCCATGTCAAAGGTGATCCCCAGGTATTCTGAGTCCACCGCCCTTATCAGGTCCCCCATCTCCTGAGGTGTCCTGCAGGACAGGATGGGGAATACGGGCATGTTTTCGACCCCCAATTTGACATTCTGGTCTTCTGCTGCTCTGGCGAGAGTGCTCAGTGATTCTCTCTGGATAGCACGCACCTTCTCGGGAAAATGCATTCCCAGAGGTGAAAAATGGCCAGGATGGATGCATACGGCTTCTGCATTGTACGTAGCAGCTATTTCTACAGTCTCAGAAATCTGGGATAGGGATTCGGCTAGGATAGCTCTGTTTAATGACATGATATTTAAATCAGAAAAGGGAGCATGGAAACTGACACTACAGTCATAGGATAAGAGAACTTCAAGATTGGTGTGGTTTCCTTCACAAATCACCTCAACATGAGAAAAGGTGGGTATCACCGTATCCAGCACATTTTGAAGGTCACTCTGCAGCATGCACAGGGATGAAACACCAATCATGAACCTTCAATCCCTGGTTCTCTTAAATACGTATGCCATTATCATACCCAGAATTACCATCGCGCTCTGGATGGACGATTCTCCCTGAGGCGTATCCTCAGGAGATGTGTCTCCTAGACTATATGATCGGGTGAATTTCTTCCCATATTCGTCCTCATAAGTTACCGTGAACGAAGACTTCTTTTCGATGGTAACCTCGGCCGTGTCACCAGGGGACAGTACAGGAAGGGTCTCCTCTTCAACTCTCATGTTCAATACCTTGCTGATTCCGGAGTTCTCTATCTGGATTACAAGAAAAGAACCTTCAACCCTGTGTGTGATAGTCACTTCGGGTTCAATTCGCCGCACCCTTACAGACACTTCTTGTTCAATAAAATATGGAGCGCATCCCTCTTCGCAGGAACCCACACCTCCACTCAACGTGATCAAAATGGGATATTCCCCCGCTTCTGCTTCTCGTGTGACCTGAAATGTTACCTCTCCAATGTCTGTCTCCCCCGGATAGATCTTGTAGGCGAGACTGCACTCAGATCTCACCGGTACGAAGCAGGCAGGTGTCTCTTCAATGCGCACCACGTTGTTCCACAGGACTTCTGCTGTGTTAGGATTATGGACAAGAACCCGCACGACCACTACTGTGTTTGGTTCTGCAGTGCCCACTTCTACCGTGATTTCGGGATTGGCCTCCTGCATCACGAGGGCTAAAACAAGAAAAAGAAGGGGTAAAACCTTCATCTGGGACGCCTCATGAAAATATACACAACCAAACCACCGATGATCACCATGAGAAAGATGTCAATCCACGTCAGTCCTCCCGCCACTGCCTGTTTGCTTATTATGCGCGGAATGGTCCCCGTGCCTGATTCGCCCCCTTCATCTTCCGATAGGATCTTCTTGATGAGGGCAGCCATTCGCAATTCTTCAAGTTCTTCGTACAACCCTTTGGCCAGCTTCAACAGGGCGAATGCTTCTTCCACGTTTCCTTCCTGCAGAAGGTTCATTGCTTCATCGAAATACTGAGAAGCCTTTATCAGTTTGATGTACCTGTTGGTTTCTGTTACCATGGCATCAAAATTGCTGCTGAGGTACATCTCTTTGGCCTGCTGAAACATGGTGATTGCAGTATCAAAATCTCCGCTCTTATAGGCACCTTCTCCCTGATCAAAGTAGTTCTTGGCCGTATCCTCCATTTTAACCAGGAGCTGCTCCTGCAGTTTCTGTTCGTCACCGTAGTGGTCAATATAGTACAACGTGACAGCCACTACATAGCTCCCCAGAGGAGGCAGCGAGGTAAAGTATCCTTCAATATCCACGGTCCGTGATTCTTCTGCTACCATCTTGTCTGCTACATAGTACTGGGGAAGCAGTCCGTCAATAGTGAACTTCTCCGGTTCTACCACGATCTTCGCATTGGAGATTTCTGTAGGCCCGTGATTTGTTACCTGTGCCCTCATGAGTACAGGAATCTTGTAAGGAACACAATTGTTGACATAGCAGCTGCCCAGCTGGAGGACAAAAGTCTCTGCCTCAAATTCTGCACACTCAAAGAGCCCGGGTGTGGTGCGGGGCGTACCTGTTGTCACTGTGGTGACATCAGTAGCAGAATCACTGCACTCTCTTGAGGTGGATCGAGCAGTAATGATGGTAGTATCAATGACCCCTTCCTGGGCTGATGACGGAATTTTTATGGCAAGTATGACGGGGAAACATTCATCAGGAGCCAGCAAATCCGTCGAAGCCACCACTCGTGTTTCTGTGGTGTCCAGGACTTTGTTGTTGTTCTGGTCCCAGTAGACGGTGATCTCCCAATCCTGGCTGGATTCTGTCTCGATGGTGAAGGTGTCCTGTTCCGTTCCAAGGTTGCAGATGCGGTGGGGATATGTGAAGGTTGTTCCAGGTTTTGCTTTTCCCGTACTGTCGGGGATGACACATACATTACAGGGATTTGCAAACCACGCTTTCAATGACACATTTGAGGGTTCTCTGAGTACTTCGAACGTAATAAATTCAGTGAGGTCAAAAGGAATAGCATCAGGGCAGGCCTTGACTTCTCCTTTCAACGTGATGGGGACGACATACCTTCCTTCTGGGGCATCCGGTTTGAATCGAATAATGAACTCAAACTGACGTGCTTCTCCAACTTCATGGAGAGAGAACTTGTCTGACTGCCACTGGAGGAAGGTGATATACTCCAGCCCTCGTGCACTGGGATGAGACAGGTCCAGGTAGACTGTGCCCTCGCAGACTGTTGTGCCCCCCTGTGTTCTCTCCACGTTAACGGTGAAGCTTACTGTGTCTCCGGGATGAACGATCATATGGGAGGGCGATACCGTCATTGCAGGCTTTCTCGGCTGTTCCTGTTGGTATGAAGGCATGCTCCATGAAAGCATGAGTATGAGGAAGATGATGCAAATTCTGTATTTCATGATTTTGTCTAGGAGGTTCTAGCTTTTAAGGTTTTCTCATTAAAAGTGGGCGCTGCAATCCCGGCTATTGTAAGAGCCCTGGCATTGCCTTTAGTCATTGAAAGGTTCCATAGTCAGCAGTGAGACATATGCAGATGCATGGTGTGGTGGGAGTCACGGAGTGCGCTTGTATGCCATCTTCCTGGACTAAAACAGCCAGATATTCTATAAATCTAACAGATGTGCCAGAGTTTTTCCCAGAATCTGCTGTGAGTCCTCATATGAAAGCTCAAGTTCACGAAAGGAAGTTAAAGCGTCGACTAACTGGTGATGAGGGTAGTTGGAACCGAAAACAACGCGATCTGCACCCATTTGTTCAACTAGCCATTTTATCTGGGGAATATAGGGGCTTCTCCTGAATATAGAGGTAAGAGTGCTCAGCTCAAAGTAGACGTTCTCCATCCCCAATTTCCTCTTTTCCACATATACATAGCAGTCCAGAAACTGAACTCCTCCTGTGTGGGCCAGGATGAAATTCGTGTCAGGGCTGCTGCTTACTAGGTTGTACAGATTCTCTGATTCTCTGGTATCGTATGGGAAGGAGGAATGAATTAGTATTGGCATATTCAAGTCCGCAGCTTTCCTGACCAGAAGGTGCATCATGTCATTATCGCACCTGAAGTTCTGCATGAGAGGGTGCAATTTGATACCTTTTAATCCCAGACTACAGCATCTTTCCAGTTCCTGGATTGCTTTCTTTCCCTGGGCAGGATGGACTGAACAGAATCCCACCAGTCTTTCAGGCATTTCGTTGACAGCAGTCGAAACTGCAGTATTTCTCTCTTCTGTGAGAGATATTCCTTCCTGCGGGGCCACTGTAAATACAACAGCCACATCTACTGCTGCAATATCCATCTGCAGTGTGAAATCATCCAGCGCACTCTGGTCAAGAGAGCTACCAGAACACGCCAGGTGAACATGGGCATCAATGACGTCAGGGAGAGTATTCATGTCTGTGTTTTGCGGGATGATTTAAAAGGTTCTGCCTCGCCTGATAGGCTGAGGTTCTATCTCATGTCGGCTTTTCTGCACAGCTTCAGGTACGGATTTAGGTAATGTGCAGGAGAATGAACTGATTTTTGAAACCATGTTACCAGGTGGAGGAGGATCCCCTGCAAAACCGAAAAGCTTATAACATGGTAGTACGAAAGAGCAGCGGGTGAAAGACATGTATCAGCCGGAAGAGATCAAGGACTGTGTCAACGGAGTAGATGGTGCATTCCTTCTGGAGAATGGTGCACCTGTTTTTTCAGATATTGATTTTGATGTACACCGTGTATGTAACATCTTCTACTACTTGAAGATGTACCTAGATGAGAACTGCAGAGCCTCGCGAATATACGTCATTGGTCACAACAGGGATGCGATTTTCTATCTGAAGGATAGCTATACTCTGGGCGTGAGGATTTCCAAAAATGTCAACATCCACTTGTTGCACCGCACTGTCGGTAAAATACTTAATCATTCAGGAATCAAAATAAAGAATGAACCTCAAAGAGAGAAGACAGGTAAAAAAGTAAGATTCTTTCTGACTGAGTAGTTTCACGATAATCTTTCCTCCTTTCTTTCCTTTTTTTGTTACTTCTACTTGCTGAGAACGACCAGTGCCTTCTTCTTGACATCCAGGAATCTTGCTGCATCCCCTTTATTCTGTGAAAGAGTCACCATGCCATCAGAATCCTCGTACAGGAGGAGCTCTCCTGGACTCACTTCTCCAAAGGTTCTGGCATGACGAACATTGATTATTTCTCCTCCGATTTCCACAGGTATCCGTTCCTCCTGAGGGACCATCCAGGCAGGTATATTGGTCTGAAGGTTGCCAAACCTATCAACACGCAGCACGATCCCTCTGATTTCTGTTTCACTTTCTTGAGGAAGAGGAATCTGTACGACACTAAGATCATTATGTGCGAGAAAAGGTCCGAACTCAGAGAGAGATATTCCCTTTGCTAGGTACCCCGCGGCAGGTGCAAATATATCCCTCCCATGGAAACTGTATGATACGGGATGTAGCATATACTGCTGGTTCTCTAATGCAACTGCGTTCCTGAATTTCAGAACATCTATAGCTTCTGTCAAGATCCCATTGTCAGGTCCAACAAGAATATCACCACGTTCTGTCTCTACAGCAATTCCCCTCCTTTCAGTTCCTACTCCGGGGTCTACCACTGCCAGATGTACCCCTACTGGAGAATACTTCACAAAGTTCTTGAGCATAAGAGCTCCTTCTTCAATATCGAACACATGACTATTATGGCATATATCAACAATATCTGCTCCAGGACAGATTAAAAGCAGAACAGCCTTACACACCCCGACAAATTCCTGGTCCAGCCCGAAATCAGAGAGAAGACTTATAAACATGCACCAACAAACCCCACACACCTAATAAAGCTGAGGGTTACTCATGGAGATAAAGTCAGATTCAGAAGTATTCGAAGAAATCACTAAAGAGTACAACCGAGATCCTGAAGGCAACTGGAGAATGACAGCCTTCAAGGATGAGAAAGGCCGCTACGATCTGTATGTGGTCAAAGGCAGGAAATTCTGGCAGGTCAAGACCGAATTCATAACACCTCACAGGTACATTGGAGTGGGTGGGAGAACCACCACGAGGGAACAAGAACCCCAGTTTACCTTCGGGCTGCGTCCTCTGCCCAGAAAATATGTCAAGAAACTGGTGGAAAATGCCCAGAATGGGGAGATTTCGGAACACCTGCTGACTGAAATTATGAAGATACCTCCTGCCCCTACAACAGAGTTATCAGAAGAGGACCGCATTCTCCAGGGGCCAGTGACCTACTCTCCTCTGAATGGGATATCTCCCTCTCAGAGAACTCTTAACAGAAAACTTGCATGTGAGCTGGACAGGTTGCTCTTCAAAGAACAGGTGGGCAGCATGTATCGCTAGAACATGGCGACAATGGAAGGGAGAAGCTGGACCAGTAAATACAACATAAAGATTATTATCAAGATCTCCAGGACTTTTCTTGTAAAATCGAACCCTGCCCTCAGCAGTACCAGAATAATGAGGATTCCAAGTTCATCTACTGCATCTGGAGGGACAAACCCTGCAGTGAATTCAGATACCATGTCAGCAAGGAGCTCACATATATCCATGACCATCTTCACAATCTGGAGGATGAATTCCGTCGTACCAAGCAAGAGCATACTAATCACCGTAGTTAAGTAATATTGGTGAGCTATAGTATATAAAGGTTTCGGTTACAAATAGAGAAAAGGTACAGGGTCATGGAAGAAATCGCATACTTTGAGCAGGATACCTGAGCAGATGGGAGGTTCATGTCTCTATGAATATGGTTGAGTGGAAGATCATTCTGGAGAGTATTTGTCTTTTTGTGACATTTTCAATGAGAAATGAGATTTAAGGCAAATAAAAAGCCGTGGGTAGATAATAGTCCAGCAACAGTATGGCGA
Organism: Theionarchaea archaeon; assembly: GCA_018992565.1. GTDB lineage: Archaea > Methanobacteriota_B > Thermococci > Methanofastidiosales > SZ-28-30 > SZ-28-30. The sequence goes on from JACVGW010000002.1 coordinate 42,284, forward strand.
TCCAGCCCCACCACGATGATTTCTCATATATACTGGCCGATGGGGAGAATTTCAAAGTGCACCGATATACATATAAGCTCAAAAGCAAAAAGAAATAACTGAAGCCCCATATTATGACGAGATGTGACGTTCATGAGTCCCTTAGAGGTTATGATTCCCAGTGTTCGCCTGCCTGTCACAGAAGAGATCTTCTATGATAGCGTGAAGGATACCTATAGAAATGTCAAAGGTATGCTGGCTCTCAGCCAGCAGTTCTACTTTTCTGCTCTCAATGCCTTCAAAGCGACAGCAGGTTCCAGGGATGAATCGATGCTGAGAATACTTGCCGATCACTCCGATCTCAAGAACGAATTAAGGGAGAAGCTGTCTCTTGCTGGAATGACTCAGATAGACATTGCTCTGGAACCAGGCAAAGTTGAGATAGTGTATCCCAAATACGATATGAGGTATGAGTACAGAGAAACCGGCATGTATAATACAGTCTATGTAGAGAATCCCGTTGGAAACCCAAAAAAAATTCTCCGGATCGAAAAAGAGGGCAGTACTGCTCCTGGCATATTTTCTGTGGGGAAAAAAGACTCGTGGTTTATGAAGGAGTGGCCAGAAGTCCTGGTGTATCTTGACGCGAAATATTTCAAGAAGAGGCTCGATGCGCTACTTGATTTCTTTAATATTCCTGGGGATTGGTTTGAGAAGGCCGTGTCATCTCTCTAGCTCTTGCTGCAATCCGGAGCTATTTTGATACGTCTCTCTGAACCTGGTGGTTTCTCTCTGTCTTTTTGGCTCTTGCAGGGGGCTGCATTCTCTTTAATGCAGAAAAAAGAAAGCAGCAGTCACTTTTTCACTCCCAGAAGTGTGATCACTGAAAAGGTCAGAGTGATCATGAGGAAGACAAAGACCGCGCCGAACAGAAAAACCAGAGAAATTATGATATCTTTGAATTCTGGGCTGATCTGGAGCAGTAATGGAGACAGGATATACCCTGCAAAGAAGAACAGTATCAAGTACAGGGACCGGTTCCATTTCTCACCTACTTCTCCTCCGGGAATGGCCTTTTTCAACTTGAAAGCTCTATACACATTAGCCGCCATGACTGCGGTGGCAAGCACACTCAACATATAGTAAATCATGGCAAGATTCATGATGGTTCCTCCTCAATTGCTTCTCTCAGTCTCTGCGAGAGTATCTTGGCTTTTTTCTTGTCATAGAAAAGGTAGGTGATCTTCTCGACCTCTGAAATTGCTCTCAAAAGCTCCTGTTTGTCAGATCCCGATTCTTCAAGCATACTGACGATTTTCTCAACAGGTTCTCCCAATACATCAGTGACCACCTCCTTCAACCTGACAGCAAGATCAGGCTTCTTTCCACCGTATACCGAAAGCACGATGTTTTTGCTGGGGAGGCTCAGGAACCAATCAATGCATTCAGCACTGCTAATGAGTTCGTTTTTTCTCTGGCAGATACAGTATTCAGGAAATCCCCTCTCTAAGAGTATGTAGCAGAGTCCCTCTTCTGAAGTCAAAGTCACTACTCCGGTGAACAAGTTGTCCCCCAATTGAACCAGCAGCTTCTTGATGTCCATGTTTCTAGCAACTGTGTCTTCAAGCAGAGGATCACTCGCACAGATGTGATAGTTTATGTGCACGACTTCCTTTTTCAATCGGTAGCACCCTATGAGTGCTTGCTGGGTCTTCAACTGATGGAGGATTTCAGCATATGCAACTGGATAGGTGTTTGTGCTGGTACATCTTACAGATAGGATGGTTTCTCCGTGGTCCAGTAGTATGACAGCTCGATCATCTGGAAATTCAAGTTCGAGGAATCCTGTGGTTTTTTCCTCGCGCAGTGTACGAAGAAACCTCTCCATATATAAGATGGACGATTTCATATCGTTCCATACTGGATCGTTTTTTAGGAGGAGCATAGACTGATCACCTGCACTTCATTTGAGAATCTTTGATCTTGTGTCTCCTCTCCTTTATAAGAGTTGCGGACCTGTCACCACGCGAATAGTCGGGTTCATGGAGAAGACCCGAGTCAAGGTATCTTGAAGCAGCAGACCTCCTTCGACGTGCGCGGCCCATAGAAGACCTGTTTCGCCGGAACTGCCGGAATCCTAACGATTTAATACACAGAGCGAATGTCTCATCGCTATAGTGGTGGACAACTGCAATCGTTTGTTACTACAGAGTGTAAGGAATGTGCTTTTGCATACCATTGCACTATCTACGAGAATGGTCGATATAATATGAAGCCTGCAAGAAGACTTCCATAGGTTGTCAAAACGTAGACATCTGGCGACACACAGATGGTCAACCTTTATATAGAATGAAACACACATAGACTGAATACATTCTGCACAGGCAACCCTTCTGGACAGTCTGCTCTTTTCGGCGGGAGAACATGTCAGGACCGCCAAGTGAACTCTCTCTGCAATTAACAGTTGCATTCTGAAATATTCCAGAAGAAAAAGCCATGGAAGTGAGGGAATGATCGTTAACGTCTTTGATGAACGTGCACCTGGCAAACACCAGGCTGCTCCTCTGGAGAGAGGACAGAATGTGGTGATTGTGGAGATCAAGAAGACTATGACCATGAGGGAGGTAGTCTCCAAGATTGTAGAAGAAATCAAGGCGAGAGGGGGCGGGCCGGAATCAGTCTCAATCATGCGGTTTTTTGGCCACGGGAATGCTGGAATGATGGAATTTGGCAGAGATCTTCAATACTGGAATGTAGAACCTTTCAGAGAACTGGCAACATACCTCGATCCCAATGGAAAAGGTCTTGAATTACATGGATGTTACACAGCGAGTGCTGTTTCCGTTCCTGGCCAGGATTGTTCGAAACCGGGAGCATTCTATCCCCGTGAATCTCAGCCAGGGTACGTCGGGCTGGGATTTGAACTACTCTTGGCTTTGTCAACCGTTCTGAATGCACCGGTGACAGGTGGAATCAACTGCCAGTATGAAGATCCAGCCCACAAGCTTGAGGGACCCACCATATCAGTGTCTCCTTCAGGGACGACCATGCGAAATGTCCCCATTGACAGGTATGATGACAGAGGCCAGTCTGCTCAGAAGAAGCTTCAGCCAACTCTTTCAGATAGAATAAAGGTATTGCCAGAGACTGAAGACCGTGGACATTCACCTCAGGTTCCAGAATCTGATCTCTCGGAAAGAATTAGAATATTGCCGGATTCTGATGACCCCTTCCATAGATTTGGTGCTGACACGTTGGCAGAGGTCCCGGCACAAGAATTCGATCCTCTGGACTCCTTTGATGAATGTGGCAAGAATAGAATGATAGATCCTTTCCAGATTGATGACAGCCCAATAACCCCTTCAGCCCTGAACCCACTTTCTATATATGGTGCTGACAGGTTAAGAGATGTCCCAACCCATGATCCTCTTCATTCTCCGAACCCATTCAATAACAGCCGTCATGATCGAATGTTTGATCCTGTCCATACTGATGACAGGCCAACAACCCCTTCAGTCCTGAACCCATTCTTCAGATATGGAGCTGACAAGTTAACAGATGTTCCAGTGCATGACCCTTTTCATTCTTCGAATCCTGACCCATTTGGCAGGGTTGGCCAAGATCGAGTGATAGATCTGCTCCATGATGATAGCAGTGATCATAACAGATCTTTCAATCCATTTTCTATATATGGTGCTGACACGCTAAGAGACGTCCCGACCCATGATCTTCTTCATTCTCCGAACCCATTCAATAACAGCGGTCATGATCGAATGTTTGATCCTGTCCATACTGATGACAGGCTGATAACCCCTTCAGCCCTGAACCCATTCTTCAGATACGGCGCCAACCAGCTGACACATACGCCCCAGAATACCCCCTTGGAACCCACAAAAAAGAGGCGTCTGAAATAGATGTTGAACGACCAGCATCTCAAGAGGTCACGACCGCGTCTTTAAGACATGGAGGAGGAAATAGTGTTTGACATTGAGATTCTCCTGAAAGAGGGCAACCCACAAATCCCTGCAAGCCCCAGAAGCTGGCGCCTCTCTCTGCCAGCAGACGTCGAAGTGAAACACATACTGGAAATTCTCATTCCCAAATTGGGATTGCCGACGCATAGGGCAGATGGGACCCCCTTGAGATACAACATACAGCATCTGAAGACTGATAGGACACTTTCTCAGAGTGAGACACTTGACCTCGCAGGTGTTGTTGACAGAGATGTCTGTCTGCTCCTGGCTTACCCAGTCTCTGGAAAATCCACTAGAACACAGTCTGCAGCAGGGCACCAAGCACAAGAGACACGCCCTCAACAGAGGCCGCTCACCCAGAGGGACTTGCCTGTGAGGGAACCTGAGACTTTTCCGTTGTATGTTCCTTCGGACCTTCTATATAGCAGTCACCACCTGTGGATTGATGTATCCTCAGGCCGTGTAGGGATCACTCATCTTCTGGCTCGGAAGATGTCCATAATTCTGTCTGTAGGCCTGCCAGAACAGGGCGGGGAAATCTTTCCAGGTCAGACAACTTCTACCATATGGTTTCTCAATGAATCTATGTATGAAGGCGAAATATCCTTACCTTCTCCGTTTCACGGGGTTATTAAAGACATTAACAAGGATATCACTGAGAGGTTCCTCAGGGAAGCGAAATCTGAGTTGATACTTGAAGATCCTTACGGCAGAGGGTGGTTATTCGCGATTCAGGTCTCAAAGCCTGTCGAGCTGGATATGTTGATGGATGCTGCGGCGTACCAGAGATTTGTCGGCATAGTCTGATGTATGGCGTCTCAGGGTTGACCAGACAACCTTTAAAGGGACTATCCTTACCAGTGAGTATGGACCTTCAAGCTGCACTGTCTGAAAGCGACCGAGGAACCCTTCTTCACGTTCGTGTTATACCGGGTTCGAGAATGTATGAGATATCCTATGATGTGTGGAGAAAAGAGCTGAGGGTCAAAGTGATGGCTCATCCACAACGTGGAAAAGCCAACCAGGATATCGTGTCTTTCCTGGAGCGTTATTTTAAGAACCCAGTCATTGTGACAGGTGCTACAAGTCGCTCCAAGACGATTAGAGTCGACAACTCATTCAAGGAAACCACTACCATCCTAGAGGGTGTTGTTCATGAATGATAGAGAACGAGTGTTGCATCTCATTGAATCACTGAAGAACGAGCCCGAAGCGGTCATACTGGTGGAAGGTCACAGAGACTACCTGGCTCTCCGGAAGCTAGGGATAGAACACACCATAGAGAAGATCAGTGGAAAGAGAATACTTGATGATCTTTCATTCCTGGAAGGCAAGAATGTCATACTTCTCACTGATTTTGACAGTGCAGGCCGCAGGCTGTTCAAGACCCTGCGAACAGAACTGGAAGTTATGGGGTTTAAACCAAACCTGTACTACTGGCAGCAGTTGCAGGAAGCCCTGAGGGGCGAGATAACCCAGATTGAAGAACTCTCAAGATTCGCTCAGGACTTTCACCAGGTCATGTAATCCCCAGCAGTGACTTTGCTTTTTCCACAGCATCTCTGGCATCTTCTCCATACGCATCTGCGCCAATTTTGTCAGCAAATTCCTGAGTGAGTGGAGCTCCCCCCACCATGACCTTCACCTGATTTCTGAGTCCTTTCTCCTGAATTGCTTTAATAATATTCCCCATTTCCTGCATGGTGATTGTCAGAAGGGCGGACATTCCCACAATGTCAGGATGGTGCTCTTCGATCTTCTGGATGAAGGTATCAGCTGACACATCAACTCCCAGGTCTACAACATCAAACCCGGCCCCTTCCATGAGCATTCCTACAAGGTTCTTTCCAATGTCATGAATGTCCCCCTTGACTGTTCCTATCATGAAAGTCCCTCTGGGTTCGACTCCATGCTCAGATAACAACGGCTTCAGAATTTCAAGACTAGTATGCATGGCTCTCGCAGAAATGAGGACTTCAGGGACGGATATCTCCATGGTCCTGAATTTCGTCCCCACAACATCCATCCCCCTGATCAGTCCCTGGTTGACAATGTCAAGAGGTGCAACCCCGGAAGAAAGTGCCTTTTCAGTGAGTTGTTTTACCTGTGGAGCATTCCCCTCAATGAGTGCTTCTGCAATCCTGTCCAGTTCGCTCATGAGATTCGGTGTATTCTTTACCTTATAACGTTTGTGCACAGGAAGTGATTATTCAATTCGTTGTGTCAT
>JACVGW010000002.1:48563-51712 GCA_018992565.1 Theionarchaea archaeon
ACTAACCCTACGGCAGTGAAATCATGATACTTTCTCAGAGTAGTAACAACGTCTTCTGCAAGATACCTGCAGTAGTCTCTGTATTCTGGTGTATCATAATCTTCTTTATCGCGGGGAGGCCTTGAGAACCCATACATCAATTCCGGGCAGGGCAGCTGAATAAGACTTATATCGTTCTCAATGAGGACTCCGATGATATCACGGGATATCCTCTTTGTTCCCCGGGTCCGGGTTAAGGGATCCAGCAGACAGTGGCATATCAGGACGTACTTATTCATAGATGGGGGTCAGCCAGTTCCTGTACTTCTCATTCTTCCCTCTTACAATATCAAAATATGTTTTTTGTATTCTCTTGGTTACAGGCATTTCCTGGTTTTTCACTTCTCTGTGGTCAACTTTCGTCACGGGGGCCAGTTGGACACCAGTTCCGCAGAAGAATATTTCATCACTGACGTACAACTCCGACCTGTGAATGGGCCGCATCTCTACAGGGATACCCAGGTCTCTAGCTACCTGCATCAAGGTCCGCCTCGTGATTCCTTCCAGAATATCAGCATACACAGGGGTAGTGATGATGGTGCCCTTCCTGACGATGAACAGGTTCATGGCAGAACCTTCGGACACATACCCGTCCTCGGTTAAGAAGACTGCATCGTTAAACCCTGAAAGCGTAGCTTCAGACTTGGCGAGACAGGAATTTGCGTATGCGCCTGAGATTTTTCCCCTGGCAGGAATGCACACATCAGGAATCCTCCTCCAGGTGCTTGTGCACACGTGGAGACCTCCTGATAGGGGTAGGTACTCACCGAATCCCAGTGCGAACATGAGAAATGAATTCGGTACAGTCGTAATATCCATGCCCACGATCTTGGGCCCGACACTCTTGAAAGCTAGAGGCCTGATGTACACGTCGCACTTGAATTCATTCTTTCGCAAGAGCTCTTTCGTAATATCTATGAGCTCATCTACTGAGTACTTCAGGTCAATGAAGATAATCCTGACTGAATCATGCAGCCTTTCAAAATGGTCTCTGATTCTGAATACGTATAGCTGGTGTTCCTCTTCATTCCAGTAGCCGCGAAGCCCCGCAAAAACAGCAGTTCCATAATGCAATGCATGGGTAGATACTGGCACCTTGGCCTCCTCCCATGGGACGAATGTGTCCTCCAGAAAGCAGAATTTTGGTAGATCGATCTCCATTCTCTCACCAGTCTCACCTCTGGAATATCACATATAAAGCTAATGGACACCACATGGTGGGCACAGTAATGTTTAAATGATAGGTTCTTATTGAGGAAAAGCGAGGAATCCATATGGAAATCAAGTCCAGCTTCGCAAGGATAGGAATTGTGGTTTTGCTCCTGAGTACTGCATGCATCAGCCAGAAAGAACTGACGGTTGAGGAGTGGAAGCAGCAGTTGGTTTTTGTGACTCCTCCTCTGGGCCAGGACCCCACGAGCATGATTGCAGGGATCAGCAACGTTGGAATACTTCCGGTGGGGGCGCACTTTGAGGTCGAAGCTGAATACTCGGGAGCTGTACAGGGTGTCAGTGTGGATGCTCATATGGCAATTGGTATTACCGTCCTGGAACGGCAGGTTTCACGTTCTGAGTTACTGACTGTTCTGGGTGTGACCATTGATTCTCACTATGAAAGCCAGAACGAGGCTGTTGATGTCACGGTTGAGGGCACTGAGTGGCTGGATGGGGAAGGTGTCCCTGTTCGGATTGAGGAGGAAGTGACTATTAACGTGGGTGGGTTTGACGTTCCTATGGGTTTCATGCTGAATCGGACAGGAGAGAACATGTGTGGAGATCGAGAGTGCTGGGTCTTCATGGGAACGCAGACCATCAACCTGTCTGGACTTGGAGAGAGTCGAATCCTGGGGTATCTGGACAAAGAGAGCGGAATTGTGGTAAGAGCCATGACCAGCATCGGCGGAGAAGAAGTGGACACAGGATTCATGGAGCCTCCTGTGACAGTGGATACATTCACCTGGGAGTTGGGATCACAGGAGTCAGTATCAACTGACAGAGGAAGAATCAAGTGTCAGGTCATTCATCTCATGGATAATAGTCAGAAGGTGGGAACACTATGGGTGAACAAGGATATTCCAATACCTGTGCAAATCGTCCGCTCCTATATGTCATCCTACATGGACCTCAATGTGACTGTAACCCTCGTTTCTTACCAAGTGTAAGAAGAACCCCACTCTTGTACTAGCGTATAGAAGAGAACTCATAGCAAGTGACCGTCCCTCCAGGAAGGGCGAGGGCAGCGATCAAGACAATGAGTATACTCCTATTCTCTTTTTACTTTGCGTAATGATCCAGAACAGGTCCAAAGTCGTACTTCCCGGTAGTAGAAACTTCTAGGCTGCATAAGAAGACGAGTGCCAGCACCAGATTCCAGGGAAAACCTTTAAATTCTTCTCTCCATTAGAAGAAAAAAGGTGTGCTGTATGAAAAGACATTATTTGAGTATTGCTATTGCCATAGTCCTTCTTTCTTTGTGTATTGGGCAGGAGGAAGAATGGACTGTGGATGACTGGAAGGACCATCTCATGTTTGTCAATCCAAGCGGGACTCAGGGAGGCATTCCAGGATTCGTGCCCACTTCTGGCACAGTCAGGACGCTTCCTGTGGGAACACACATGGTGTTTACTGTTACATCTGAAGGTCAAGTGGGGGAGCTCGAGATGCCCACCAGTATGGTTCTGGGGTTGACGTATCTGGGGACAGAACGCGTCAATGGGAAGGAATGTGCAGCGTTACAGATTGCTATGAACATGGAGATGGAGATGTATGGAGAATCGATGGCCATGACCAGCGAAGGAAAAGAATGGATTGGAGAAGATGGTGCGCCAGTGAAAATGGATTTCCAGGCCAAGGGGAGTATGGCAGGGATAGAAATTCCCATTTCACTCACCGGTATTCTGACAGAAGAGACAGTATACCAAGGGTATGATTGCTGGGTGTTCACCACAACCCAGAAAGTGGACATGGCAGGCCCTTCTACCGAAATGGAAATGATCATGTACATGGACAAGGAGAGTCGGGCGTTTGTGCGCATAGTGGCGAAAATGGGAGATCTCGAACAGGATTCAGGATACATACAGCCTATTTTCTCAATTGGACCCTCCACATGG
>JACVGW010000002.1:51812-73626 GCA_018992565.1 Theionarchaea archaeon
TACGTATCAAGGTGAGAAGATCTGTTTATCATGGAAACACATACTGTCAGGATACTATTGAGAGCTCAAGAGACACAATGGAAGAAGAGAGACACAGGCCCCCGGTCCTACATCCTGAAAACCAAGAATCAGAGTGTCATTGTGATCCAGACCACGTAGTACCCTGCAGCGAAGATCTGCTGGATCAAGGATTATGGATTTTTCTGGTGATGTGAGCTTCTGCCCCATTTTACCGGTGGTTATCTCCTTAATGAGCAACGTTCGAAATCCAGCGGGCACTATAATTAGACTATTCTTGCTCCTGAATTGTCCACCGTACTGATTTGTAACAGAATATTGACGTGGCATATGAATAATGGACAGCTCTCATGACTTGTCTGGACTGTAGGATCTTCTGACCAGACTTCATGCAGTGGGACGCTCCTTTTTGCATTGCAGGATCACAAGAGAAATCTTTAAATTCTTCTCTTCCTTAGTAGAAAGGAGGTGTGCTGTATGAAAAGGAATTACTATTTGATTGTCGCCATTACCACAGTACTCCTTTCTTCATGTATTGGGCAGGAAAAGGAATGGACTGTGGATGACTGGAAGGACCATCTCATGTTTGTCAATCCAAGCGGAACCCAGGGAAGCATTCCAGGCTTTATACCTACCTCGGGCAATATAAGAGACCTCCCTGTAGGAACACACATGGTGTTCGATATTTCATCAAAAGGAGAAGCAAGGGGTCTTGAGCTACCCATGAACCAGGTCCTGGGGTTGACGTATCTTGGGATAGAACCACTCAATGGGAAGGAATGCGCTGCGTTGCAGGTCTCCATGAATATGGAATTGGAGATGCTTGGGGAGTCAATGATCTTAACCGGCGAAGGAAAGCAATGGATTGATGAAGATGGTGCACCAGTGAAAATGGAGATGAGAGGCAGTGGAAACGTGTCCGGGATGGAAATTCCGATCGCCATTAATGGTGTTCTCACAGAAGAGACAGTATACCAGGGGCATGATTGCTGGGTGTTCAACATAACTCAAGAAGCAGAGATGATGGGCATTTCCAATAGAACAGAGATGACTATGTACCTGGATAAAGAGAGTCGAGCCCCAGTGCGAATGAAAATGAAAATGGGAGATCTCGAACAGGATTCAGGCTACATTCAACCCTTTTTCTCAATTGGACCATCCACATGGGAGCTAGGACCAAAAGAAACTATAACAACCCCTCTGGGAACCTACGAGTGTCAGGTCATTCACATAATGGAAGAAGGAAAAACAGTGGGTACAATATGGGCTACCAAAGATATGAGGACTCCGTTAAAGTACGTTTATGTCTCCGGGGATGAAGAATCCAGTCTTGAAACGACCCTGGTTCTCACAGAATATAGCTCTGGCTGATTTTTCAACTTTTTTCTTTTCCTTTATTGACGGAAACCATGACTGAGAATTGCATATGCGAGCAGGTAGTACAGAGACCACGAGAGGATGAGCTGAATTGCACTGCAATTTAGGAACCTCTCGATTGCCTGGGAACACCGGTCATGAGAGATTTAGTAGTACTACTCCAAAATGGAGGAGCCGGTGTTGACCTGCTGGTCTCAGTCTTTGAACGATGCCCATATCGATATGAAACCGACAGCCGCCAAACAGAGACCAGCAACAATATTCGTCCGAGGACCAATCCCCATGGCAAGCAGAAGGAAGAAGATTCCAAACAGAAGACCCTTCCAGTTCATTTTTTCACCTCCTCAGGTTTTCTCTTTTCTTGCCCAGGCCGCAGGACATCACCTGAAGTACAGATTCTATGATTATTCTCATCCCGTGGCAGAAGGCAAAATCAATACCATTTTAGACCCCTCTTTCTGTACTACTAGAGTTATTCTCTTGTAGCACTACTTCTATTTCCGGAATATAAGTATTTTTCTCCCCTAGCATAGGCAAAGAATATCACTTTTCTTCAGTTCTAAAGACGTTGTATCATTTTCAAAATCAGAAAAATACAGGAAAAGAAATCGAAATTGCCAACCTTAGTAAATTTGAATAGAAAAGTCTTGAATATTTGAAAGAATAACATTTAAGGTTACAAGAGTCTGTTATCCCTTGCTCATAGTACTCGAAATTATCTCAAGAGTTTTTTTGCCTTGATAATTGGTTTATTGAACTTTTCCAGCATGTTCGCTACTGAACTTCTATCAGGTGTTCCCTTCCAGTCCAGAATGAAGGCATCGCAGCCTCCGTTTTTCTCAAAGGCTTTTCTGACATTTTCTTCTGTCACAGGCACATACTTGGCCAGGACATGGCCAATAGCGTATTCTCTGTGCAGGACAACCCGTGTGTGCTTCTGGCAGTAGTGGCCACCCCCAATCCCGACAGCTGTGGGAAACGTGTACTGCGGGTAGGCGAGAGATTTCATCAGGGCAACTGCAACTGCTTCTCCTGCCTTCTTGTTGACCCATTGGTCTGGTCCAGATCCAATCTCGATGAACATGGTGGGGGTTTCAGTGAGAGGCCCGTGATGCGTGGCTTCCATGGACACCTCAAATTCCAGACTCAGTTCATCTCTCTGGGCCTTGAGTTCTTGAAGGCCCAGTTTTTGAGCTACCGGATTGGAAAAACAGATTTCGCCAGGAGTTCCTCCATAATCTGCAGCTCCGAAATTCCCGGGAGTGTGTACTGTCAGAGAGGGAACTCCGGCTTCTGAAGAATGCCGGGAAGCAAATACAATAAAATCCACGTTCTCGAAGGGGTTCTCAGCGAATTCTGCATATACTGAGTCTTTCTCTATGAAGACCAAAAGAGAATTCTGGTATGTGTATTGTGACTCACTAACCTTTTCAAAGTCGAATAATTCCAGTACGTGATGGGCAATATTCATACCTGCCAGGTCCTGAGTTGATGCCAAGATGAGGTTCATCACGTTCAGTAACCATCATGACTTAAAGCTTTCACCTTTGCGCGCTTGATTTCTTCTGGTACTGTGGTGACGGTGGAACCCGAGGCCAGAGGATGTTACAGAGAAATAGTCATTATTGCCATTCCAGATCGCCATCAATTATAACATAATAACATCTGGGAAATAATAGTTAGTATATAGTTTCTCATAGCTTTTCGTGATAACCCATCACTATTTATATGTCTACACAGTTCTCAGTACAAGGAGGTTATTTCATGAGTTCAGTATGTGCAATCTATTCAATCCAGCCTGGCAAAGTCGCCAATACCCTCATTGTTGAGCAGGTCTGGTCTGTGGCTACGGGAACATTGCCTGAGGGATATACTAGCATTTTTCCCTTCGCCATTAACAGCGACTCCTACATGCTCATGTATGACAAGACCACTCATGAGGCAGATATGTACTTGATAAAGGGTACGACCTGGATGAACAGGGTAGCAAGTCAAGACCTGGATTCTGGCTTTGATATTATGAATTCGTTTTTACTCGCCAATCAGCCACACATTCTGGCGTATAATGCAAAATCAGGCACATTCGAGTTCTTTCTGATTGAGCAAAATCTGACGCTCTCTTTGTTGTACACCTATTCGAAATCGTATGGTGATGATGCCACAGTGGGGTACACCACGGTGCAGCCCTTTTCATATCGGGGATCAGTGTACTATCTGTGCTACAATTTTGACACAGGGGGAATTGCAGTCTACCAGTTGTCTGTACCTGAAACAGAACCGCTGAAGACTACAGGAATATATCTGCATGAATGGGCTCAGGGCTGGACTCGGTTTGCATTCTTTAAGGTTGGCGGTGAGAATTTCTTCCTCAAGACTAATACCAAGTATGTCAATGTAAACATTGACCACATTGTTGATGATCCTTCTCAGGGTTCTCATCCTGTGGGGACGCATCTGAACCTTCCCCAGGACCTGGATACTGTGGCAGCATTCTCCATGAATGGAGGAGACCCGTACTTTGTTACCTACAAAAAGAGTGGGGAGACCACGTTCAACAGAATCCATGGGGACTGTCTCGGCTGGACGCAGGAAGCTGCCCTTTCCACGGTGGAAGATGCGAGTCTTGCGGTTCCATTCCAGATAGGTAGTATGAATTATGTACTCATTTACTGACTTTTCTTCTCTTTTCTTTTCCTCTTTGCCTTCTTATTTGTCTTTTATGTATCTTTCATTTCTCCGTTCTTTCCCAGGTTTCTTTCATGGCTCTGTCATTTTGCCGCCTGCAGCAATAGCTTCTGCCACTTTTTCCAGGAACCCAGGAGGAGGTGGCGCTTCCTTATTCTTGTTGTATGGGCATTTCAACGGGAATTCCCAGTGATCATTGACACAGAAGCAGCATGATCCTTCAGTGCGGGTTAAGTACCCAGAACCATCCGTGCCATCCGTATAGAAAAGTTTTTTCGCGCGGTAGAGACTGCCCAAGACCTCGGCCATGGTGCTGTGTACATCGTAGAACCCTTTCATCAGAACAGACAGTGCACTCGTATATTTTTCCTTTAAATCGTTCATGACACCCTGTGCATCCTCTATTAACTCCAGTGCTATGAAGTCCTCTTTCTTCTGGGAAGGCACATATTCAACCCTCTTGTGGTCATTCTTCAGGAACTGGTAGCAATCAAAATATTCTGTCTTAAATGCATCCCAATCCTCTGGGCTCATGCGGAACTGCGGAAGGAAATTGGAAGCGTATGAAAAGTGCGGGGTAACCACGATCTGGGTTGTTAAGGAATACTTCATCTCATCGATTGTGGTGGAAAATCTAAAGACGCACGGATTGTCCGTATCGGTGGTGCTGCGAAACAGCGTGAATGCCCCGTCTTCAGGATGGGAAGGCAGTGGGGGATTTGCTGAAATGTATTTCCCGAATGCTCCCTCGAACATGGTGTATGTTGCCTCGCCCACCAGGAAGAGCACCACAGGTCTGGTCTGCACGAGCTGTTTCATGGCGAAGGCATTCGTAGAGACACAGTTGGTGATAATGGTATTCTCGCTTTGAGAAGTCCCTCCTAGGTAATCAGGGGACCAGTGAGGTGAAGCACATGCTACCATGTCTAGCTGGCAGACATCTTCTCCCATGCGTAATTGAGCATCTTTGTGTCCTTCATCCTGTAAGTAGTGCTGGAATTGTTCAAGTACTGGAATGAACTGTTCGTAATACTCTTCTTTCTGCTGGTACACTTCAACATTCTGCCCCGGTGGGACAGTGAGTCGCGCAGCAATGATGTCACCTTTTTGAAACCGGTTGGTTGGAGGGTAGGTATCGAACAACAGGACATACCGCGGTTCACCCAGGTTGCGCTCAAGAGGAATTTTGGTCTCTTTTTCAGAGCTATCATATTGTACATATACCACGAAATTCGGGGAATCACTCGTTCGCTCTGATGAAACAACAGTACCAGAATCTTCTGCAATGATCTGCCCCTCTGGCAGGAGTTGACTTTTGATAAAGTCAAGACTGAAACATTCCTGATAGATGGTACGATACCGGTAGTAATAACTGTACTTTATGTATTCGTCAGTATTGTCATTACCTGTGGAATGCAGGTAACACCAGGAGGCTCCTTTCTGACCTGGAGAAAATGCTGTCAAATTGGGGTTGATACCGATGGTCATGATAGGTGCCTTGCGGCATCCATCCATGATTTCAGGGTTGGGGAATCCAGGTTCTGACGTCTTGCCTGCTACCCAGGGCGAAGGTGGGGGCTGTTCTTGGGGTGTATTCGAGGTGAAATCATAGGTGGGAAAGGGTCCATAGGGCTGCGGCTTTTCCGGGGGCCAGAAATAGTGACAGGTACGGCAGGGTCGCACAGTGTAGACAAGAGCGACTTCTAAGGGATCAGAAGAAAGTTGAGAATTTTTTGGTGAGTTGGACATTTGTTACCCTCCATGAAAAGGTGAGCGCCTCTTAAATTGAAGGTTCAGGCAGTCACCACTGGTAATGGTGAGGCCTTCCCAGTCGTCCCACAGTCCCGCAGGCAGCGAGACAGGTGTAGCATCTTTTAACAGGATCAGTACTGCAAGTTCTGCTAAGTCTCTAATTGAGGAGTTTCTCCCTTCCAAGGCAACCCAGTGTTCCCAGTAGACCACGTAGTCAGTTCCAGCACAGATGATGGCTCCATCCAGTCCTTCAGGCTTGCGATTCTGTTGGTGGTGCGCCCATGCTTCAATATGAGATAAGAATTCTTTGGGTGTCTGGTCCTCAGGGCGTCCTCCCACGAGATGGGTCACCACACCGTGCATCCAGTCAGCAGGTGTGTCATACAGGTAGTAGGGCTTTTCTGCCTCAAATGTCTTACCCAGGTATTCAGGGAAGTCAGCAGTACTCGGGGGACCAAAGAGAGGGCCGTGTGTCAGAACATAGATGCGCTCTGCCAATGTCTTGAATGCATCATGATACGTTTTCTGGCTTTCCCAGAATAGGATTGCAGTCTCATCCGGGACAGTCCCCGGTTTCTCAATGCCGGCAGGGAAGGCAGGCACATACACGTGCATCCCTAGCTGTCTTTCCATTTCAACTGCTGCAGGCACGAATACAGACCCCGATTTCTGGAAAAATTCACGTAATTCTACCTCTTTCCGTTTATAACCCCGCCATACCCGCACTGCACCTGCGGGCACTTGAATATTGTGCATAGTCCACCTCGTTGTTCGACCTAGTCCATTCCGGCAATGATTGCCCAGTTGGCCAGGACGCTGTTGACGCTGGTCCAGTATCCATAGATATCATAGAACCAAGTTGCCCAGAACTCCTGTACGCTTGGGGACTTTGAGGGGAGGTCTCCATTGATCTGTGGATCAGAGAAATTCCTAATGGAAGCCCAGCATGGGGGGTTATCCATTTCAGATAGCACCATGCCTAGGACAGCATCATCCATCTCCACCGCAATTCCCATCTTGTCCAGATCGTTGGATGAGGTACCGAACAGGAATATATCTGTGGTGATGATTGGCCAGAATTTTGCCGTGTTACCTGCACCATCCAGCTGAATCACTGGTTGTGGGGGAGGTGGTTGAAGCGGGGAACCGGTGTACTGTTTAGTGGGTGCGTCACAGGGAGGTTGTGCAATATTGGACTTCAGGCTGTCCATGGCATCAACAGCTGTGGAGAACCAGGTATCCTTAATATCCCAGTTCGAAGTATACTTCTTGTTGTTGAAGGGCTCGTTCTTGAAATCCTTTTTCAAGTAGAAGAGAGCACCGCGCGTGACCGCCACACCTCCCAGGGGCTGGGATTCACTGACACCTCCCGCTGTACCGGTGGTGAGGAACACTTTCGGGGTTGCTTCTTTGGTAATCTGGGCAAATAAATCCTTTATGGGCAACGTATATGTCCCCTGATCTGTCTTCTTGGCGTCCTGTGCCAAGTGGAGTTCAGATTTGTAGCATAGAACTGTTTTTGTGCCAATCTTGGTCAGGAAATAGCTGCCCAGTCTCTTGCTCTTGGAAGCAGGTGCACCATCACGGATCAATGGTTCATAGTGCTCTTTGAAAAATCGGGTGTAGGGATACCATGCGTATCGTGTGTATCCAGGAGTGAAGACATCTGCCAATGCATCGCACTCAGCTACCGTGTAGGTCATGACAACAACGTCAGCAGATGGGAGCGGGTCCTCGGGTTGAGGTGCAGGTTGCAGCGGCTGTGGTTTTGGGACCAGGTTGTCAGGAAGGTGAATATTGAGGTCAGCAGTTCTTAATTCGCTTTCAGAAAGGGTAGAAAGATCAGGAGTCACCTGAAAATCCTGCTCTGTCATACCTGCAGACAAGATTCTGCGGGCAAGGTCCTGACGCACATCAAGGTCTATATCTTCTTCTGTCATTATATCATCTCCTTTGTAAATGATGATTAGCCCGTGTCCGGGTAGAGCTCCTTTCTCACTTCGTATAACTCCAGTTCATCCAGTGTCTCTTCCAGTGGGTAGGCAGTCTCAGGGTTGTACCCCATTGCCTTGTAGTAGTTCTTCTTGGCAGTCTCAACATCAGGTGAGTTCTCTGCATCGGGTCCTTCTTTCAGGGGAGGAATCCCCTTTGCACGGTCTGTCATCACGGTATCACCTGGGCGGATGCCCTCGCGGATGTTGAAAGAGTGGCGAATCGTCTTTATTCTCCTGCCAATCATAAGGTAGTCTTCAAAGTTCTTCTTCCAGCCAGTGGCGTAATTTATCCATTCTACCAGTGGAGGAGTTAATCCCCCGCTGAACCCAAAAGCACACAACCCCAACCCTTCAACTAAATCCATCATGCAGCTGGCATCCCGCAGATCATCTCCCTGGTTGACATCTGCATGTTTGCGCCCGAAGGGGCGGGGATACAATGTCCTGTATGGATCTGTTTTTCTGTACTTGTCACACGCATCCAATGTGCTCGTGTGTCTTCCTGGTGTGGGCTCTGCCTCGTAGCCAACACCCAATCCCAAGTTCTCATTATCGGGAACACGCGGGTCATGCATGGGAAGTTCCTGCCCTCCTGCATTCACTGCGTATGATATAGAGGACTTACCTTTTGACCCGAAGTGCTCACAAGCCTTTTTCACACCCATGCGCAGGTACTGGCCAATTCCCTCTCCGTTGATCATTTTTTGAACCAGTTGAACAACGGCTTCTGCATTACCCCAGGTCAATTCCAGCCCACCTGTGTCCTCTTTCGTGATAACGCCATTCTCGTACGCTTCAAATGCCCAGGAAACCACAGCACCACAACTGATAGTGTCGATACCCGCCCGGTTCAACATGTCATTAATTTTGATAATTCTCCTTACATCGTTGCAGAGCAACATGGTGCCAAAACTGCATAACGTCTCGTACTCAGGCTTGTGCGCGTCCTGCAACGGGTAAGGACCATCCTTCACCGTCATGCGACCACCGCAGCGAACAGGACAGTGATAGCACCCATACGTTTCTACCTCGTAGTTGGTGACAGCATCATCTGAAATTCTCTTGGCTACCTCTTCAGGAAAATCTGTTATTCCCGCACCTTTCCAGTTCTTCACCGGGGATTCGCCACACTCAGCGAAGTAGCTCACGAAGGCAGGCGTCCCCCAGGTTCTGAATTTCACAATGTGGGGATCTTTGAAAACATCTTCCAAGAAGAGTCCTGAATACTGTGCAAGAGACTTCTGATCATACACCCTCGTACTGGCATTCCCCCTGATGCAGACTGCTTTCAGCTTTTTTGATCCCATGACAGCACCCAGCCCGCTCCTGGCAGCAAGTCGTCCCTTGTCGGTAACAACACCTGCTATCAGTGAGAGTGTTTCCCCTGCGGGTCCAATGCAGGCAGTCTCGAACTCTTTTCCGTGTTTTTTCCGGAGATAATCATCAGTGAAGGTTGTATCTTTACCCCAGATTTCAGATGCATCTATCAGTTCTTTCTTACCATCATCAATGAGCAAGTACACAGGCGAAGGGCTCACACCGGTGAAGAAAAAGCCATCATACCCTGTTTTCTTGATTGCGGGAGCAAAGTAACCGCCGCAGTTGGCATCACCCCACGTCCCTGTCAGCGGGCTTTTTCCAGCAACCATCCAGCGTCCATTCATGAGGGCACCCGTACCTGTGAGCAAGCCGCTCATCACACAGAAGATGTTCTCCGGTCCCAGTGGATCTGCCCCTGGTTTCTGGCGATCAAAAAGGATCTTGGCGGCCAACCCGTATCCTGAAAGAAATTTCTCGTAGTACTCGTCTGGAATGACTTCTTCTGTGATAGCTCCCGTCTCAAGATTGACCCACAGAATCTTACCCATGTACCCGAATTTTTGAGGTTCATTTCCCATGTTTTTCACCTCCGTATACTGGAGTCCAGTAGATCAAAAGGCTACGGCCGGCTCGTCTACAGTAAAGAGAAACCCCGAGCCATAGTGAGTACGTTAATTACTTCGCCACTGGACATATCTCGTCTCTATCAGGGGAACTATAAAAGGGTTTGCAATTTTATTGGTTACTGCACTTTTGTGCTAATTCCAATTCATATACAATACTTTAATGTCTTTTTTACTTGTGAATATGAATTGCTGCAGAAAACAGTAATAGGATGACCAACTTTAAAAGGACTCAGGGAAGAATGAGTACATGCCAGAACTTCCGGATCTGGAAGTGCTGAGAGAACGACTGGAGTCCTTGATTGGAGACACCATTTCAGAGGTGGAGATATTATTTCCCCTAACTTTTCGTGTTTTGATAGAAGGCACTCCCCAGAGCGTACTCCTGCATCAACCAGTACAGAGAATTACCAGAAGGGGGAAGCTCTTGATATTTGAGCTTGATAGTCTGTTTCTTGTTATGAACCTCATGCTGACAGGGAGGTTGCAGCTGACCAGCGCACCTGACACATCCCGCTATCCTGTGGTTATCATTCATTTTGAATCAGGGACTGCCTTGAAGATTATGGACTACAAGAAGATGGGCAAAATCTACATAACAGATGATCTCAAGAGAGTACCTCAGTACACAAAGCTCGGGGTGGAACCTCTAAGCGAAGAATTTAGTGTGGAGGTTCTTTCACGCATACTCACTGATTCACGGCCAGTTAAGGTGGTTTTGACTGACCAGAGCAAGATTGCAGGAATTGGAAATGCATATGTGGATGAAATACTCTTTCACGCCAAAATAAATCCTAGAAGAAGAGCTGATTCAATGAATCCAGAGGAGATAGTATATCTGTATGATTCCATCCTGACAGTGTTGAACAATGGAATCAAGAACCTCAGCGAAAGGGCTGGCGACATGTCAGAAGAAGTCCGTGATTTCCTGCTCGTACATGGGAAGAAAGGCCAGAGGTGTCCAACATGCGGGGCTCAAATTAAGGAAATTGAAGTTTCCAGGAGAGTCACTCATGTATGCCCTTCCTGCCAGAAGGTTACGCTCCCCTGGTAGGGGTCTCTCCCTTTTTGACCCATATACAACAATTCTATTTCAGGGTCAAATTGCCAAAAAGTGAAAGAAAAAGGTGTTATACCTTTTTCAGAGCCTTCTCAAAGATATCCAATGCGAGATCTGCCTGTTCTTCTGCAACGATTAAGGGAGGTACAAATCGGATAGAGCTCTTCCCGCAGGGCAGGAGTAGCAATCCATTCTTCCAGGATTCAAAGATGATTTTCTCCACTTCTTTCTTCGCATGTTCCTTTGTTTTCCTGTCTTTTACCAGTTCGCAGGCGATCATTAACCCTTTGCCTCGTACATCTCCAATAAGGGAGTGGTTCTCGTACATCTCTTTCAGCCGTTTCAGCATATGGGCCCCAACCTTGGCCGCGTTGTCCACAAGTTTACTGGTGAGTAAGTCAATGGTGGCAAGGGATGCAGCACAGGACACAGGGTTTCCTCCAAATGTTGAAGCATGCGCACCAGGAGGCCACGACATAATCTCAGAAGAGGCAACACAGGCACCCAAGGGCATACCACTGGCAATCCCCTTGGCCATACATATCACATCCGGGACAACGCCCCAGTGTTCAACTGCAAACATCTTACCCGTTCTGCCAAACCCTGACTGGACTTCGTCATCCACCAGCAGAATGTTGTGCTCATCACATATCTTCTTTATCTTGCTGAAAAACTCTGGAGGAGGAACGACGTACCCGCCTTCTCCCTGGATAGGTTCAGCAAATATCGCTGCGACATCAGTTGGAGGGACAACTTTCTCCAGATAGTGCTCAATGTATGCTATGCATTCAAACCCACAGCTGCCATATTCCTGGTTGAAAGCACACCGATAGCAGTAGGCGTAGGGTACATGGGTCACGTCAGGCACAAGAGGACTGAACCGCTCTTTTTGAATAGCTTTGGACGCCGTCAATGAGAGGGCCCCCATGGTCCTTCCATGAAATGCTCCTAAGAAGGCAATCATTTTTACTCGTCGTGTGTACCATCGGGCTACCTTGAGCCCGCACTCAACAGCCTCCGCCCCTGAGTTTCCAAAGAATACTCTCTTATCAAAGTCTCCTGGAGTAATCTGTGTCAGTTTTTGAGCCAGATCTACCTGCTCTGTATAGTAGAAGTCTGTCCCTGACAGGTGGATTAATTTGTCTGCCTGCTTCTTTATAGCTTCCACGACCTTGGGATGGGAGTGGCCGGTGGCACAGACTGCAATACCTGCTGCAAAATCATAGAAGGTGTTTCCATCTACATCCTCAATGATCATCCCTCGCCCCGCTTTGGCAACCAGAGGATATGATCGGGTATAGCTCGTTGAGATGTACTTCTCATCCTTTTTGAGGATTTCTTCCGCCTTTGGCCCCGGAAGGGTTGTTCTAATCTGTGGCTTCTCCATCAGTATCACCAGGTAAAATTCAAGTCTCTGCCTTATAAATGTTACCATACCTTTATTAGGTCAGAAGAATATCTTGAACTACTCAGGCGATGTTGTTGTTTCGCTTGAATTTGTCAGGTGGTCATCATGGATGAACTGGACAGAGATATACTGCGGGAACTGAGAGAAGACGCGAGAATATCCTTTCGAGAGATCGCTCTGAAAACCAACGTATCTTCCCAGACAGTTAGTGACCGCATCCAGAAGTTGATGGAGAAAGGAGTGATTAAAGGATTCACGGTCGTGATAGACCAGAATGCGGCAGGGTATCCCATTACGTTCACCGTGGAGCTGGATGTGGATGTTCGTAACATGAAGCAGATTTTGAATAGCCTCTGCGAGTATCCAGAGCTGTACCAGATCAGTGTCATAACAGGGGATCATGATATTCTAGCTCTGGGCGTTGCCAGAGATATTACACATCTCTACGAGATTATTGAGGAGAAGATCAGTAATATTGAAGGTGTCAAGGCGACAAAAACATCTATATCATTGAGAACCGTGAAGGAAGTCCCAAAATGTGTGGGCTAGAATTGAGAACGATCCAGAAGAATGGGTTCCCACCAAGTTCCTCCCTGAGGTTCCTGACTGAATACTCATTTTCCCTGTAATTTTCGTTGACATCATGGTACTAGCTCTGACATCCCATTCTTTTATACCACGAGAAGTCCTTGACTGATATTCAACAATCTCAAGAGCCTTTCTAGCCCGTTGCCGCAAATATGGCCATGGCGGACAATGCGCCGGATACAGTGGCCCACAGGTTAGTCTGGTTGTTTCCCCACCAGCCAAGCTTGGTTTCACAAGTTGCACCCAGAACAGAATCTACATTTGCACCGATAAACCCTGCTGCACTGATGCCTAGAAATAACGCTGGTCCAGAAAATCCACCACTGCGCATGCCCAGGATCCAGGCTAACCCAGCAATAACAGCAGCAAT
The DNA here is from genome assembly GCA_018992565.1 of Theionarchaea archaeon. Taxonomy (GTDB): domain Archaea; phylum Methanobacteriota_B; class Thermococci; order Methanofastidiosales; family SZ-28-30; genus SZ-28-30. The sequence continues at coordinate 65,008 of JACVGW010000002.1, forward strand.
CCCCAGTTCTGCGGCTTCTCCCAGGGGGGTGATACCTCCTTCTGCTCCCACAGCTACAGTCTTGAACGTGGTAATGAGAACAGGAGGTCTCTTGGAGAGTCTTCCGATTTCTCCTCCTGCAGTATCTGCTGTAGCGCTGGCCATGGCACCGAGAAATCCAGCCAGAAAGAATCCACCACCATATACTCCTTCAAGGACTGCACATATCATGGCAGCCAGACCATTTCCGAAGACATTGCCATAACCTCTCGCTCCTTTCTTGGCTTCCGCAACACCCCGTTTTTTCTTTTGTTCATATTTATACTGGGTAGCTGCTCCTGCCAGAACGAAAAACGTCAGTGAAATGACAAAGTATTCCCAACCTGCAAATATCCATACTATGAACCCAATCAAGAACCCTGACCACAGCCCTGAACCGCGAACGACCTTGGCTTTGTAGGCCAGGACTCCTATGGAAATCAAAATGATTACCGGGATTGCTATTTCGTTGATTGACGAGATCATTTTTATCACTGTTGATATTTTGAAGGGGTATTTAAGGGTTTGTGTAGGTTATGGTGCCAGCCCCTCTGATGCGTACATATAAACAACCTCTGTGTAGCCGAGGGTGGTCATAGCAGGGGGGTTCAATGTCCTGACCCGGGCGATGGCCTGGTCAGGTGGAATCCCCTGGTGGATGAGGTAGCAGGAAAGCATGGCTCCCGTGCGGTCATTCCCAGCATAGCAGTGGACAATTCCAGGTGCTGTGAGAGACATGGCCACCTCAACAAAGCGGGGGACAGCCTTCACGAATTGCTCTTTTGATTGGAGCGTCGTCAAAGCAATATCAGGGAGATACAGTGGAACGTGGTCTATAGGGGAGGCAGCAATCTCCTGAGCATTCACCTTGTCATCCAGGGATATAATTGAGCGAATTCCTGCCGCGTACAACTCAGAGAGGTTCCAGGGCTTTCGTACAGGTCCACACCGTCCTCCTAACAATGGAGTTATCCAGTAAATACGATCCATTGAATCACCTACATTCTCTTGATAATTTCTGTGATAACGTTGATACCTTCTTCATAGTCTGATAGGGAGATACTCTCATTGGGGCTGTGCGTCCGTGACTCTGCATCTCCTACACCAATGGAGACTGTGGGAATGCCCAGGACATCAGTGAACAGCCACATGGGACCTGATCCCGACATGGTGGGATAGATGACAGGTGGGTTTTCATATACTGCTCTCATAGACTGTTCAGTGACAGAGACAATTTCTGCAGTTACCGGGGTCTTGGCAGGCCAGAGAGGCCCCATGAGTTCTGTATCAATGTCTGAGAATCCATGCTTCTCAAGGTGTAGGGTTAGTAGCTGGAATATCTTCTGCGGGTCCTGGCGGGGAACGAGTCTGAAATCAATCTTTGCCATGGCATCTGCGGGGAGGACAGTCTTGCTCCCTTGACCAGTATAGCCGGAAAGAATGCCGCATATGTTGCAGCTTGGGCCATACAAGAGATGGTAAACTGCTTCTTCATCTGACATGTCATTGAGGAAGTGGTCGACACCCAGCATGGCTCTGGCCTTGTCGCCATCATAGGGTATGGAGTCGACTATGGCACGTTCTTCAGCAGTGGGAGGCTCTACGTCCTGGTAGAAACCTTCTATCAGGATGTGGTCCCTGGAGTCTTTCAGTGTGGTCAAGGCTCTGATAAGTCTCCATGCGGGATTTTCCACGATAACTGCAAAAGCTGAGTGAAGATCTCTTTTGCTTCCATGCGCACGGAGCTGTACGTAGCATAGCCCTTTGGCTCCCAGGCACATGGTGGGTCTCCCTGCTTCATCTTTGTATCCTGCCTCCCAGATGCACGCATCAGCTTTGAGGAGGGATTTGTGGGTTTCGACGAATTTCTGGAGAGAAGGACTGCCAATCTCTTCTTCCCCCTCTATGATGAACTTTATAGTGATAGGCAGCCTGTCAAAGGATTCCACGGCTGCCAGGCGGGCCATGATGTTTCCTTTGTTATCTGCAACACCTCTGGCATACAGCCGATTGTCTCTGACATCAGGCTCGAAGGGTGGAGTAACCCACTGATCAAGGGGATCTGGGGGCTGCACATCGTAGTGATCATAGAAGATGAGGGTTTTGTCAGATATCCCTTTTTTTTCGCCGAATACTACGGGGTGCCCCTCTGTGGGTATGATCTGGACGTGAAACCCTGCTTCTTGCAGGAATTCCGTGACTTTTTCCGCACAGTCCTGAATCGCTTGATGATGGGCTGAGACACTGGGAATCTTCAGCAGCTCTTTCAAGGCTTCAACATTGGTCATGCAGAGGTGTTGTGGAAGGCCATAATAAAGCTATGTTTTGAATTCTCTGACCCTGCAGGAAGGAGAAGACATATACTGAGGATGTCAACATATGCACTTTTGGGTGGCATATCTGTATGTGATCCGATCGTTCTTCATCAATAGACAATGATATGATATATGTGTTATGTCTCACATGGCTGTTCCATTCTCTTTATATCAAAATCTATCACGTATTTATGTCTTTATAAATAGGATTATCCATAATTTTTTATATAAGAACATATGAATGGAAGCACGGAGGAATGACAGTGAACCCCAGCAGAGATAAAGTGGCTCTCATAACAGGAGCATCTAGCGGCCTTGGCGAGGCTTATGCCAGGAAATTAGCCTCACAAGGGTATGACCTTGTCCTCGTAGCAAGAAGAGAGGAGCGGTTATCTGCTTTGAGTAGTGAACTCCAGGCTGACTATCCCATCACGGCGGAGGTTCTTGTTGCAGATCTAACCAGAGAGCGTGACATAAAAAGGGTAGAAACCACAATCTCTGATCTAGATCACATAGATATACTCATAAATAATGCAGGCTTTGGAACGACAGGAACATTTGCAGAGGTGGATCTCAAAGGGCAGCTTGGGATGATAACTCTCTATGTTGTGGCACCTACACGCCTCATCCGCGCCGCTCTGCATAAAATGGAAAAGGGAGGATCAATCATCAATGTTGCCTCTCTCGGCGCTTTTATCAAAGTGCCAGGGAATGTCACCTACTGCGCAGCGAAGTCCTACCTTGTAGTCTTCTCGGAGACTCTGCAGATAGAGCTTAAGGAGAAAGGCATCCGTGTTCAAGCATTATGTCCGGGATTTGCCAGGACGGAGTTCCACGGAAAAATGGGAGGATTCGACAGTTCAGTTGTTCCGAAGGTTCTATGGATGAATCCTGAGGATGTTGTCAAAGAATCATTGAAAGCCTTGGAGAAAGGAAAGGTGGTGTGCATTCCAGGTCTCAGGAATCGTATCGTTTTCATTCTGGCTCGTATTGGTGTTAGTCCATTTCTATTGAAGTTGTATCACCTTCAGTAGAGGAAATTCAATTAACCATATAGGCGATGACCACAGTTCCTCTTCGGGAGTACACTGGACTCAAAAATGAAGAGAAGATTAAAAGGAGGTAGCACAGGCTACCAGAAAACCAATTGCTGGATCAGTTGCTACAGAATCCGATCGAACCTCAGCCGGCATTCAGCCAGTCCTCCGTGCCCGTAGTATTCCAGAACCACCTCGTGGTACCGACCAACGAGATCGAGCTCCTTCTCAAGTATTTTCGCAGCCTGATCTTTCCAGCTTCTCGAGCGCTATCTTCCCATCGATGAGCAGAAGAATACCATCATTGTACAGAGAGCTGATGAGAAGACGCTAGAGCTTCTTTTTTCATCTTGCTGTTCAATTCGTTGTATTTTTAAGACAAAATGAGGTCTTATCTCGTTGATATCACGCTGAGAAGTCTCTCCACACCCAGAGCAATCCCTTCAACCTCAATGCCGCCTTCCCCTTTGGCACTGTCACCCACCAGGTATAACCCTTCGACAGGGGTTACCTGATCAAGGTCCTGACCAGACGCAGCATGATTCACAGGATTACTACTCCGGTAAATCTGAATATTCAAAACTTCATATCTCCCACCAAACAACTTCTCAAGCTCAGAAAGTCCCTTTTCCTTCTCTTTTCCAAAATTACCTGAAGATGCTCTCTGGTGAGCCATGACCAGATGATATCCCTCAGGAGCAAGGGAAGGATCGATATTCGTTACCTGGTTAACCCCTCCAATGTGGTCCAGCGCTGGAGTAAACATCACCCCAGAATGGCCTATCAGTGATTCTTTTGAAGCCAGTGAGTACTTGATACCTTCAGAAGGGGTCATCTCATCAATCTGCGCCTGATATTCTCTGGGGAACTTGACCAGTCTCGAGGTTGCTTTTGCGCCGATGTCAGACACCACTACAGAGTCTCTATATTCTTTTCCGTCCTCATCTGTGACCCCGCACACGCTGTCATCTGTTATAATCTCAGTCACTCTCTTATGCACAATATCGTTCCCTCGTCTCCGAATGGCCTCCTCCAGTGCTCTTATTACACCAGAACACCCCCCCAGGGGAATACCGGGTCCTCTGTATTTGAACATAGACCTGACAATGGAAAACATTTCACTGCATGGAACCTGTGAGGGCTCCAAGCTCAAAGACCAGATACAAAATGACCTAAATCCTCTTAGAATTATATCATTTTTCGTCCTTTGTTCAAGAAATTCCTTGAATGACTTCTTGCTTCCTTTCCTGTACCTCATTTCCATCAGTGTAGTATACAACCACGTTCTCTCAGCCAGCTTCAACATATCCAGTACCTGTCCAAACCGCATCTCTCTATCATAGAAAAACGTTGCCAGAGGGTTTGAATCTACAATAGTGCAGGTAGCTCCTGCTCTTTTCAAGAGCCGAGCAAGAGGCCCCTTGGAACCATGTGGTACCATGTGCAGGGCACCCGTGGTCAGCTGAAATCCTTTGTAAGGAATATTACGGAACCGGCCGCCAAGCTGAGACGTCTTCTCGAAAAGCGTCACTTTAGGACAAAGGGCTGCTACCAACAACCCTCCAATCCCACCTCCAATGACAATCATGTACCATTAAGAACTGGCAGGAATAAAAAGGTTCCTACCATCCAGTCACGACATATAGAATAATCTTTCGAACCTAAATAGCGTGGTTGTTAATCCATATCTTCTGTATCATTGAAAAAGCTCCATATGAAGAGTTTTTTCTCCCCTGCGTCATTAGTCTGTCTGACAAATGCGGAATTTTGATTCAACATGCCCACACACATGCGGTGGGTTTTCCTTTCCGGATATGAGAATTGTCAACTTATTTTTAATAAATTGAGCAACTAATCCAAAAAAGAAGAAATTTTAACTTAAAAGACAGAAATAGTCCATAATTTATATTTTTTTGCATAAAAAGACCAGAACATTTTTAAAGAAGAAAATGACTATATGAACCTGTGATGCAGTGTTGTCAGAGAGAAATTCTATACCGTTTGCAGTAAGGAGGCGAAAAAATGAGAGCAACTCCTGATGAAAAAGTGATGCAGTATAGAATCATCTACGAAAAATTCACTGAGTGCCCCAGAGCAAAGGTTCGGGACGTGGCATCTCTCCTGAGAGTCAACCGTCATTGTGCCAGTATCAAGATAAAGGAAGCTCTCAACCTCGGCTATGTTCTCGTACCGCAGTTGAGAAAACGTTCGTATTCCAACATGAGGGAGTACATGTACTTTGTGAATTGTGTACATCCCTTCGATTTCTACAAGAAGTACAGCAAGGATCTCAATGTGGTTTATCATGCGCGAATGGTGGGGTTTGCCAGTATGTGGATAGTCTCCAGCAGGAGAATACATGTTGAAGGAAAGACGGTGATAGAAGGAGTCCGCTCTGACTACTACGTGGCACATGCTCCCAGCCATTCCTGGCAGAAAGCAGTTGATATCATGTGGAAGAAAGTGCGGGAGTTTGATCCTGACAGGCATTCGTCCAGGAAGTTCATTGTCAACCACCTGACTGAGTCTATGCATTGGGATAGTCAGGATGAGATACTGTACCAGGAATTCAAATACGATCTGAGGAGAAACCTCAGCCCCATTATGAAAAAGTATGGTATTTCCGCCCGGAAGATTTATTCGTTCTTTGAGAAGATGCGTCGCTGCTGTACTGTATTTACGCGATTCTTCCCGGAGACTATTGTCTCTTACGATCCTTATCTGTTCATATTCGAGACTGAGTATGAGGACTTCGTCATTGACCTGTTCTCTGAACTGCCCACCAGCCCCTTTTTCTTCAAGGTTGGGGATAGACTGCTCATGTACACGAATGTGGACAAATTCTTCTCACGACGAGTGGGACTCGACATGTCGGATGTCAGTCAGCTCCACATTCCTCTCTTGGTGGATGCGCTGATAAAAAAAGGGATAGTGAAAAGAGAAGATCATGCTATTGCTGAGTATTCAAATGCAAAGGGGTTTTAGCCTGGAGCCCCTCCTCCCCCACCCTGATGACCTCCATTGATTGTAGGGTTTCCATTCTGGGAGGCGTCTGGATTGATTGAGCAGTACTCATCTGGAAACTCTGTTTGATCTGTAACCTGGACGTATACCTCTCCTATTGCAGAAGAGGTTCCCACCAACAGGAGTCCAGCAACCAACAAGAACATTACTATAGGTTTCATTCTCTCACCTCTTATGGGCGTATAATCCATTCTCAATAAAAAGATTTCGCTATACGGAAAGAATGGCATGCTGGAATGTTCCATAACGTGACCTGGGCCCTGTTCAAGACATGAGTGGTCTCCAGTGAAGAGGAGGGTTCTCGTAGTTGTGATACTTCCTGTGCAGGGGTCTACCAACCTGTATCAATCTTTAAATATGTCAATGCTTCATTATTCCCATGAGTAAAACCATGGCTGAGAAAATATTGGGAAGAGCAAGTAACCAGGAGGTTGCTTCAGGTGACATCATAGATGGTACAGTTGATCTGGCCATGTCTCATGAGAATACTGCTGCAATCTCTGGTAAGTTCAAGTCTATCGGTGTTCCCAGGGTGTGGGATCCCGCACGGATTGTGGTCCCCATTGATCATTGCGCCCCTGCAGCAAATGAGGATTATGCCAAGAATCACAAGGTTATTAGGGAATTTGTCAGAGAACAGAACATCACAAACTTCTATGATATAAAAGCGGGAGTGTGCCATCAGGTTCTCCCTGAAAAGGGACACATTAAGCCGGGCATGTTGGTGGTGGGCTCAGATTCTCATACACCCACCTATGGGGCATTGGCTGCATTTGCCACAGGAATCGGGAGGACAGAGATGGCTGCTGTCTATGCTACAGGAAAGATTTGGTTGAGAGTCCCTGAAAGCTTTAAGATAATCGTGGAAGGAAAGCTTCCTGATATGGTGTCAGCAAAGGATGTGATTCTTCACATTATTGGGGATCTGCGAGCCGATGGGGCGAATTACAAAGCCGTGGAATTCTGCGGGGATACGGTAGATCACATGACTGTGGGTGAGCGAATGGTCCTATGCAACATGTCTGCTGAGATGGGCGCCAAGGCGGGAATGGTTGCCTTTGATGATACTACCAGGATGTATCTGGACGAGAGAACAGACAGAGTGTATACTGTGCTGAATCCAGATGCAGATGCAGTCTATGAGAAGGTTGTCCATGTTGCTGTCCATGATCTGGAGCCTCAGGTGGCCTGTCCCCATACGGTGGACAATGTCAAGCCTCTTTCCCAGGTGGAGGGAGTTCCCATCAACCAGGCGGTCCTGGGCACCTGTACCAATGGCAGAGTGGAGGATCTGGCTGTGGCAGCATCCCTTCTCAAGGGAAAGAAGATTGCTGACACGGTGCGGTTAATTGTCATCCCGGCTTCCACAGAAGTCTATGCAGAAGCAGTACAGAATGGGATAATTCTGGATTTAGTGAAAGCAGGTGCAGTCATCTGCAACCCCAATTGTGGTCCCTGTCTGGGTGCTCACCAGGGTGCCCTGGCTCCTGGGGAAGTATGTATCTCCTCATCCAACCGCAACTTCAGAGGGAGGATGGGCTGTAAGGATGCTGAAATCTATCTTGCTTCTCCCGCGACTGTGGCAGCTTCATCTCTAACTGGCAGAATTACTGATCCCCGAGGTGTATAAATGAAAATGAAAGGCAGAGTGTTCAAGTATGGAGATGACGTTAATACTGATGTCATTTTTCCTGGAAAGTACACGTACACGATATCAGATCCCAAAGAAATGGCAAAGCATGCTCTGGAGGATTTGGATCCCGCATTTATTCAGAAGGTGAAAAAGGGAGATATCCTGGTGGCGGGGAAGTATTTTGGGTGCGGCTCCTCGCGTGAACAGGCAGTGACCTGTTTGAAGGAGGCTGGCATCTCAGTGGTCATCGCAGAATCATTTGCTCGTATCTACTACCGGAACTGCATCAATTCAGGTCTGCCCCCCTTGATACTGGAAGATACCTCTCACATCAATGCAGAAGACGAACTAGAGGTGGATGTAGAAACAGGAACTGTCACAGATGTGACTACAGGAGCGCAATACACTGTCACTCCCCTGCCCCCCTTTATCATGCAGATCATACAGGATGGCGGTCTAATTCCGCACCTCAAGAAGGAGATCTCTCATGGACGTTGAAGGGTTCTATGACGAGAGGGCTCCCTTTTACGATGGGGAGTACAGGACTCCCTTTTTTGATTTGTACAGGGCTCTTACGTGGGACAATATCAGC
>JACVGW010000002.1:73726-80840 GCA_018992565.1 Theionarchaea archaeon
TTATTTGAGACAGAACGCGCCACATTTCAGACAGGGTTTGAAATTCGCTACTTCACTCCTGGGTCCTTGAGGCAGCTTTTTGAAGGTGCAGGATTTGAGGTGGTGCGCATCCTGGGAAAGCCTGTCTTCCTTTCCAGGGTCCCCCGGGAACGAGCGCATGATTTGCTGCGAGATAAAAAGGTGTTTGACAGAATACTTGAACTGGAACTGCAGTTCTGTGATAATCCAAATTTGATTGGCTTTGCGGGGCACCTGGAAATTGCAGGTAAAAAAGTGTAAGAGTGAGGACTATTTTTGCTTGTAGCGTTCCTTCTGATTGAAGAATGTAATGTCTTTGAAGCCTCTCCTGATTCTTGCCCTGTGTGGAACACCCCTGGGGATGTAGTACGTGTCTCCTCTCCTGAAGACGTGGCTCTCACCGTTAATTATAAGTTCAATTTCGCCATCCAGGACAACTCCCCACTGGGGCTCGTGAGCATGTTCGGGAACCTCAACATCTTCAGAAAATTCCATGAAAATGATTTGATTTGCTTCACCTTGAAACAGATATGAACGAAGACCTGTAAGGGGAATATCAGCTTCCGGCAGCGATGTAACCATGCTGGGAAAGAATTCTTTCTTGCTGTCAGTTGGGACATTTTTCATGGGGGGATATTTTTGATGGTCTTAAAAAAGGTTCGGTACAGCATGCGCAGTGAACCAAAAACCATTTAAGTCTTGAGATATAAATAGAATTAACTGGCGGGAAGCAGGTGGATTATGGCTGAAGTCAAAGAAACTGAGCCCCCTGACACAGCTGCAGGATGGCTGTCTCAGGACGGATACAGGAATGCATGGCTCAACCAGATCATAGAGGAGTTGAAGCTGGAGTGCTACGAGGGATTGCTGTGAGAGTTGCTCAGTGGGAGATTCTGGGAGTTTTGTTCATTATTGTGGTGGGTTCATTTCTGCATTTCCTCTTTGAGCTGTCAGGATTCATGCCTGTGGCAGGATTGATTGGAGCTGTCAATGAGAGTGTATGGGAACATCTGAAGATTGGATTCTGGCCTGCAGTATTTTTCGCACTGATCGAATATCATTTTCTGAAGTCCAGTGCGAATTTCTGGGTGGCAAAGGCAGCATGTGCATATGTAATACCCGTGACTATAGCTGTACTATTCTATGGTTATACAGGCATTCTGGGCTACAATACGCTGGCTCTTGATATTACTGTTTTTGTCGTAGCCGTCATCGTGGGTCAAATCGCCAGTTACAGATTGCTGACCTGCAGAGATCTTCCTGTGTTATGGCAATGGGTTGGCCCTGCTGCACTACTGGTGCTGGCTGTGCTGTTCATGGTGTTCACGTTTTATCCACCGCATGTCGGGCTGTTCAGGGATCCAGTGACAGGTGGGTATGGCATTGTGAGTTGAGTACATTCTGTCCAACAGATTGTTGCCATCTACAAAGAGAAAAGGTGGAGGGTTCCGCTGGAATCCAGCACCAGGAGGTACTCTTCTGAGTGAGTAGCTGCAAGTGAGACTTCATCAGGGAAGATATCCAGCTCACGTTGTGCAACAATATACCATTGTAGAATACCAGTTTCTGCACTTAGGCAGTGGATATACCCATCGTTTGCTAAAACATAAATATTCTCGTTATATTGATAGAAAGAGGTAATTTCAGTCCCTCTCACTTCATGAACCCACAGCTCTGCACCTGTTTCTGCATCGAGGGCCTGGATTACTCCGCCTTCTCTGACGAGGAACACTTTTTTCTCAGTGAGGATTGTCCTGGAGATGGGTGTATTTTCAGAGTTGTACTCCCACTTTTTCAGGCCATTTATGTGTAACATGACTACAGACTGATATTCTGAATCAGTGTGCATCATCAGCGCGATATTGTCTCCAAGAATATTTATGGAGTCCACAGGGTACTGAGGCCAGAAAAGGTCAGTTTCTGTCATAGTCTCCAGCGTAATGCTGGTGAGTGTCCCCTCCTCATCAAAGAAATAGAAGACACCTTCAGAGTATGTGGGATGCTGGATTGAAGGGAGAGGGCCACTCCACAACGGTTCTCCTGTGCCTATATCGAGGATGACATAGTGAGGTGCAGACTGTTGATCTAGCTCAGCAAAAAGTACCGCATCGTCATATATGGCCTCATTCCAGGTATCATTGGACACTTCCCAGAGCACATTGCCGTGTTCTCTTTCCAGGCAGACAATCCCTCCAGTGAGGGCTATTACCGTATTGTCAATAAGACTCACTGCAATGTAGTCAGTGACAGATGGTATCTTATACGTCCAACGTATGCTCCCTGTTTCAGTGTCTATGCTGTAGATATGGGAATCAGGAGCCCCCACATACAGGGTGTCATCAGAGACTGCAATCTTTTGCTCCAGCGAGGAGGGATAAGAGTGCTGTACAATCTCAAAAGGAATTGTGTACAACTGGGTTCTTGACTGAGCATCAATGCATACAATCTTGTCAGCATATGGAAGGAATATCTTTTGGTTGTGATAAACGGGGCTGCACATAGGAACCTCCGGGAGGGCTAACGACAACAGAAGATGGGTCTGGCCCAGGACTTCCTCTGGGGGACAAATATCAGTAGTTGAGGGAAAATCAAGACTGATTCCCTTTTCCTGGGCGGCTGGAGGAACATGAGCAGGATAACATCCCCAGGTTGCTATTTTCTGGTAGGATTCCCATTGGTTATCAAGTTTTATGAGAATTTTGAACAGTGCACTGGGGATCTTCCCGCTGTACTGGACGTAATTAGAGCCTTCATACGTGATATTCCAGGGAATGAAGCAGTAATAGCTTGATTCGGATTCTGCCTGTATAGTTTTCCCATTGGAAAGTGTTATTTCAATGGTGAAGTGAGGGCTGTAGTCGAGGCGTGTGTAGCCCCTATAGGTTGTCTGGTAACTAACCTGGTAGAGGTCTGTAAAGCTTTCTGCAACCTCTCCTATCAGTTCTGGGGTTACGTGTTCTCCAGTGCTGGCAAAGTACTCACTATTGATTCTCTGGATCCTGTAGAAGTGGTAGGCCAGGATAGAATCTGCGGTCTCGCTGTTGGGATCTGTATTACGTGAGCCATTGAAGGCCGTTACAGCAGTATAGGTAATGTCAATAGTTGTTATGGACTGAACAGGGGAGTATATTTCAGGAGCGTCAAAATCGGGGGGAATGTGCCACTGGACAGTCATGATGCCAGCTACAACAGCTACCATCAGTAATAGAGAAATACTCTTTTGAAGAGGAGATGTCACAGGTGACTCTAGGAATACCCCTTTTTAAGAATTCCTACACTGGGAGTTGCATTGAAGAGATCCAGCAGGAATCATGCAGCGTCATGGCAATTCTCCTATGCATCATTTCATATCCAACTGCGATCTCTCTGCTTCTTCATCTTTCTCAAGGTACTTGAGAGTTGTAGTCCCATCGAGAATCACTCTCATATAAAGCTCAGAAGTCTTGAGCAGCGCAATATTGGCAGTTACTGCATATCCAATTTCCTTCATAAGGCGATGTCCTATATACATGGCCCCTCTCAAAAGAAAAAAAAGAGTGATAGAGATTACATGTCAGCAGGGAGAAGCCGCATTGGAGCCACAGTGCCTTCTGGTGAACCAACTCAGGGTCGACATGACTTTTGTCTGAAGTGTTCCCATATAGCCAGAACCAGCAACGCCACGAGGAGCGCAACAATCAGCAGACCTCGAAATGGGATGGACGAACTGGTGTACTCATTCTCTGCCTGGTTCATTACCTCGATATACTCATCAAGGTTAGTGCACAGAACAGCTTTTTTCTGAGCTGCAAGGGCGCGAGGGGTTTCTTTTCCTGTTGTTATGTCTTCCAGATAGTGATTCCAAACTTGCTGGGTGAGAGCGAAGGCTTCTTCCATGTGGTCTATGTTGTCAAACTCACACACTGGTCCTCCTCCGTGATCGCAATCCCACTGCGGATCAATCAATCCATGCCCGGATATTTCGGGGCCACTGAGACTTTCGGGCACACTCATCCAGGGGACACCGCGCCCTGACCAGAAGGATTTGTCAAATGACTCATTTTCATCCTCAGGAGATACCACGGCTGCCACTACATAGTCATATGGCCTGTCGGAGACACCTTCACTGCTGAGTGTTACCCATCCGTGGCCTGACACGTAGAACTGAACTATGTAGTGAGTCTGCAAGACAGGGGCCAATGTTGGATAGACTGCCAAAATACGTGCAGGTATACCATTCGTACGGAATAATGCGGCTCCAAGGTTAGCATAGCTGGTACAGTACCCTCCTTCATGCAGAGCTTCTACTGCGTCAGTACTCTGAGGATCACCAAATTCAATTTTGTTGAGGAATTCTGCTATTCCATTGCAAATTCTCACGACATCGTTTCCACTCCCTCGCAGTCTCTTGGCGGTTTCCTGGATTTCGGGGTGATCCGCCTGAACAGAAGCTGTAGATTCGAGCCATACCATGACATCCTGGGGTAAATCCTCACTTGCAGCAACTTCAATTTTCTCAGATAGTATGTCCCCATAGTCACGATCTCTCATCAGAACGAATCCATCCCACTTCACATCCACAGCGTCACCCTTGTTCAAGTGGTGAAAGGTCACCTCACAGATCCAGTTGAATTCATCTCTTTTCCTGGTAACCACAGTTTTTACAGCATCTTCTGGATCAAACCGAAGTTCAAAGTAGAGGGGAACCTGATTCTCAAATTCCAGAGGGATAGGAAATGCTATTTGTGGCTCTTCCACATCTTCTTCGGCCACGATTCGAAGCCGGAACACTGCATAGGCAATACCCGGGTCAAGCATGCGCTGAATAGGCGCAGGGAATGACTTCTCAGTTCCATAGTCTGGAAGTTCTACTTCCTCATCAGGGATAGTGTCTTTGACGACACTTTCGTATACCATTGACGCGCCTGTAACCACGACCATCACTATCAACAAAAGGTATGCTTTTCTTGTTTTTGATATCATGCTTTTCATACTATCATCTTCTCCTATACCATTCTATCGTAGGTAGTATCTACTTATGCAGTAGTATGTAAGCTCTTCTTCATAAATGTTCTTTTGTTCTAATGTGCAATTTTCTTTTCGGAGAAAAGAGAGATGTGGGGAATCTGATTTTCATCCATCATGTATCGTCAGGCTGGTAGAAGATGCAGCAAGAGAGTGCCCATAACGCGGGATAAATATAGGGATTCCCGCATTTCCATGAATTGACCTTTATAGAAACCCTTTTATACTCCTTGTAAGAATTCCAGAAAGAGCTGTTGATATGGACAGAAAAATACATTTTCCAGTCAATAAAGACTATATTCTGGAATTTGACAGTAATAATAGAAAAATAGACTTGTTGGAGTGGCAAGAGTTCGAAAATGTGAGACTTATCAACAGTGAGGAAGAAGAAGTTGCTGAAATCCCTTTTGCAAGATCAGACGATATCAGTGTGGTTGTAATACCCTCTCATTTCTGTAACCTCTCGTGCAAATATTGCCATGATGGAACCATGACATCTAGCATTCAGAAGCTGGAGAAGAATATGATTGATTCCATTTTTGATTTCCTAGAACAATTTGAAGAAAATAAGGTGGTAAAATGGACGCTCATGGGGGGAGAACCATTTCATCATGTAGTGGAGGAATCAGTACTCTGCCTGATGGAAAGAATAAAAGAAAGAGGGGAGCCAATTCACGCTATTTGTAATGGAACATTGCTGAATGAAGTGTATGCGAACTATCTGGATTCTGTTCAGATAGCGCTGGATGGAACAAGAGAATTCCATGACTATAGACGATTGTATCCTGATGGGAAAGGATCATTTCAGGATACTGTCAATGGTATAGAGACCGCACTAGCCTGTGATACCAGTGTCAGTGTGAGAGTACATGTAGATGCCCATAACATTAATAACGTGCCAGAGCTCCTACATTACCTGTCGTCGAAAGGATATTTATCCAAAAAGCATTTTGAAGTGTATATGTACCCCCTGAGCGAATCAGGAAGTTTTGATTATCAGTATTTTACTGATGAGCTCTCTCTGGTGAAAAGGGCAGTGTATTTAATGAGAGAATACCCACATCTGAGAAAAACAAAATGGAGGTTTCAAGGAATAGAGTTGTTCGAGAATATACGTGAGGGGAAGGAATTTCCCACAGCAGATTTTCATTTCTGCTGTGCACATTCAAATCAAATCGTTTTTGATCCCCAGGGCGATGTGTATGTTTGCTGGGTTGGCCTGGAAAAGGAACACTTCAAGATCGGCAAGTATTGCCCTGAAAAAAGACTATATAAGGGTTTATTCAAAAGATGGCGGGACAGGAACATGATAAATCTTGAGGAGTGTTGTTCTTGTTATTTCCAGCCTGTTTGCGGAGGAGACTGTTCTCACAAAGCATACAAAGAAACGAAGAAATCTGGAGATCCAAGATGTGTACCTGTCTTGGAGATACTAGAAGAATGGGTACCGCTCCTTCTTGATAACTTCGAAATGGTGGAAAGAACCTCTTTTGAGAGGTGGGATTTTGAGAAATGGGCAGATAATTATGATGCTTCTGTCAAATCAAAAGGCTGGCTACATTCAGATTACGAAAAAATTCTAAGAGAAGTCTCCAACAGAGCTACTGGATCATTCTTGGTGGATATTGGTGCTGGAACAGGTAACATCCTCCAATACTTGAGGGAAGGAATACGATATGTGGGGATAGAACCTTCCCCCAATATGAGAAGAGTCTTCAGAGAAAAACACAGAGACAAAGAAGTATATTCTGGACATTTCCTCTATGTACCACTCATGAGTAGAATTGCAGACACTGTTCTCAGCTCATATGCCTTTCATCACGTCAGGGATGAGGATAAAGAAAGGTCAATAGAGGAAATGCTTCGATTGCTCAAGAATGGTGGGAAGCTGGTTATAGGAGACATAATGTTTCAATCCGAAGACGAGAAAGCCAGAATTGGAGAAGAAGACAATATTCTGGAAGATGTAAATGATGAATATTTCGCGTCTATAGATCACATGAAGAACATTCTGGATACGCTGCAGATGAAGTCAGTATTTACACAGATAAATCGGTACATATGGATCATGGAGGTCTTTACTTGAGTGATA
>JACVGW010000032.1:0-4096 GCA_018992565.1 Theionarchaea archaeon
CAAAATAAAGACCTTATATAGGATGAATGACCGAAAAGTATTTAAAGGGTAATAATCATAAGCATTTAGCAATGAATCAGAACTCAAATCCAAAATAATGGCAAGATATATTCCCTTGTCATTGAGGATGAAGTCTGACGAACCAATAGTAGGAGGTAAAAAAGATGGAAAACAAACCAGCGAAGAGAGGCTTAAGCCTCTTCATATGCATCATACTGATCGGAAGCCTAGTCATACTTAGTCCGCGAGAAGCAAATGCACAGCCGTACGCTCTTGCTGGGCTGATTTATGCAGATGTCAATATGAACAGCATATATGACCCAGCAAACGGTGACTACATCATTTCCGGTGAACAATGGACAGATGCAGATGGAAATGACCGATTTGACTGGATTGACGCCAATGGGAATGGACTGATGGAAGCTGGAGAAGCTAGCGAAGTATTCGTCGATGATGGTCTGGATGGTGCCGGAGGTACACAGGATCTCGGAGAAGGAGATGCCGTATTCGAAGGCCCCGAGGTGTGGCTGGATCAGCCAAACGCACCTACTTCACCTACGTGTACTGCCAACGAAACTGGAGGATATGCTGGTGCCTTACCTGCTGCTGTAGCAGCTGGCTGGACTCACAACTTGTCCAATTACATGATCAGGAACTTGCAGCCTGGTTATCACTATGTCACTGTCAGATGCCCCGGCTTTTACACTCAGACCAAGAATGTCCACGTGCTCGGCAATGTACCTGTGAACTTCGGACTGGTTCCCTTTGATTCTGTTACTGGACGAATCGTGAAGACTGATGGGACGGGAATTTGCGGGATGTGGGTGACTGCTACTGCTCAGTCTGCCCCTTACAGCAATCAAACACCCGCCTTCAACATCAACACTCTGTCCGATGCAGTGGGGAACTATGTGTTACAGGGGTTACCCCCAGGACAATACAGAATCGATGTTACCAAGGCAGAGTACATTCCACAACAGAAGCTCAACGTCACTGTGGATGGACAAACCTATCCCAATACGCCCTTCATGGTCAATGCACATACGAAAACAGGAATCGATTTCATCAACATGAGCTACAACTACGGAAGTATCACGGGTATTGTAGCAGGCCCACCCAGTGTCGTGGTGGAAGTACCTGGATTGGGATTGTCCACCACTGCCGACGCATCAGGGAGATATACAATATCCAATATTCCAGCAGGTTGGTATTACGTGGTCTTCAGAGCTGAAGGCTGGTATACTGGCGTGGAATATGTGTGTGTTGCTCCCGGCCCTGCGGCTACCAATGTCAGAGGAGGAGTCCCGTATGTCATGTCTTCCTGTCCAAGCTGCCCTACCACCACTATCGAAGGATCGATAACAGATGGGATACAGGCTATTGAGAATGCCATTGCAGAAGTGCCCGGAATGGGCTGGATATTCCAGGGTGTAAACAGCGCAGCCAACAGGAATGTCATCACTGACAAGGCAGGATACTATATCTACACAGATATTGGTCCTGGAAACCCTTCTCTGAGCTATGCTACCTGGGGAGGGTTCAGATACCAGTTCACGCCAACGACAGGACGATTCTTCGTGACTGTGCGCAATGAAGCTGGAGTTGTCTTTGATGAATGGGATGACCACCACAAGTCCACTGCAAGAGCAGTAGAAGTGGTGGCAGGTAGAGTAACTAGAGCTGACTTCAAGATGGAAGAAAACCCTGACTACAAGTTCGGACGAGTTGTCGATACTAATGGTATCGGCGTGGAAGGTGCCAAGGTGTACATTCCAAACAGTCCGTATACTACGGTAACAGACAGCAATGGATACTTCTTCCTGCAGCTGCCCGCAGAAACCTATTCTGAGGACTGCAACATGACCTGGCAGCCCAGGATTAGACCCGGCAGACGAGCAGAAGAAACCGTGCTGTGTGGATTCAGGGACGTATTCCAGCGGCTAATCGCTGCGCCACTACCTGTACCTGAAGCCTCAAATCCACACCGGATGTACAAGGCCCGTTACCTCATCAAAGCTGAAAAGACCAACTACTTCGACGCCATGTTCGTACACATTTCCTCCCCTGGTCCAAAAGGAGTCAGCCGACCACCTCTGAATGATCAAGACACACCCCATGCACCAGTAGACGACTGTGACCAGTGCATGAATGGTATTGTCATGACCTTCAAGGCAGGTATCCTTAAGGGTCAGATCAAGGATGCTACAGGTGGTTACCTCAATGATGGGTTCGTCTTCGTGTGTGGAAGAGATATCCCCATTGGAGCCAACGGATGGTTTGAGAGCCTGGAAGTGCCTGTAGGCACGTACACTGCTGTAATCACTGATGCCACAAAACTGCAGGTTCTCGGTGTAATAGAAGGTATTCAGGTCAAATATGATCAGATAACCTACAAGAATGTGACACTGCCTGCCACACCTCCAGGAAAGTTTATCTCAGGATTTGTCTACCACAACACGATACGAACAACTGTGGGATCTGACGCTCCTGTTGATGGCACTGGTGCCTGGCAAGGATACATCATTCCAGACCAGAATCTGTATTCACCAGGTACGACGTTCCAGCCTGGAGAAGGAATTTCAGGAGTAGCAGTGAAAACCACCTTTGGAGGAATCACAGCGTACACTGACAGCTATGGGTTCTACATCATTAAGAACGTCATCCTGCCCTCTGGAGTATCAACTACAACCATTTTGGCCACCAAGGGCGACCATGTAACACTGGCCAATCCATCAGTCGGTCCTTCAGATGGACTGAACTTCGTCAGTGGATTTGCAGGAGATGCAGGAGCAACTGTCTTTCCCATGTCCAAGAGACGAGGTACACTGAATGGGAGAGTGGTTAATGACGATGGTCGAGATGTGTCCGGCGCAGTGGTCTCAGTGTGGATACCCTGGGAACGAAAAGATGAAACTGACACCAACGGATTCTACATCTTCGAAAACCTGGAAATCGGCTCCTACTTGATGAAAATCTGCGGTGGAGGCGAATGTGGTATTGACTACTGGGTCACTTACAGTGTCAATGTGTTTAACCAGGGAGAACCAGTTACCCTCAATAGTATTGTGACCAAGGACTTCACCTACAAGAAGAGAACGGGAAGAGTCCATGGATTCGTCACCGATACAGGAGGAAGTGTACTGGAAGATGTGAAAGTCGAGCTCTCAGGAAAGTACACCACTTTGACAGACTGCAGAGGATACTACACCATGCTCAATGTGCCTACTGGAACCCACACAGGAACTGCATACAAGGCAGGTTACCAGATGCGCAAGTATCATGACCAGAATGCCAGTATCGGCGTTGGATGGTCGTGGTTTGGCGGTGTTCCAGTACGAGCAGACTGGGCTGCAGTTGCTGCAGTACTACCCCCCATAGTGCCTACCCCACCAGCAGGAAATTTCCCCCTGCAGGTAATGACCAGTACGCCCACCACAGGATGGATCAGCGGGTACCTCACACTGGAGCTCACTGATGGATTCTGCGATGTCAACGTCAGAGTCAATCCAAGTGGTCAACAGGTAGTAACAGACAGTGAAGGGTACTACATTATACTGAATGTACAGCCCTGGGATCAGTACTATCTGCACATGGAGATTACCAACTACGAAGTGGAAACACAGGGGCCAATTGCAGTCAGTGCAGGAATAGAGAGCAAGGTCAATACCTCTCACCTGAGACGGTATTCCTGCAAGGTATCTGGATACATCAGAGAAGGCTCTACACCGGTTGCTGGTGTACAGGTCAAGCTGTCAGACATGCAGAGAACACAGCTAGAATCATCTCTGTATGGTAGACACCTGGGATACTACATAACCACCACGGATGGAGCAGGATACTACGAATTCAATGATGTGCCCTGGTCAGATGCACAAGTATCTGATCTCAATAAGACCTGGGCATGGAGCGTAGTAGCGCAGAAGACAGACTACTATGTTGGCGTCCTCAATGTCGTTGTGGTCTATCCAGACTGTAACGTAACCAATGCCAACATGGATCTGATATCCATGAATGGTGGTATCTCTGGTACTGTGACCTGGGACCCAAGCTGTGCCACTGAAGCAACAGTCACCGTAGCACAGGTTCTGGGCGGATC
>JACVGW010000032.1:4196-6177 GCA_018992565.1 Theionarchaea archaeon
TCACTGGTAGCACCCAGTAGCGGAGCATCAGGTACAAGCTGTACACCCACCCTGGACTGGAACGACTCCACAGGTGCAACTGCTTATACAGTGCAGCTCTCCGTATCCTCTGGTTTCAGTTCCACAGTGGTCAACCAAACAGTCAGTTCATCGCAGTACACAGTCCCTGCAACAACTCTGACCAGCTATACCACGTACTACTGGCGGGTCAATGCAAGCAACGTCAATGGTACTAGTGGATGGTCCACTGTATGGCACTTCACCACTGGTGATTGTGGTGGAGCAACAGTACCCAACGCACCTACGCTGGTCGCACCCAGTAATGGTGCCACTGATGTGAGTTGTACACCCACCCTGGACTGGAACGACTCTGGAGGAGCTACTTCATACACCGTACAGATCTCCACCAGCAGTGCCTTTGGATCTACACTGGTCAATGAGACAGTATCAGTATCGACATACACAGTGCCTAATGGAACACTGTCAGGCCAGACTACGTACTACTGGCGGGTCAACGCATCTAACTCAGCAGGTACCAGCAGCTGGTCGTCTGTGTGGAACTTCACCACAGGTGACTGCGGCTATGTCTGCCCGGGTAACGTATGCGGTCACACTGATCCTGCAGAATGTACTGTACGAGCATACCTGGCAGGACACTTGAAAGACTCTGCAGCACCGTACTTCTATGAGACTATATCAGACACCAATGGCAACTTCTACTTCAACCTGCCCACCACGTCGTGGGATCCCCTGTATGAACAGGAAAGAGAACCTTCCCTGTACAACATCGTGGTCTCTAAGGATGGGTATGTTGTTCAGTTCAAGACAGTAGAAGTGAGCAGTCTTACTGTCACCTGGTATGACACTGCAGGTGGTGTATCAGATGGCAACTTCACTCTGGGATCCACAGGAACTGATATCTCAGGGACAGTTACTGATGGAAGCTCTGGAATTCAGAGTGTTGCAGTAAGAGCCTATGACACTGACTACAAAGGAAGTCTTGTAAAAGTAGGTTCGGCGACAACTGATGCTTCAGGTGACTATGCGTTGAACTCACTGCCCACAGGCAGAACGTACGTCGTCAGTGCAAGCAAGGCAAACTATACCATCAAGAGCAACAATGTAAGTGCAACCACGAGTTCCAACAACTACACGCTGCAGCAGGCGGATGGATCTTCAGTGATTACCTACACTATCAAACTAAGATACAATCCGGCAGACACACTGTATGACCAAGGGTGGAATATGGTGTCCATACCACTGAATGTGGACGCTAACACGCCGCTGGCAGTCCTCATGTATGAACATGATGAGAAGTGGATGCAGATGACCAGACTGAGACCTGGAACTGGATTCACGCCGCCTGGACACGCTTCAGGTGGAGCCTGGCAGATCTACCCCAACTCGCCCTTTGCATCAGGTACCGACAACGTGTTCACGCTGCACGAGACCGCCTACAACAGTCAACCCTACAGATACGGGTACTGGATCAAGGTAGCAGGCAATTCCGCAGAGATAACGTACGACTGGGTTGTCATTGGCACTCCCAATACTCAGAAAACAATCCAGCTGAGAGCTGGATGGAACCTTATCGGGCTAGCAACGCAAACCAACAATCAGACATTCAACAACGGAGGACAGATAACGTTCAGTCCCACTGCGCTGCTCCAGGTGTGGTCATTCGACGCATACGGAGCAGGTGATACCCAACTAGGGACGCACTGGTACGCCTATGTCGTCTCAGGATACCAGTCATCTGGGTTTACAGTGATGAAAATTGGACTGGCGTATTATGTGTACGTCTCACAAGACTGTACCATGTCCTACGCTTAGGTTGTGCCTCAAAGCGCAACCTTTATATTTTTCTCATCCAAAGGAAAGTGATCAAAATGAAAAAACTGATGGTATTGGCACTGGTGATGGTAGTAGTCGGAGTAGGAGTGATGCTGAACGTGGAAGCAGTGCCTACTGTACCCCCTAT
>JACVGW010000032.1:6277-17609 GCA_018992565.1 Theionarchaea archaeon
CAACCCATGACCTTTGGATGGAGGGCAGAGTCTGGCACGTCTTCCCTCGTGGTAAGGGCTCAAGCTACAGGTGACAATAATCACAAGAATGACAGCGTAAGCCAGAAGATTACTCTTGGCGAGACAACGAGCCAAGCTGATTCGCTGTTCAATCAAGGATTGAGTCTGTTTGCACAGGGTAAATATGCTCAGGCGCAGAGCCTGTTCTCCAATGCTACTATCCGCTACACGGAAGCAGGGAACGGTGAAGGAGCAATGCAGGCCTCCCAGTACGAAGAGCTGTGCAGCTCATACGTGTATGCACAGGAATTGATGAACCAGGGAGACACAGCATCCAATGCGGGTAGTTTTGAGACTGCTGCCCAGTACTACACTCAGGCCAGAGACAAGTACGGGGAGATCGGCGATACACAGATGCAGAGCGCAGCTCAGGAGAAGCTGGATAATGCTCTTGCTTCCACAGGATTCTCCATCGACATGAAGTACGTAGGGATCTCAGTGGCAGCTGTAGCAGCAATCGCTCTGGTGACTCTGTTGATCTCAAGAAGAAGAGGTCGTCCTATGCGCCCTGTTGAACCATCTACGTCTCGATTCCGTCTGGAAGAGCCTGAGGAGGCCCCATCCCCGCCCCCATCCATTAGCAGGCCAGTGAGTACTTCCGCAAGAGAAGCTGCACCTGCCCGTGACATGTCACCCGCAGAACTAGTGCAATTCCATCAGAAGACTGAGGATGCCTTGAGCAGGTTCTCCAAGTCATACATACGCAGCAACCTTCAGCAAGCCATGCGGGTCTATCTCTCACTGGAAGGAGAGAAAAAGCAGCTTCCAAGAGGAAGAGATCTGGAACTGGAGAGAATCATCAATGCCAATCTCAAAGAGCTAGAACACAGAATATTCGGAACTTTCTAATTCCTATCTTCTAATTTTTTGTCATTTTTTACCCATTTTTTCCTTCTGGCAATCGAATTTGCAGCTTCCACTTTCTGTCACCGTCTGCATGACCAGTCAGAACACCAACCCACTGGTCTGATTTCTCACTCAGATTTCTCACATGCTTCCGCAATAATCTCTTTCAACTGCATATACTTTCTCAACAGGGTGTCACCTTCTTCAGTCAATACAGTGCTACCTCCTGATTTCCCTCCCCTTTTTCCCTCCACGATCTTCTTTCCAGTGTTTTTCTCAATCTCCCTGATTTTTCTCCATGCATGAGCATACGAAATGTCAAGGTGACGGGCTGCATCAGAAAGAGATCCTCTCTCTTTTATGGCCAGCAAAAGCTGGGCTGTTCCTTCTCCCAGGATGAACTTCCCCTGCTGGGACTCAAGCCAGATCTTAAAACATGGTCGCATGGGTTCACATCCATATGCCCAGTACAGCCACGGAGTTATTTATGATGTGAAATAGAATGGAAGGATACAAAGACTGGGTCTTCTCATACACAAGAGCAAGTATTGCTCCTGACACTACTGCATAGGGAATCTGCCAGGGAATCATATGATATGCACCAAAAAACAAGGCGGAAACCAGGATACCTCTTGTCACCCCATACTTCTTTCGAAGTGCGGAATAGGCAAATCCTCTGAAAAAGACTTCCTCACCTACTGGTCCCAGGATTGCCAGATTGAGGCTCATGAATGTGGGATTCTTGGTCACCATGTTCTCCACAAGCTCATTCAGAGCAAATTCACCAAGAACTCGTTCTGTCATGCGGTATATCAATTCGTTCCCTCCCACCAGGATCACCAGGAGAGGAACAGTCTTCACCACCCACATCATGTGGGGGGATTTAAAGCCCAGGGCCTTCACCGTTCTTTCATAAGGGTACAGGACCAGAATCACCGGGAGCACAATGAAAAGAGCAGAACCTGCTATTGAAGAGACTGTGTCAGAAACAAGGGCCAGAGGAGTTGACAATACAAAAAAGGCCATGGCGACCACCAAAACTGGTGTTCCCCCCCAATTCACTTCCCCTGTAAGGACAGGATTGAGTGGTTTCATCTCAATGAACAACCTGATCCCCAGTACGATAAAAGCAGAAAAGCAGGCCACTGCAGCCAGGAGGACGCCCAGGCCAGTCAATATGGCTCCCGCAAAGAAGATAGCAGCCCAGACAGGGAGTAGTGAGTCTCCCAGCCCCACTATGCCCACTAATGCTGTGATCCACGACACCCCGAGAATAACCACCGCACATACAGACACAATGAATACTTTTTCTGCAGTACTGTGAACTTTGAGTCTGTCTGCAATCTGCCTGCATCTGGCAACAGCGACGAGAATTGCCACGCCGTCCAGTAAGAAGAGCATCAGTCCTGCAGCGAGAATAAGAGTGCGGTGAGCTCCTGCCCACTCTGAGAGCGCTGCAATCAAATCCATCCCTATCTCTTCCTGCTGGAGAGAAACCAATTCCACTATCCAGTGCATTACTCCACATTGCCGTGGCTTGTTAAAAAGGTTCTTACCGCCACCATACAATCTTCCACAGTAATTCAGGCGCGTGAACCGTACGTAGCTTTTTCTCCCAGTGACTCTTCAATTCTGAGAAGTTCATTATATTTCGCTGTGCGTTCTCCTCGAGCGGGTGCACCCGCTTTTATCCACCCGCAGTTAAGAGCTACTGCCAGATGAGATATGAAGGTGTCTTCCGTCTCTCCGGACCTGTGGGACACTATCACACGATATCCATTGTCAAAAGCCAGGCTTGCTGCATCACACGCTTCTGAGAGAGTGCCTATTTGATTCACTTTGAGCAGTAAAGCATTGCATAGACCACATTCAATTCCCTTCTTGAGCCTGTGCGGATTGCTCACAAAGAGGTCGTCACCCACCAGCATGATTCTATCTCCCAGGACTGCAGTCACATTCTGAAACCCCGAGATATCGTCTTCAAAGAGCGCATCCTCAATAGAAGCGATTGGGTATGCAGCCACCAGCTGTGAATACACCTCTATGAGCTTGTCTGTTGTCATGGATTCCCCATCAAGAGTATAGACATTCCGTACAGGATCATAAAAATAGGAGGGAGCACAATCTAAAGCTAATTTTACTTCTTTTTCATATCCCAGCCTTTGCACTGCCTGCATGATAGCATCAAGCGGCTCACGGACTCTTTCCATGCGTGGGGAGAATCCCCCTTCATCACCCAGTGATTGTTTTCCTCCCAGAATCGTTTCCAGCTCGTGGTAGACTTCTGAGCCCATTCTCAGAGCCTCTGTAAAAGATGAAGCCCCCACAGGAGCGATCATGAACTCCTGGAAATCCAGATCGTTGGGAGCATGAGCTCCCCCATTAATGACATTGAACATGGGTACGGGGAGGGTAGTCCCCTGTGGATTCAGGTAGCTGAACAGAGGAACCTGCAGGCAGTGGGCAGCACATCGTGCTGCAGCCAGAGAGACAGCCAGGATAGCATTTGCCCCGAGATTGGATTTGTTGTCTGTCCCATCGAGTTCTATCATGAATTCATCGATTTCTCTCTGGTTTTCCACATCCTTTCCCACCAAAAGGACCGCTATCTTTTCATTCACATTTTTGACCGCTTTTTTCACCCCTTTTCCCTGATAATACTTCTTATTATTGTCTCTCAGTTCGCATGCTTCATGAGCACCCGTTGACGCACCAGAGGGAACTGCTGCTCGCCCCCACTCTTTCTCTGTATATACCTCTGCTTCCACCGTGGGGTTTCCTCTACTGTCCACAATCTGACGGGCAATAACCTTTCTTATTTTCATTTTTGTGTCACATCCTCATTCTTTCTACTGAGTAATAAGTGATATCACCCTCTTCGTCAATAAAAGCAAACACCATCAGTTTATTCACGGAATGTGCAAGCCGACAGTGTTTGACAATATCGTATGTCTGGAATTCTCTCTTCTCAGGAATAACATGGACCAGGTATTCGGCGTGCGCTTCAGGTCCCCTCCGGTATACCCTGAAGTGGCACCCATACTTGAACCCTGTCTTCACAATGAGACCTCTGTCCCGCAGGTCTTTGTAGACGAAAAAGCGGATATCGAATTCTGCCTCCGACCTTGCTATTTCCAGCAATTGGGAAAAATCCAGCAGCTCTCCTTCAAGTTCCACCTCGATTTTACCTTTTTCCAGAAGATACAATGCTTCCAGAAAGTTGAGATAGAGCTTCTTTTCCTTGATTTTTCCATAGAATCCCTTACTGTGCAGTTTTGACACTTCCGGCTCACTTTCAAAAACCACCTGAGATTCCATGAGTTTGCCCTTCATGACCCCACCTGAACAGAGGGCGTTCCCATAGCCAGCAAGAGAAAGACTCCGCATGCAGTCCGGGCACAGGCAGATGCTCTTGTCCTGTGGAGAACAGGCTTCCCATATTGAGTATTCATACCCTACCTCTTCTTCACTGCAATTACATAGAAATCCCTGAGTACTCCAGGACTCTTCAAGATCTCGATACCATTGTAGTCTCTCTGATACACTGAGAACTTGTATTTCTTTGGGGATTCTCCCTTTTCAGTGAGAAGGGATCCCATTTTGAGAATGAGGTCCTGGGCGACTTTCTGCAGCCGTTCCTCGCTTTTCCTGTATTCCTTTTGGTGTGAGGAGTAGAACAGCTTCATTCTGTCCTTGACAAAAGCACGAATCGCTACCACACACCACGCCACAGCTATGATAGCATAGAGAATGTATGGAAGTTGATGCGGTGAGATGAAAGGCATCCTGGCACTCATGAAAGCGACAAGAAGTATAACTGCTACAATGAGGAATGCCTGCTTCACGAGATACCTCATGAAAGCAAAGATATTGATGTACAACTTCATTCTAGGTTCACTGCTGTACGGCAAATCAGTAATAGCCTTCATATCGCTATACACTTGAGACCAGTTCTCCATCCGAAGAGACTCCCTCAGTTTTCGGGTTCTATCTCTCAATCCCTCCATGTCGACGCCCATGCCAACTCTGTAAGAATCAATTACCGAGATAAGCCATGCAAGAGTCTCCAGCTCCTCATCCATCCTGAGAACCTTTCGCTTTAATTCGCTTAACATCCCGCTCCTCTCCTTCCTTTCCTTTATATATCTTTCTGAAATCGCGGGACAGACAGTAGCATTAGGGTCACCTACAACCACCTCGGTCGTTAAAGCCCAGAAATAATCACTCTCTTGAAAATATCAAACAAAACGAAGGATGTACATCCCCTGCATTGCCTTAGAAAAGCGTATTAAAACCGAAAGTTTTATATACTTATTTTGGACACTAGATATGTCGAACGTAATCTCGACAATACACAAAAAAAAGGAGGAAAAAAATATGGCGAAAGAGGAACCTATAGTATTCACAAGGAGAGCGTCAGGACTTGTCAGAGAAATCGGACTTTTCACTGCTATCGCAATTCCGTTGACTCACACCATTGGTGGAGGTATCAACAAACTGCTCATTCTCGCGAGCTATGAACACCCAGGTGCCAATGTTCCCTTAGCATTCATTCTGGCTGGTATTCCTGTGATGGCCACAGCCATATCGTACACGATGCTGGCTGTGAGCATGCCCAGAACTGGTGGTGACTATATCTACATATCTCGAGGATTGAACCCTGTTCTTGGTTTCCTCACTAGTTGGGGATTCTGGTGGACAGAGATCATGTCATTGGGTATCATCGCTATTTATGATGTGGACTTCTGGGGACTCAGCTTCAGAATAGCCGGTCAAGCTACAGACAGTGCAACACTCATGCACTATGCAGATGTGTTCAAAGGAGAAGGAGCAACCACAGGTCTTTTCATCGGATTTGCCATTGTTATTGTATCTGGGTTGGTGACCTACTTCGGTGCTCGCGTATACTCCTGGATCATTAATGTCGGATTGGTCCTAGGAATTATCGGGAGTATCGTCATGGTGATCTTCTTCATCTACCGGTCGCCTTCAGCAGCCCCTACTCTGTGGAACGAGACTTATGGAGCCGGTACCTACGAGAAGATCGTGCAACTTGCAGAGGACACGGGGTGGGCGCCCACGGAATTCAGCTTCGGGGCCACTGCGGGAGCATCTATTGGTGCAGTGTGGGCATACATTGGATTTACAGCTGGTGCCTACATGGGTGGTGAAGTCAAGAATCCATCCAAGGGCATGGTATGGTCCATCACTGTCAGTGCAGTTCTCATCATACTGTACTACACCTTCGTTGGTGTTATGGTGTACAGAACCTTTGGCAACTTTATTCCCATGTACACGCACGTCACCTACAATGCTGCAGACGAGTTAGGAGCAATCATGGCCTCATATCCCACTCCGTTACTGCCCACCTTTGCTGCGGCCCTGGCGCCTGGACAGCATGCACTGCAGTTCTTGATGGCTGCATCGGGTGCTATATGGCTGTTGAATGACATTCCTGCATTCTTCCTGGTATGCTCACGACTGGTATTCTCATGGTCCTTTGACAGATTCTTCCCCGAGAAGATTGCCGAAGTCAACGACAGATGGCACAGCCCCCACTACGCTATTCTGCTGACCACTATTGGTGGTTTGTTGGGAGTTGCCTTCTACTACGGCAGATCATGGGTAGCCGCTGTGGACACTACCATGTTGTATATATTCGCAGTGATGTTTGGCTGTTTAGCAGCTGCAGTGACTCCTTATGTACGGCGTGAGGTCTACGACAGAAGCCCCAAGTGGGAGATCCTTGGACTTCCGGTAATGACACTGGCAGGTATCATTGGATTTGGCGGCAACTTCATTCTGGTATTTGTTGCTGGCAAGGGAATTCCAGATGGTGACCTCCTGTTCCTGGCTATCTGGATGACTGTGGGTCTGATCATCTTCTTGGCATACTATGCACACAACATCCGCAAAGGAGTCGATGTCAAGACCATCTACGCCGAGATTCCGCCTGCATAGTCTTTTTCTTTCTTTTTCTTTCTTTTATTAGTCTTTACAGAACAAATAAAGATCAAAATAGGATTGAAATATCAATGATCCAAAATAAGATTCATCTCCCTTCTATAATACAACCTTGTAACGTTCTAACGAATATGAACTTCAACAATGTCTCCGTCCTGCAGGACGTGGTCTGATCCTACCTTTTGGCCCTCATACTTTGCTGATGGGCCCCAAATACGCGCATACTTGAACTTTCTCTGAAATTGCTTGTGAATTCTGCCTGCTGCTTCATGTACGGTGGATTGAGGTTTCATGGTAATTGGCGGGTATGCTACCTCTTCCCCTGGTGTCTTGGTATATACCCTGATAATCTGCAGCTTTCGAAAAATCGCTTCTTTCACAGGTTCCAGGTTTATTCCTTTTTCTGCTGAAATGGGCACAATTTCATAAGAACTGAACTGCTCTCTGAGCCGGGCATACTGCTCTTTACTGTTTTTTACGTCTCCTTTGGTGGCCAGGACGAGTGCAGGTCGGAAGGCAGTGGATTCATCAAGTGCTTCCTGGAACTGATCTACTGTGGTGTCTCCCCTGAACACAACAATGGCGTTATGCACCTTTTCTCTGAGTAACAGTTCCTTTACGACCTGTTCATCTCCAAAGAAGAACTGTCTTCCTCGAATCTCAATTCCTCCTTCAGCCTTTTTTACAATCTCAATATCAGGAGGATTCTCGTTTAATCGGACACCCCCCTTTTCCAGTTCATCCAGGATAATCTTCATCTGCTCTACTGAATCCCGGGAAAGATCAATCACAATTGCCACAGCATCAGCTGCTCTGATTGCACTCAGAATCTGAAGGCCAAACCCCTTCCCCACTGATACGTCCTGGATGAGTGCCGGAATCTCCACAAGTTGTATCTGCACGTCTTTGTACTCCAGCATTCCGGGAGTGGGAATCGTGGTAGTAAAGGGGTAGTCTCCTACTTGAGCATCTGCATTTGTCAATTGAGTCAAAACTGAAGACTTTCCTGAATTTGGGATTCCCACCAGTGCAACCTGTGCTGCCCCTTCTTTCTTCACGTTAAAGACCGGTCCATGCCCTGCCTTTCTGGATTTGGCTTCCATTTCCTCTTTCGTCCTTGAAATCCTCCTCTTGATCTGCATCTGCATTTTCTCTGTTCCTTTGTGTTTGGGAATCAAGGTCAGCATTTTCTCCAGCGCCCTCAATCGATCCTTAGGGTTCTTGGCCTGTCTGGATTCTTCCTCAGCCGCGAGGTACTCGGGAGTCACATTGGTGGGCATACATCTCTTACTATAAGGGAATTTATAAGTTTTTCATCTGGTTATAAATTTTTCATCTGATGCACAAGGAGGAATCACTGCACATGTACACTTTTAAGTTCTCCATCCTTGAGTAGATCATGAATCAAAAAGAAGCGCTCCTGATTGAAATGAAGGTGTCTATTCAAAACCTCTTGAAGGCAGCTCAATCTATAGAAAAATTTGAATCCACTGTTGTGACAGGCACCTGGACTGCACGAGAAATCTTGTCTCATGTAGCTGCATGGGATCTCTTCTTTGCAGACATGAGCAAGAGAATGGTGAAAGGGGAACCTTTGCCAGAGTGGCCTGATTTTGATGAATTCAACAAGGAAGCAGTGTTAGAAAGGAAGAACAAGACCAAAGATCAACTCATTGAAGAAGTGAGAAAAGCTCGTGACATCTACGTGCGATTCATAGAGGAACAGCCTGGAGAATTGATTTTCAATTCAAGAGGCTACGAATTTACCGTGGGGAGCCTGGCCAAAGATATCATCGGACACGATAACCATCACCTGAAGCAGTTGACCGCACAGTGACTATCGGGTCACTGAGGCACATTCTTTGAGTGCAACAGTGAGGGCGTCCACCATGAGGTCGAGGCTCATGGAAGCTTTTCCTGGTTTGTCTACTGCCTGCTGAGGGAGATACGGAACGTGAATGAATCCTGCCTGTATTGGCAGGGCATGGGTTCTTATGTGATGCAGGGTTCCATACAACACGTGATTGCATAGATATGTTCCTGCAGAATTGGAAATCACAGCAGGAATTCCTGCCTTCTTCATTGCATCGAAAATTCGCACCACGGGAATGGTAGCAAAGTACCCGTCCTGTCCTTCACGCTCAATCACCCGATTCTCTCGTATAGCCCCTTTGTTGTCTTTCACTTTCGCGTCATCACAATTGATGGCAATCCTTTCCACTGCCACATGAGTGTATCCACCTGCTTCTCCTAAATGCAGAATGACGTCTGGGTCCACTTCCTCACAATAGGCAATGGCTTTTTCCCGTGCTTCATCAAACGCTACTGGGAGCTGTTTTACCACAATATCTATATCCAGCTTCAGGTCCTGTAATGCTTTGCATGTTTCCCATGAGGGATTGATTGTCTCTCCCCTGAAGGGTTCAAATCCGGTCAACAAGACTCTCATTATGAATCACCGTGGACTTGGCCAGAATTTTCCCCTGTACCACGGGGTTATGGGACAACCCAGGCACCTGTTGGAGTTGTAGTAGGCACACTCTTTGCAGTTAACTTCCAGTTCGCAGCTCTGGTCTTCTATTTCCAGTTTCACGGGGAAGACGAAGTCTTTGATGGGTGCCACCACCACATCAAAATTCACCTCTGAAACCAGCGGATTGCTGCGCAAATGGCGGTCGATAATTGCTTCCAGTGTGGCAACATCTTCGCCCATGAAAAACATGCATAAGTTGTGCTGACCGGACGTGATGAGGCCGTTCAGAAAGAAGGGACATTCACCGAAAATTTCAAGAAGGTGAGGTGTATTCTCGGCAGTGACATCAACCTTCGCCAGGTTGAGTCCTACTGTCTTGAAGTTCATTCCCACCAGGTAGTGAACAGCGCCTTTCTCGCCAAGCTTTCTGATTCTCACTCCGACTGATGGCTGCGATAGGTTGACCTCCCTGGCAATATCGCTCTGGGACATCTGTGGATTATCCTCCAGAAGGGATATGATCTTCCTATCCTTTTCATCGAGGCCGAGCTTTTCTTTCAACATGATTTTCTGAACTATGTGCACTTTATAAGTTTATCCTCTAGGTTATTACCATTTACCCGCAGATCTAAATAGTGTGAAAATGCCTCCTCAGTCCATGAGTTGACCTATCACCCTGCAAAACTCTTTTAACGGAGAATACCTTCTTTCTGCATGAAGCTTATTGGCCCTAAGACACCCCTCTGTTTAAATCTGGCGAGCAGTCTCCACTGCGATTTCGTGGAAATGGAAAGAAGAGTATTCCCAGATGGGGAACTCAATCCCCGGATCATGGAAGCTCCCAGAGAAGCATTACTGGTAAATACTCTCTCTTCTGACGGGTTCGATCCCAACAGGTATCTGCTGGAATACATATTTGCCATAAGAAACCTTGTTGAGAGAGGGACAAAATCCATTGTGGTGCTCATGCCCTACCTGCCCTATTCCCGCCAAGACGCAGTGTTCAGGGAAGGAGAATCCTTCACCTCCAAGTATGTTCTGGAATTGTTCAGGGATCTGGGGATCAAAACCCTCTTTTCAGTGACATTCCACCTGCATCGCCAGCAGACAGGAAATTTCGTCCCGGGAATCACTCTCCACGATGTCTCCGGCATTGATGCGCTGCGTGACTACCTTCTGAAGAGCACCATTCCAGAAGAACAGCCAGTATTCGTGGCTCCTGATGAGGAAGCTGGAAAATGGGCCCAGAAAGTCGCAGCTTCCATGAATGGGGAGGTATTTGTATTCAGAAAACAAAGAAGTCACTCTACTGGAGCAACAGAGACCTGTGGGGAGATACCTGAAGGCCGTAATGTGGTCATTATTGATGATATGATCTCAACGGGGGGGACTATTAGAAACGCTGTGGAAATCTGCAGGACTTTCAGATCCAAGAAGATTACGGTGTGTGCTGTCCACGGCATTTTCTCCCAACCTCCACCCCGGGACATTGACATTGTGACCACCAATACTATTGACAACCCCAGTGCAAGAGTGGACATAGCCCCCTATCTGGCGAAAGCCCTATCGCAATACCTTTAAAGCGCAATATCTGTGTTCCATCATGAATGTGGTGTATCATCCCAGGTTTTTAGAAAATTACCCCACCGCCTCCTGCGAATGCCCGGAAAGGATTGCGGCAATTCTTGAAGAACTGAGAGGATATCCCCTGGTGGCGCCAGATGCAGTCTCTGACCCCCAGCTCAGCCTGGTCCATGGAGAAGGCCACATCAGTACTATAAAGAGAGAATATCCTGCCGCCTACGACGTTGCCGTGCTTGCAGCAGGAGGTGCCGTGAAGACAGCCCACCTTTCACTGGAAGAACCTGCATTTGGACTGATTCGCCCACCAGGACACCATGCCAGCAGAGATTCTGCATGGGGGTTCTGTTTCTTCAACAACATAGCACTGTCTCTGACGATGCTGAAAAGAGAGAACCTGATACGTGA
>JACVGW010000032.1:17709-25575 GCA_018992565.1 Theionarchaea archaeon
TCCGTCACTGCTCCCATCAGAACGGGAGCTACTGAAGCCATGATATAACCCACAGAGAAGAAGAGCCCCAGCCCTGTACCATGAATCTCCTCTGGTGTCCTGTCAGTGAACAGCCCGAAAAGCGTGGGCCATACACTGTTGAACAGCAGCCCTGCCAGACAGACAAAGCCGATCATTGCATAGTATTGAGGCAAAGAAAGCAGTATATACATCAATATTCCCGAAAGAATTGACATTACAGAGATGATTCTGGGTTTTTCATAAATATCTGAAATATGACCTCCAATGATCTGTCCAATAATGCCAAACCCATTGAACAGCGAGAGGAACAGCCCGAATGTTGCTGAGGTATATGCCAGATCGGACAACTTCAAAGGCAGAAAGATGGTCAGTCCGCGTGAAGCCATAGAGACGAAGCCCAGACTGAGTATTACAAGAAAGATCTTCCGAATAAACAGGCTGCGCACAGCAATATTCCGCCTTTCGCTTGGTTCTTCCTTCACAAGAACCATGAATAGAACACAAATGATAATCCCTGCCACCGGGAAGACTCTGAATACAAAACGCCATCCATACAGATGAGCCAGTACTCCTGCAATCACAGGAGATATGGTCATGCCCAGGTTTCCTCCAGCCCCATGAATTCCCAGAGCTTTCCCTTTTTTCTGTTTGAATGCATTGGAAATAAGTGAAACGCTGACAGGATGGTACACACTGGCCCCCAGACCGGCCAGTAAATTCCACAGCACAAGCTGGGTATATGACTGAGAAACACCCATCAAGTAGAAACTCACTGAAAGGCACAACAACCCTCCCACAATGAGCATTTTTCGCTTCCCTGTATAGTCGGAGAGGTATCCTGTGAAGAACTGACCTGCTCCCAGAGAGATAACCATGCAGCCACCCAGCACACCCACCTGCAGGTAGGACAAAGACAGCTCTGTCGCTATGAGAGGAAGCAACGTGGGCAGAACCAATTCGAACCCATCATTGATCATGTGGGCAAGAAAGGTCAATCCCTGCATGCGGGTACGTGACATGAAATGATAAGTCTTGACTGGACTTTTAAACCTATTGCTACACCAGGTAGAGGGTATCTCAGTGAGTTCACGAGACCTGTCTATCATCTCACAGCGAATGTGCTACATCCTGGAGCCCACAATAATCAATATTCCCACAACAATAAGAAACAATGCAGCAGCAATATACACTGGAACTGCTATATATGCCCTCAAGAGCCAGAGACCGCCAATCACTGCCAGCACGATTCCCCATGCCCGATCATAGAATGATGCACCAGTAATCATCACCCATCCTCCCATCCCCAGCAACACCACGGGTACCACCATTATTACTGGCACATTGGCGATCCATACGACGAGCAGACCTGCAGCAAGGATGATGAGAAACACTCCCCAGAAAATCTTCTCCAAGAACGCGTGATGTAAATCCATATACTTCCAATTCCAGTAACATTTATAAATATACCTTCATCTCTTCATCTCCGCTAGCCTGCTTCATACCAGCCATCCCGGCTGCTCATCGACTCTGCAACCAAAACCTTTATATATTCTAGAAATTTCAGAAATTTTAGAAAAATATGGAGGATATTTATGAATGACAAAATACGAGGTGAACTGGTGCTGGACTTGGTTGTCATGGCTCGCTACTGGGGACTGTCTGAAGGGAGCTCTGCCATATATGCGGTACTGGCTCTGTCAGGGAAGTCATTGAACATGAATGAACTGCAGAAGCTCACAGGATACAGTCTGTCCTCAGTGTCTACTCATCTTAGGTCATTGACCGAAAAATACCTGGTGACCAAGAGAAAGAAAGAAGGAGTGTACGTTTACACGGCAGAAATGGATTTCGAGCAGATATTCAGACTGCTTTCCAAAGAGCTGCTGGACCGGAATATTCTGCCCCTGTACAGGAAAGTCACAGAACTCAGAGAATCCCAGGAAGAAACCCTGAACCAGCATTTATCTCGTCTCGAAGAGGAGATGTCAAAGCTAATTGACTACCTGACAAAAATCATAGCTATGAGAGGTGAAGCTCATGGTATTAAGGAAAACCAAATCCTTGTGCCCGGTGTGTCTTAAGGTCATAGAAGCAGATATCGTGGAAGAGGACGGGAAGGTGATGATGGAAAAGACCTGCCCTGAACATGGGTTTTTCAAGGATGTGTACTGGGGAGATGCAGAGCTGTACAAGAGAGCCCAGACATTTATCCACGAAGGAAAAGGAGTATCCAATCCTATTACCACCAGGGAGAAGGGATGCCCCTTCGACTGCGGCATCTGCAACGAGCACAAGACCACCACCATACTGGCCAATGTTGACCTAACCAACAGGTGCAATATGCGCTGTCCCATTTGTTTTGCAGATACTACCTCTGAATACTTGTACGAACCCTCATTTGAGGAGATTGTAGACATGCTGAAGGTCCTGCGCAGCGAAACCCCAGTTCCATGCAAGGCAGTTCAATTCAGCGGAGGGGAGCCCACAGTACGATCGGATCTTCCGGATATTATTAGAAAGGCAAAAGAACTTGGATTTGTGCAGATACAGATTGCCACCAACGGATTAAAGCTCGCAGAGTCCCTGGATTTCTGCAAGGAACTGCGAGATGCAGGACTGAACACAATATACCTGCAGTTTGACGGAGTCACTCCAGATGTGTACGAAAAGACAAGAGGATTCAATGCCTGGCCTGTAAAAGAGAAGGCCATCGAGAACTGTGAAAAAGCAGGAGCCACAAGCATC
The DNA here is from genome assembly GCA_018992565.1 of Theionarchaea archaeon. Taxonomy (GTDB): domain Archaea; phylum Methanobacteriota_B; class Thermococci; order Methanofastidiosales; family SZ-28-30; genus SZ-28-30. Next base: position 20,476 of record JACVGW010000032.1, read on the forward strand.
TGTCTGGTTCCCACGCTGGTCAAGGGGATAAACGACCATCAGGTGGGGGACATTATACGGTATGCATTTGATCACCGTAACGTGGTGAGGGCAGTGAATTTCCAGCCTGTGTCCTTTGCTGGTCGCCTGACCTATGAAGACCTCATGGATATGCGGATTACTATTCCAGATTTCACTCATCTGGTGGAAGAACAGACTGGGGGGCAAGTAACAGCCCAGGACTTTTATACAGTCCCTACGGTGGTACCCATATCTCATCTGGTAGAAGCACTGACGGGTAAGCCGCAGGTAGAGTTTACGTGTCACTTCGCCTGTGGTACTGCCACGTATGTATTCAGGGATGGAGATAACCTGGTGCCCATTACACAGTTCATTGATGTGGAAGAGCTGACTGGCTATCTGGAAGAGCTATCCAAGGAGAAGGTTGGCACAGTCAAGAAGCCACTGGTGGCAGCCAAAGTGCTGAACAAGCTGAGGAAAGTCATCGACAAGGACAAGAAGCCCGGGTACCTGAACATCGAGAAGATGCTGCTGGATATCTTTCTGGGTCGTTCATATCTGGATGAATTCAGTTATGAAGCTGTCCTCATTGGATGTATGCACTTCCAGGATGCTTACAACTTTGACCTGGAACGGGTGCAGCGATGTGCCATACACTATGCACTTCCTGATGGAAGGGTTATACCGTTTTGTCCCTTCAACACTGTGCACAGGAAGGAGTTTGAACGAGAGTATGCACGGCAGAAGGGTACCTTGAAGAAACAGATTACAGCGCAATGACTCTTATTTCCTTTTTCATCTCTTTTTTTGTTTTGGCTCTTCTTCAACCAATACTAAATTGACGAGGTGATTACTACCCCTGTGGACAGTGAGAGACAATCGAACTGAGCTGACCACAGGTTGTGGGCTCAGTCCTCGTTCACCAGCCTATTGCATCAGGATTTCTCCAATTCCCCAGTAGTAACCAATGATGAAGACACCAATTGCTGCTGTCAGGAGGATTACGGTCAGAATCTTGATTCCTATTTCACTGGGAGGAATATTCCCCAATGCTCGATGAAACTTCGCCAGCTGTTTTGCACCGCCCTGGAAAAAGACGTAGTGGAACAGCCTGTACCAGAAGAAGAATAGAACAACCCAGGCAAGAATCTGGTATATGCTGAAAGTGTGGAGAAACATGTAGAAAGGGTTCTTATATCCGCCTGCAAATTGAAGCAGCATAAGGAAAAGGAATGGAACTGTCATATACAAGAAATATCCTTTCAGAAATGTATTGGCTTCCTCTGTCCATTCTGGATGCTCCCTCAATGTTCCTCTGAGACGATATTTGCCATATAGGGCATTGAGCGCACCCACGAGGACAAACAGGACCCACATATATTCATAAATGAAAATATCTTCAGCCATGACAATCACCATCTCTTGATTTAGGTGATACTCACTACACGGCACCCCTTAAGAAAGTTGCGCATCGTAGTGCAAGAACTGCAGCTCGATTGCTGTAGATAGTATTATAATGTGAAACTGAGAGGTTGCATACATGAAAATCTACATCTCTGCAGACATTGAAGGGATATGTGGAGTCACTGACATTGATCATACCCGAAGAGAAGGGAAGGACTATGACACTGCCCGAATGCTCATGACAAAAGAAGTGAATGCTGCTGTACAGGGTGCCTTTCAAGGTGGAGCAACTGAGATAGTAGTCAATGATTCCCATGGGAGTATGATAAACCTGCTCATAGAAGAACTTGATCAGCGCGTTTCTATCATTTCAGGTTCTCCAAAGCCATTGTCCATGGTTCAGGGGATCCAGGGAAATGATGCTGCATTCTTCATCGGGTACCATTCCAAAGCAGGTACAGAGGATGCTGTCATGGACCATACATACCACGGTCGAGTTGTACATACTATCAGGGTAAACGGGATGGAATTGGGTGAACTGGGAATTAATGCAGCTTTAGCTGGTCATTTTGGCGTTCCAGTAGCGCTGGTGGCTGGAGATAAGAAAACAACGGAGGAAGCCACAGCTCTGCTTAACGACGTAGAAATTGTGACAACCAAAGAAGGGATAGGACGATTTGCTGCCCGGAATATTCATCCTGCTGTAGCACGCGAAGAGATTAGAAAGAAAGCACAAGAAGCAGTGCAGAATATTGGCAGGGTTAGACCATACGTGGTGCCTCCCCCTCTTCATCTTGAAATGGATGTACTCTTCAGCAACATGGCTGACCGAATTGCCATGATTCCCTCTGTTGAGAGAGTCAGTGGAAGGCGTGTTGCCTATGATTGCAAGGACTTCGTTACGCTTTACACCATGATGAGGGCCATGACTCTCATTGCTTCTACTGCAATACTAAAATGAAAGCTCTGCCAAAACATACCTCCGCAGTATTACCTTCCAGGTTTCATTAATGTGAAAATCAGAAGAGTGCACTGAAGAAGTGAGATAATTTAGTCCTATCCAGGTAACCCTTCGTTCTCACCCCTGTGCATACATCAACCCCAAATGGACCTACCGTACTGACTGCTTCTTTCACATTCTGTGGATTCAATCCACCAGCCAGGAAGACGGGGATACCCACAAGTTCTCTAATCTCCCTGCTGATACTCCAGTCATGGGGTCTTCCTGTGCCTCCCAGTTCTTTCACCGGCAAGAATTGATTTCCCGAGTCCAGTAACAAGGCATCCACACTGTCAGCTGCGGATTCAGCTTCCTCAATAGATTCTTTCCCTGTAATATGAATCACCTGTACCAGAGAAATGCCAGGAAGTGCCTCCCGGAGATCTTCATAGGTTCCGTGAACAAGTCGATCGCAGATCTGGATGGTATTGACCCTTGTCTTCTTCTGCTGTTCGATAATTGAACGAGTGTCCTGCCTGCTTGTAAGAAGAAAGGAAGAGACCCCTGGTGGGATGCGGGCAGCAATTTTGGCAATTAGCTCCTCCCCAATCACTCCAGGACCACTAGGCATGTCAGACACGAGTCCCAGAGCCGATGCACCCTGCCTTATAGCTACCCATGCCTCCTCAATGCTGGCTATACAACAAATCTTGACCCTCGGTATTCTTGTGGGTTTCATGATTTTTCTCTCTTTCCTGTTCTTCAAGGTTGAGGCTTTTCACCTTCTGTCAGTCTCTAGTAAGCAGTAGGTATTTTCATCACTGGATCATTCATAGATTTTCTCGTCTGCATCTGCCTCCTGAGCATCCATTTCCACATTCCGGACTGTCACGCCAGGAGACAAGACCTCCCTGTAATACTCATGCTGTATGATCAGATTCATGACCTCATTGGTACCTGTCCAGATCATCATTAATCGCGCATCTCTTAGCATCCTCTCGATAGGGTACACGTTGGTATACCCAATTCCACCCAAGATCTGCATGGCATGATTCACGATTTTCCATGCTGTGTCAGTGGCACACTTCTTGGCCTCGGATACAAGCCTGCGAGTGTACCCAGTTCCTCCATGTCTATCAACTGCTACCGCTGCCCCGTGCACCAGTCCCGAAGCTGCATCCAGCAAAGTAATACTGTCAGCAACCTTGAAGGAAACCCCTTCGAACTTGCGGATAGTCTGTCCAAATGCCTTCCTTCTATCACTGTACCGTGCTGCAGTTTCTAATGCTGCTCTGGCTAACCCGAGAGCTCCTGCCGCAGAGGTCATCCTCTCAGGAATCATCATCTGGTAGAAGATATCTGAGCCCTTACCCTCTCCATAGAGCAAGTTTTCTGCAGGGACCTCAGTATCCTTGAATACCAGTCTCCCTGCACCTCCTCCTCTGGTGCCCATGAGTCCATACAGGTATTCCACCTTGACGCCCATGTCTCTCTCCACAATAAAGGTGCTCAAGGAGGTTCTGGGATCACCTTTTCCAGTCCTGGCATAGACGAGAAAGATGTCTGCACCTTCAGCTCCCACTACAAACCGTTTCTGTCCGTTCAGAATGTAGTGATCTCCCTTCCTGACTGCTTCGGTAGTGGTTCCAAAGAAATCACTGCCGCCTCTGGGTTCTGTCAAGGCTTCTGCACAGCATGTGTCTCCTCGTATCAATGGTTTCAGATACGTCTGTTTTTGTTGTTCTGAGCCGAACGTGTGGAGCGCCTCTCCCACAATACTCGCCAGAGAATAGAGACAGGCCAGAGAGGCTCCTAAAATGCCAACTTCTTCTAAGGCCACGATTTCGTCCTGCCATTGTAGCCCTCGTCCATCATACATATTGTCAAATCTGAGACCAAGAAGGTTTCTGCGGGCTGCTTCAGTCACATATTCTCTGGGATAGGTCACCTTATCAGAATCCATGTCAAGAAGGAGTCGTCGGGGAACCCACTTCACAAAATCTCGAACTTCATCACGGAGGTTCTTTTGGGGCTCTGTCAAGAAAGCTTCAATCATGTATTCACCGTGATGGATTACTCTCGAAGGGTATTAACGTTTTTTGATTCTGACCCATCTTGAAACCGAGTCTCGTAATCTCGAGATGCTCTTGCCGAAAAAGAGTGATATCATTTTGGTAAATATGGCATACAGTTTGTTATTCTTCTTTTGATCTGTGAGATTATCAAGAGTTGACCCAGAGTGAAAGTCGTTGCTCACATAGCGAAATGACTGGGGTGGCACAAAATCCTCGGAGATCACGTTAGGGTCTACGGGTTCATCAAATGCCTGAACCTCTTTGATTTTGATGGCAAAAGCCTTCTCTTTGTTCTCGAAATAGCCGAAGTATTCTTCTCTTGAAAGTCCTGCACCAGAAGAACACTCTTCCCAAATCATTTCAACAGTTCCTTCAATTATCTGTTCTATTCTCAGAACACCTACTATCCTTTTGACGGGAGAGGTAGAATATATGTAAATGCTCTCTACATCTTTCCTGAAGATCCTTCTTCTGAATTCATACTTTTTCTCCCCGTCCAGGATTCTTTCTGCGTAACATGGTCTAATTGAAAGCAAAACGTTCATCAATGCCACCTTTTTTCTTTAGAAGTCTATATCCGCCTTCCTCAATCTGAATTATCGTCTGAGGTGCAGAGCGCAGTATTCTTTCTTTTACCAATTCCTTTATGTCCAACGGATTCTTGAGGTGAAAGTGATGCCT
>JACVGW010000033.1 GCA_018992565.1 Theionarchaea archaeon
TCTGCAGATACATCGCCTGCTCAAGTCCATTGCTGCCAGAACAGGAGTATCTGAAGGTGACATTAACAGAATACTCAGCCTTGCCCGGGTCATGAATAAGACCTGCCTGTGCCCTCTGGGCCAGTCTGTTATAATGCCTCTGCAGTCAGGCTTGAACCTTGAGGTGGTATAGTGCGGGTGGAGATCACCGTCGACGGGAGCCCCATGCAGCTGACCAAGGGGGAAAATCTGTTGTCTGAGCTGCGTTCTTCTGGGATTGACGTGCCTGGGCTCTGTTACTACGAAAAAGTGTCTCCTACCGGGTGTTGCCGCCTGTGTTCTATCAAAGACACGAAGACTGGCAAGGTGGAGATGGCATGCACCTTAACTGTGTGTGAAGGGATGGATATTCAGGTCTTCACTTCAGAATTGGAGAGCTACCGAAAGGAGATTCTCCAGTTGATCCTTTCAGAACATGACCATGACTGCATGACCTGTGAAGCTGCTGGTGGCTGTGATCTAGAGGACTTGGCATATCGATATGGCATTGATGCCTCCAGCGAAGTGTATCCCCCTTGTTACAAGGCATCGAGCGTTCATGAGACGCAGGTCCTCATGTTTGATCCCAAGAAATGTATAAAGTGTTACAGATGCATAAAAGCTTGTGATGAACTCCAGGAAAAGCATGTGTTAGACATGGCTGAACGCGCCAGCTACATCATGGTCTGGCCTGGACATAACGGGATATGGAAAGAGAGCGTATGTGACGGTTGTGGTGAATGTATTCAGGCCTGTCCTGTTGGAGCCTTGTACGAAAGAGATGCAGTAAGAAAAGGGAGAACCTGGGAACTGACCAGTACAAACACGGTATGCGAATACTGCGGTGTGGGATGTTTAATTCAGGTGTACACTAAAGACAACCATGTTATTAAGGTCAAAGGCATAGATGGGCCAGCAAATAAAGGGAGATTATGTGTGAAGGGACGATTTGGGCATCAGTATCTCGAAAAAGATCGATTGACGTCTCCTCTTATCAAGAAAAATGGCACATTTACAGAAGTCACATGGGATGAAGCTATTCAATATGTTGCTGACACATTCTCGAAGATATTGACCACACATGGACCTCACGCACTGGGAGGACTGTCGTCAGCGCGGTGCACAAATGAAGAAAACTACCTCTTCCAGAAATTTGTGAGAGTCCTCTTCCAGAACAATAATGTGGATCACTGTGCCCGTCTCTGCCATGCCTCTACTGTAGCAGGGTTGAGCAGAACATTCGGCTCGGGTGCAATGACCAATTCCATTGCTGAGCTCGCTGATAGTGACTGCATCTTCGTCATAGGTTCAAATACCACGGAGACCCACCCCGTCATTGCTACCTTTATCAGAAATGCAGTCCGAAAAGGGGCTGCTCTCATTGTAGCAGACCCTCGAACCATAGACCTGGCTTCATCTGCTCATGTCCATCTCCAGCACAAGAACGGCACTGATGTAGCACTGCTCAATGGTATAATGAATTACATATATATACAGGGGCTACACAACCAGGATTTTATAGAAGCCCGCACAGAAGGATTTTCTGATTTCATAACCGTAGTAAAAGAGTACACCCCTGAAAGGGTGGAAGACGTTACTGGAGTTCCCACAGAGAAGATACAGGAGGCTGCCCGCCTTTTCGGTCAGGCTGAGAAAGCGTCTATTGTATTCTCCATGGGGATAACCCAGCATACCACGGGCACTGATAATGTGGTATCCCTCGCTAATCTGGCCATGCTTACAGGGAATGTGGGCAGGCCCTCTACTGGAGTCAACCCTCTCAGGGGTCAGGGAAATGTGCAGGGAGCCTGTGACCTAGGTGCTCTATCTGCTGTATACCCCGGCTATCAACCAGTTGCAGATCCTGAAATAAGGAAGCAGTTCGAAGTTGCCTGGGGTGTTGCCCTGCCAGACACGCCGGGGCTGACTGTCGTTGAGATGATAAACAAGGCAGCACTGGGTGAAATCAAGGGGATGTATATCATGGGGGAAAATCCCATGGTTTCAGATCCCAATGGTAACCATGTGGAGAAAGCGTTGAATAACCTAGATTTTTTAGTAGTGCAGGATATTTTCATGACAGAGACTGCTTTGATGGCAGATGTAGTGCTTCCTTCACAGGCAGCACTGGAAAAAGAGGGTACATTCACCAATACTGAGAGACGCATCCAGGCAGGAAGAAGAGTGGTGGAACCGCCTCTCAATACAAAGGCCGACTGGGAAATCATTGGGTTACTTGCAGAAAAAATGGGATACCCTATGAAATATGAAGCAGTCTGGGACATTCTGAGAGAGATCAACCAGGTAACGCCGATCTACAGAGGAATTACCCCCAGCAGGGTTGCAGAAGGCCTTCAATGGCCATGTCCTTCTGAAGATCATCCTGGAACGCCCTACCTGCACAGCGGAACGTTTTCCAGGGGAAGCGGGTTGTTCTCCCCTGTTGACTTCATACCACCTGCAGAGTGTCCTGATGAAGAGTATCCCTTCGTGCTGTCAACAGGTAGAATTCTCTATCATTATCACACGGGAACAATGTCCCGGAAAGTGGAAGCATTGAACTCCTTTGTCAATGAAGGGTTTGTGGAGATTGCTCCTCAGGACGCACATACCCTCAATATAAAGCATAATGACCATGTGGAAGTTGCCACCAGAAGAGGAAAGATCATAGTAAGAGCTCATGTCTCTGAGAGGGTAGCTCCACGGTCTGTGTTTATCCCCTTTCACTTCAGCGAGGCACCAGCCAACAGGCTCACCAATGATGCTCTGGATCCTGAAGCTATGATTCCGGAGCTCAAGGTGTGTGCATGTGCCATCACAAAGCTGGACATGACTACATCACAGAAGGAGGGAGAAAAATGAACACAAAAAGTAAACGAGACGCGAACCATGAAAATCCGTTAAGAATAGCATCAAAGAAAGATTTTATGGCCCTGGTGGATTCACTCATAGAAGATGGATCTCTGGAAGTCCATGGCGTAAAATCAAAAGGCACCAAATTCGTGTTTGGACTGCTGGAATCATCTGATGAATTGCGGCTGGACTATGATGTTACTGTCATACCGCCCAAGAAGTACTTCTTACCCCAGGACGAATCCATGATGCACTTTGACACATCTCAACCCTTTTCAGTACAGGCGAATGAAGACATTCCCAAGAGAGTGATAATCGGAGTCCATCCCTATGATATCGTGGCCATAAAGCAGATGGATACGTACTATACAGATTCCTTTGTAGATGATCTGTATGTCAAGAGACGAAAGAATACCCTGCTTGTGGGAGCACATGTGGCCAGAGTTTCGGAGAAGGCATTTTTCGGTGATATGGGAACTGGTATGGTAGATTCTGGATTTGATCTCATGTTGACTGACCTCAAAGACGTAATTGCACTGGAGGTTGGTACAACTGCAGGAGCAGACCTGATATCGAGCCTGAAGACTCGAGATGCTACCCCAGAAGAAGTAGAAAAGATCAGAAAAGCAGTAGAAAAAGCTGCAGCAGAGGCCAGGAGGGGATTGAAAACACCTCCGGATCAGTGGTCTCATCTCCTGCAGGGGAACTACGACAACCCTGTGTGGAAGACCCAGTCCGAAAAGTGTCTCTCCTGCGGAACCTGCACCAGCGTATGTCCCACCTGTTTCTGCTATGATGTCAATGACAAGATGCATCTCGACATGAAAACTGGCAGCAGGATAAGAACATGGGATGGCTGCATGCTGCGTTCCTTTACACGTGTTGGCTCTGGTGAAATCTTCAGAGAAAAGAGAATAGACAGATACAGACACAGGTTCTACCGCAAGGGGGAATACCTCCCTGCCAGGCTCAATTTTGTCGCATGCGTTGGCTGTGGGCGTTGTTCCACACAGTGCATTCCTGACATTGCAGATCCTGTCACACTCATCAACATGGTAACAGACAGTTCTCAGACGCTGAAACCCCCTGTACCCCATGCTGCGTCTCCTGTCACTGTTGAAGGACAGGTTCCTGACGACACAGGCCCTGGATTGTACATCCCCTGCCCTGCCACCATCAAGAGAGCAGTGCAATTGTCAGAATGGGAGAAGCTGTTCGAGCTCGAGCTGGACGATGGAAGTGCACTGGACCATGAACCTGGTCAATTTGTAGAAGTCTCTATCATGGGATATGGTGAAGCGCCCATATCTGTATCTTCAGCTCCTGGAACCAAATCCTTCGAACTGGCTGTACGGAAGGTGGGAGATGTCACCTCGCGGCTGCATGCACTGAATCCCGGAGACAAAGTGGGTATTAGAGGTCCTTTTGGCACAGGGTTTGGTGTTGAAGAACTGAAAGGCAAGAACCTCCTGGTTATTGCGGGCGGCATTGGTATTATCCCCGCCCGTTCACTGATCAACTATGTCCTGGATCACAGGAAGGACTTTGGGGAGCTTACAATTCTATACGGGTGTAAGAAGCCCTGTGAGCTGCTATTTGGTGACGAAGTCCAAGCATGGGATAAGAGAGAAGATGTAGCCCATTTGAGATCAGTGGATTCCTGTCCTGAAGGAGAGTGTTGGGAAGGTGAGGTTGGTCTCATCACCTGTCTGATTCCTCTGGCTACCTTTGATCCAAAGAACACCATAGCCATTGTAGTGGGTCCTCCTGTCATGTACAAGTTCGTGATACGGGACCTCATGGGCAGGGGCATGCCTGAAGAGAATATCATAGTCTCTCTGGAAAGGCGTATGAAGTGCGGTGTGGGAAAGTGCGGGCACTGCCAGATAAACGGAGTCTATGTGTGTAAGGAGGGGCCAGTGTTCAGGTACAGCCAGATAAAGAACTCACCGGAGGCGTTCACATGAAGAAACAAAAACCACGGGTAGCCTTCTTTGACTTTGCGAGTTGTGAAGGCTGTCAGCTGCAGATAGCAAACCTCGAAGAAGCAGTCATTGATGTAACGAAGCTCGTAGACATTGTCTCATTCAGGGAAGTCATGAAAGAACACTCAGATGACTATGATATTGCAGTGGTGGAAGGGTCTATCATGCGGCCCATGGACGAGGAACGACTTAAGAAGATCAGAGAGAACGCCAAGATACTGGTGGCTCTAGGAGCCTGCGCCTGTACCGGATGTGTACAGAGAATGGTCAATCAATGGCCAGTTGAGGAGAGCATCACCACAGTCTATAACAAAGACGAGGCCCTCAAAGACAATCCCTACTTCGCCAATTTCGAGACCAAAGCCCTGGATGAAGTGGTTCCTGTGGATGCGTATGTACCAGGATGTCCCATAGACCGTGATGAATTCTGCAAGGTGTTAGTGGCGTTGCTGCTAGGAAAGAAGTCCCCTGTTCCTGACTATCCTGTGTGTGTGGAGTGTAAGAAGAAAGAGAATGTATGCTTATTTGAGCTGGGCAAAGTCTGCATGGGTCCTGTAGCTCGGGCGGGATGTGGAGCTATCTGTCCCACGCATGGGGCCGAGTGTGAGGCATGCCGGGGGTATGTCACTCATCCTGAAGAGGATGCTCAGACTGATGTCCTGACGAAGTACGGGATATCTGCAGAACAGATCATGCAGCGAAAATCCATGTTCACTTACCGCTACATTGAGGAGAAAGCCAAACAGGAGGTGGAAGAATGAGCGAAATAGCTATTAAAGTGGATCATCTTACTCGTGTGGAAGGCCATGGGAACATTATTCTGAATGCAAAGAACGGCGCCATAGAGAAAGTCCAGTGGCAGGTTACTGAAGCTCCTCGCATGTTCGAATCATTTGTCAGAGGAAGGCACTACCATCAGGTATCGCATGTCATGTCACGGATATGCGGGATTTGTTCCATTGGCCATGCATTGTGTTCACTGAAAGCCACAGAAGCTGCCATGAGTGTCACCATCAGTGAACAGACGGAGCTCTTGAGGAAAGTTGCCTTACATGCTGAGAACATGCAGAGTCACATACTTCACGTTGGGTATCTGGTGGCTCCTGACTTGTTCAGAAAAGGAAGTGTATTCCCACTGATAGAGACTCATCCCGATGCTGTTCTAAAGATCATTGCTTTGCATCGACTGGCCAATGAGATGTCAGATCTCCTCTGTGGTAGAACGACACATCCTATTACTCTGATGGTGGGTGGATTTACCAGTACACCTTCAGAGAGAGAACTTTCCTCCTTGAGAGACAGATTATCTAACATTCTCCCCGTGTGCGACGAAGTCAATCAATTATTGCTGGACAACGTGCACATGCTCCCTGATTTTACCAGAGAAACAGAGTACATAGGACTAACCAGTGATACAGAGTATGCCCTCTATGACGGAGTCATTGGTTCCACTGACACGGGTACTCACCCTGTAGAAGACTACGAATCTATTGCCAACGAGTATGTTGTGCCCTATTCTACAGCGAAATTTGCCAGCCATGCACGGGAATCCTATATGGTGGGAGCTCTGGCCCGGTTCAACCTCAATGCTGAGAAATTAACCTCAGGAGCCAGAGCATGGGCACAGAAGTTCGGATTGAGCCCCATCAGCTACAATCCCTTCATGAATAATGTTGCCCAGCTGATCGAGTACTACCACTCTGTAGAGGATTCCATAGCATTGATAGACACAATCCTGAACAAAGGATTGAAGAACGAGACACCCAGCTACGCGGTGAAAGCAGGACGCGGTGTTGGAGCTGTTGAAGTTCCTCGCGGGATCTTATTCCATGACTACACGTACAATGACAAGGGATTCTGCACCAGAGCCAACTGTGTCATACCCACAAACCAGAATCACAAGAACATCAACCTGGATCTGGAAGCTCTTGCTCCCACTCTCCTGGGGTTAGCAGAAAAAGAAATCGAGCTGAATCTGGAAATGCTGGTCAGAGCCTACGATCCCTGCATATCGTGTTCAACTCATTATCTCACTGTGGAATTCACATGAAGGGTTCCCACCCTTTTTTCCTTCTCTTTTTTGGTTGGATTTACACATGGACTTCCTGTACGAGTACAGATTCTTAACAGATTGATAAGTCCTGGTCCTTCTTCCAAACCTTTATTTTTGTAGTGGCTTTATGACAGGTAATGAATCCAGAAAAGGATGAACTACATGAGGCAGCTGCTATTGCAGTCATCACTATTGGCAATGAACTCATGGGAGATGATGGTGCAGGCCCTGCTGTTTTTGAGGCTCTCCGGAAAGAACCACTGCCTCCTGGCGTTGATGTAATTGATGGGGGAACTGGGGGGATGTCCCTCTTACATGTAATAAAGGACTATCCCCATGTTATCCTTGTCGATTGTGCAGATTTTGGAGGAAATCCTGGAGAAGTCAAAGTATTTGTGCCGGAGGAAGTGAGATCGCTAAAGGAGATCGAGTATTCGCTACATCAACTGGACCTTCTGGAGGTTATTGCTCTCTCCCAGAGAATTGGAGAAGCACCACGTACAATTCACATCGTTGCTGTTCAGCCAGAAAGAATAGAACCTGCTACAACACTGACAAGAAAAGTCTCTGCTGCCCTTCCACTGATGGTGAAGGAGGTGCTAAAGCAGATCATGAAAATGACTCAATAACGCAGCCAAAATTCATCCTACATGTCAGAGAATTTCGGGCTTCACGTTGTTTGCCAGCATTCTACTGTTAATCTTCTTCCCCAAATTCTCGTTGCCGCTTCTTTTGTTCATTAGCGTCCCGCAATAGGGCTGCAACATATTCCCTCGTTTCCAGACTTTCCATCCAGATTGTTGGTAGTGTTGGTAGTGACCTTCTTCTCAACGCACCCACCTCCACAAGATTCTACAAAATCGCTTACAAGGCTTGCCATTTCAACATGACTTTACACATATATATTCTGCGTATGGAATGTATATAGCTCGCATGTCATCTATATAGAACGAGAATTTGAGTTTTTAATATCCTCTTCTTCCATCATTCTGCAGGAGCCTGTCCTGCCAGGTATTCCTACTGCATCAGCCCTGCATTGGATGCACAACCTGAACTGGGGAAGTATCTTTTCACATCGTGCCCTGGTGGACCTGAGCTCTTCACACGTGGGAGCCAGAACATGGGAATAACCAGCCAGTGGAATTAAGGGGATAATATTTTGCATACAAGCGCCTCTCTCCTTTGACTGGACAGCCACATCTTCCATTCCTTTTGAAGTAACACCGGGGATGAGTACTGAATTCACTTTGACTCGCATTCCCAACTCAACGCAGGCTTCAATTCCTCTCAACTGGCATGAGATAAACTGTTCTGCTACTTTTTCTGGAGGTTCTCCCATGATATGCAGATACACTTCTGGGATAGTCTCTGCTTTCACAGTATTAATTGTTACTGTGACCGTTTTCACTCCCAACTGGGCAAGAAGCTCAGCCTTATCAGGCAGCAACAGTCCATTGGTGGCAACGCAAAGAATGAGACGGGGAAACCTTTCGTTTACCAAATCAAGTGTTTCAAATGTGTCTTGGTTGTACAATGGTTCGCCAGGCCCCGCAATGCCTGCTACCTTCATTGCAGGATTCATGTAGAAGGCAACTCTCTCAACTGCTTCATGAGGAGTCAATATTCTTTCAGCCACACCGGGCCTGCATCCATGATATGAAACTCCAACCTGACGTGAGCAATACCTGCAGGAAATATTGCACGCTTCTGCCACAGGGAGGTGGATTCTCCCATACAGAAAGTGTGCTTTTTCATCAAAACAGGGGTGGTCCAGCATCACGCATACTACTGCGACTGAAGTTAATAAAGGTGAGGAAGCACAGGCAATTCAGAAAAAGGTGAAAAAAAAGAGAGTCTTCTAGCTTCTGAAAGAACTGATGGCATGTTTTATTGCTTTACTGGCAAAGAGGGCTTCACACACTATCCCCAGCAGCAAAATCTCTACTGCCCCCTTAACCAGGATCCCTTCCACCACAGGCATGGGCAAGAAATAAGGAATACCCACAATTCCCATGGTAACCAGTGTAAACGCCGCTTCAGGGATCCAGCCAGCCAGAGCTGTAGGGACAATTCGTGGTATTCTCCTGTTTCTGACGTTATCTTTTTCAGTGCCATTGCTGCCCAATACATTCAATTTCATGGCCAGGTACCCAACAAACAGTCCAGTTAGTGCCTTGCCTGGAGGCACGAGCACATTTCCGAACACTGTCATAGGATAGATTCCAATCAGTGCACCGGTAACCATTCCATAGAAGGGCCCCAGAGCAATAGCAACAATAAACGTTCCAATGTGAGAAAAATCCACATTAATGTTGGGCCCTATAGGTACAAAGGAGACTACAGCCAGGGCAGTACCCATAGCTGACATAATACCAACGAAGACAATGTGTTTCACCGTGATTTTTTGTCTACTTACATATATCCTTAGGAAAACTCCCAGAAGTACAATAGCCACAATGACAGTCAGTTCCGGGATCAATTGTTCCATGTCCATCGGATCACCGCAGTGAGCTGGAGTTGTCTTTTTAAATATCTTTGGGTACATACTCACATCTGAGTAAAATCAGGAGGTGATGAAGTGACATGGGGGTTTATGCTGGAATCTCGAGATGTGACCTGCTACTCACCTGAACCATCACGAGGTTTGCCCCTGTGAACGTATTTCATGTAAGTCAGCTCCAGGTTGAAGTATTTGGAACCAATAATGCCCGAGGCTTTCACCCCTCCCAGGTGCGGTAACCGGGAGGTAAAGAGTAGATGATCATCATTGACCATCACACCACCTGTGTCCACCTTTTGTACAAAAGACTCTGTGACATTATTATCTTCAGACCACACAGAGGCCCTCAATCCATACTTGGATTGGTTGATCCTGGTGATAGCCTCTTCCAGGGTTGACACCTTGCATATGGGGAGCAATGGTCCAAATGTCTCTTCCTGCATGCATAACATGGAGGTATCACATTCAGAAAGGACAGTGGGCTCAAAATACAGCCCAAGATCATCGGGCTCTCTTCTGTAGTTCACTCTGTGACCGCCACATTCCAGGCGGGCACCATGTGCCACAGCATCTGCAGTGTATCCTTCAATACCCTCAAGAGCTTCAATGGCTGTAGGAACGATGTCAGTGCGGGGGTCTGAAGGAAGTCCAATGTGCAGTGACTCTGCATATCTGGCCAGGGCAGAGACCACATCATCATACACGTTTTCGTGGACAAAGAGTCGCTTGGTAGCAATGCAGGCCTGACCAGACCCCAGAAACCGTGCCCTTCCTGCATCTTCAATGGCTTTTTCCAGATCCGCGTCTTCCCATATCAGTGTGGCATCGCTTCCTGCTATTTCCAGGATCACTTTCTTGTAGTTTTTCACTGCCTTTGATGCAATCTGTACTCCACTTTCAGACGATCCATAGAATATTATGCAGTCCAGTCCATTGATCCATTCATTAACACACATTTTTGACTCGGCCACTGTGGTGCACAGTGGATTGATGGCATACTCCTGGAATATGTCATACATCATTTCAGAAATATATAAAGTGGAAATGGGGAGCATGGAAGGTGGTTTTACCACAGTACAATTCCCCGAAATAAAGGAACAGCAAATATTTAGAATTCCCAGAGTCGTGGCTGCATTATACGGAGTGACCAATCCCACTGCCCCAAAAGGTATTCTTAGCAGGTAATCCCCATTGAGTCTCTTGGGGCTCACCTGCTCCCCAAGGTAGTACAACATATCATCTGTAAAAAAGGTGGAGGATTCCCTATATTCCCAGTCCAGCATTTTCTGGGGATGACCTTCAGCAACACTGATTTCCTCAATGTTTTTCCTGTGATTCTTGAACTCATCCCCGATTCTGGACAAAATCTCCTTTCTCTTCTCTATGGGGATTGATCTCGTTTCCTGTTCATGGGACTTCGCTACCCTGATGGAGTTCTGCACCTCTTTCTGAGAAGCAATGCAGAACTCAGCGTATGCTGCGCTCTCATCAAAATGGGGGATACCATGTCTCTTCATGTACTTTACAGCGTATCGTTCTTCTGCACTCTTGGGTGTGAAGAATCCCGGAACCAGCCGTAGGAGCTGCTTCTGATATGCAGGAACTGTTCTGAGATAGTATGCAATGGATATGCCGGGATCTTTGATGATGTCATCTGCCCTGAGGGCCAGCCCCTTATGAGCTGTTTCCACCCAGTCACCAATGAGAAGCTTGTACATATCAGAAGAACCGTGGATGTCTTTAAAGATTTTTTGGGTCTTTTTCTTACAATCACTGCATTCTCACCTGCCGTATGCACGTAGATCAAGTCAGAAAAATGTGATTAATAAAGGAAAAGGAGGAGGCAGAGCTCCAGAAGACTGAGAAAGCAGGCAAAAAATTTATAAATGAATAGGTTGGTGAACAAAGAGAGGTGACTAAAATGGCTGATATTAAAACCTGGGAAAGTGAAGATGTTGGATGCACTATCCGAATAGACTATGATCTGTGCACCGGTTGCGGCGAGTGCGTAGAAGTCTGCCCCACTGAGGTGTATGAAGTAGTAAACGAGAAATCAACGGCTCCTAACGTAGATGAATGCATTGAATGTTGCGCGTGCGTGGAAGGATGCCCCCAGGACGCGATCGAACACAGCTCATGCTAGACAGTGCTCAGAGATAGTACTATCCAGTGTCTATTTTTTCAAGGAGAGGATGACTCTTGTGGAGGACTCTTCGCAGAAGATTTTACGTCACCAAGAGTATGATTGGATTGGATCTATCGTGAAGATGACATGGTGCCCCAAATACTAGGAGATTATCACAATCAGTAATGTTGCTGGTTGAGAACCTTTTTAAAGTGAGAGAGCAATAACGGAGTATGCCCTTTGTTCTCCAATCTGATTTCGCCCCAGCAGGGGATCAGCCAAAAGCAATTGCTCAGTTGACAGAGGGCATCCAATCAGGACTATCAGAGCAGACCCTTCTGGGTGTCACTGGATCAGGGAAGACCTTCAGCATGGCCTGTGTCATAGAAAGGGTTGATAGACCCACACTGGTGATTTCCCATAACAAAACCCTGGCAGCCCAGTTATATACTGAGTTCAAACAATTCTTTCCCGAAAGCGCAGTGGAATACTTCGTGTCCTACTACGATTATTACCAGCCTGAAGCGTATATTCCAAAAACAGATACCTACATCGGGAAGGAAACCTCAGTGAACGAAGAGATTGACAAGATGCGGCTGTCTGCCACTGCTTCTCTCCAGGATCGCAATGATGTGGTTGTCGTCGCTTCTGTATCCTGCATCTACGGGCTGGGTATTCCCAAAGACTACAAAGAGATGGGCATTGCTTTGAGGCCAGGCATCCCCTATGATAGAGATGTATTCCTGCGGCGCCTGGTGGAGATCCAGTATGAGCGAAATGACATGGCTTTTGGCAGAGGTACCTTCAGGGTTCGGGGGGACATGGTGGACGTTTTTCCCTCTTACAGTGATATACCTATCCGTGTGGGATTTTCAGGAGGGAAGATGTCCAGAATCTACTATTTCAACCCAGTAACAGGTAAGATACTGGAAGAAACATCAGGGTCCCATATTCATCCCGCCAAACATTACGTTACCCCTGAAGAGAAGACTAAGAGAGGTCTCCAGTCCATTGAATTGGAACTGGAAGAAAGACTGCAGTATTTAAAGAAAGAAGGAAAATTGCTTGAAGCCCAGAGACTGGAGCAGAGGACTCGATTCGATCTTGAAATGTTGAGAGAAATCGGATATTGCCCAGGAATTGAAAACTATTCCCGCCATTTCGATGACAGGTCACAAGGAGATCCACCGTATACCCTCATGGATTACTTCCCTGAGGATTACCTCCTCATCATTGATGAATCTCATGTTACTGTACCACAGATTAAGGGGATGTACTTCCAGGACAAGGCCAGAAAAGACGCTCTGGTGGCATATGGGTTCAGGCTGCCTTCTGCATATGATAACAGGCCCCTGCAATTTGAAGAATTCAGGAAGAAGATCAACCAGGTTGTCTACGTCTCTGCTACTCCCGCTCTCTACGAGATCAAGAGATCCCAGCAAGTTGTGGAACAGATTATCAGGCCCACCGGACTTGTGGATCCTGAAGTCATCGTGCGCCCCACTGCTGATCAGATTGACGATCTCATAGCAGAGATTAAAAGGAGAGCCCCACAGGAGAGGATCCTGGTGACCACTCTGACTAAGAGAATGGCAGAAGACCTCACTGAATACCTGATCGAAATGGGACTCAGGGTGAGATACCTGCACTCTGAAATCGACACTCTGGACCGGATGGACATCATCAGAGACCTGCGCCTGGGCGAATTCGACTGTCTGGTGGGAATCAACCTGCTGCGGGAAGGACTGGACCTTCCTGAGGTATCTCTTGTGGCTATCCTGGACGCAGATAAGGAAGGATTCCTGCGATCTGAGACCTCGCTCATCCAGACAATTGGCAGATGTGCACGTCATGTCTCAGGTCAGGTTATCATGTATGCAGACCAGACTACAGACTCCATGCAAAAAGCTATTAAGGAAACAGAAAGGAGAAGGAGTATCCAGAAGGCATACAACGAAAGCCATAATATCAAACCTGAGACAATAAGGAAAAAAGTGTTTGAGAGAATGGGGGAAGAGAAAGAAAAAGAGAGAGAGAAGAAGCCATATGAGGAACTGCCTTTGGTTTTAGATGATCTGGAGAGAGAAATGTTGGAAGCCGCACAAAGACTGGAATTTGAACGTGCTGCTGTGCTCAGAGACAAAATACGGGAATTGAAAGGAGGATCATAATGCGAATACATATTACCCAGAAGAATTTGTGGGGAAATCTCTCCGAAAGGGAAATGGAGATCATCTATCAGTCAAACAAGATGGTCATTGCTCGCTACCCGGTTAGCAACCTACAGAGTCCATTGATCATTGACGAGTCCTACGTTCTGGAAAACGGGTTTACAGCGGTGGCCTTCATAGAATACGGCAACTGGTACATCACAGAAAAGATCTTCGACTTCCAGGCACGTCCCACTGGGTTTCTCATCAACCTGGTAACTCCTGTGGAAGAGAACCTGACATTTCTCAACACAATGGATCTCTTCATCAAAGTATGGGTCTCCCCTTCAGATCAGTGCAGGGTGTTCGGCACCAACATATTCAGGAATATTGCCAAGGATGGACTTCTCACAGAAACAGTGGAGAAGATAGCACTGGAAACAGTAGACACTCTTGTATCAGGGGTACAGAAGGGAGCGTTCCCGCCTCGATTTGTCAAGGATTTCTGTATTGAGAACAACGGGTAGCTCTTATTGAGGTGCCGCGACTTCTACTGCAGGGGCCTCACAAGTGGACCGTGCAGTCCACGGTCTCTCGCGTGAAGGAACAACTCCCACCTGGTAACAGGACCGATACCTTTATAAGTACCTTAACTTAACTTAAGGTAAGGTTAAGCACATGAACAGAATGCTTAGTCAAAGGTGATAATATGGATGTTACAAAAGGAACGACTACAGTGGCCTTAGTTGGTAAAGATGGAGTCGTGCTGGCAGCAGATAAGAGAGCATCCATGGGCTATTCAGTTGCTCATAAGAATGCGCGGAAGATTTTCCAGGTTTCCAAACTGGCTGGTGCTACCGGCGCAGGCTCAGTGGGTGACATTCAGAACTTTGTCAATTTGCTCAGGGTTGAATCCAATCTCTACGGCATTAAGACCAACCAGGACTTGACTGTCAGATCACTGGCCACGCTTGCATCTCGTATCCTCTTCAGTCAAAGATACTATCCCTACTACGCTCTCTTCATTATCGGTGGGTATGATGAGCGACCAGTTGCTTTCTCACTTGATCCGCTCGGTGGAATGAATGAGGACAAATTCATTGCGTCAGGGTCAGGCATGCAGGTGGCATACGGTCTTCTCGAAGACCAGTATAAAGAAGGAATGGCAGTGAAAGAGCTGGAGAAACTGGCTGCTCGCTGCATTAATGCAGCCACTCAGAGGGACCTGGCCACAGGAGATGGTATTTCCATGGCAGTCATCACAAAAGACGGGTATCGAGAACTCACCAAGAAGGAAATTGAAGAGGTGTTGTAAATGGCATTTAGACCACGCGGTATTGGATATGACATGGCTATCACAGTCTTCAGTCCAGATGGATCACTGTACCAAGTGAACTATGCTTCAGAAGCAGTGAAACGAGGTGCTACAGCGCTGGGTGTCAAGTGTGAGGAAGGCATCGTGCTTGCTGTAGATAAGCGAATTCCTTCCAAGCTGGTGCAGCCTGAATCCTTTGAGAAGATCTTCCAGGTGGACACTCACATCGGGACAGCAGCCTCAGGGATGATTGCTGACGCCCGCCAGCTGGTGGAAAGAGCACGCCTGGAAGCACAAATTCACAGGCTGACCTACGATGAGGACATCTCTGTTGCTCTTCTCTGTAAGAAGATTGGGGATCTCATGCAGATGCACACCCAATATGGAGGACTGAGACCCTTTGGTGCTTCTCTCATCATTGCGGGTGTCAATGAAGAGCCTGAACTCTTTGTCACAGATCCCAGTGGAGGATACCTGGGCTGGAAAGCTTCTGCCATTGGTTCTGGTAGAACCAGTGCTCAGGATGTCTTCGAAGCAGAATACAGGGATGACATTACCATGGATGAGAGCATCGTTCTGGCCCTCAAGGCCCTGAAGCCTTCTGTAGAGGCACTGGTCAAAGGGAATATTGAGATGGCTCTGATCAAGGACAAGAAGTTCAAGAAGATGTCAGATGACGAAGTCAAGAAGTACATTGACCAACTAAGGGAGTGATTAAGTGAAGAAGATCAGCTGTCTTCTTCTCGTGATTCTTATGATGGGCTGTCTCTCTCAACAAGAGAGAGGGATTCAGTCCATCGATGATTTAAATGGCAAGACAATTGCAATCCCGGGAAAAGCCACAGTGCAGGATTTTCTGTTGCAGAGATTTCTCAAAGACAACAATATCACTGCCACTACGGTGATTGTGAAACCTCCTGAAATGATTCAGACACTGGAAAGTGGAGGCATTGATGCTTTTATTGCCTGGGAGCCATATCCTGGCCGCGCAGTGGTAGAAGGCGGACACAGCTTGCTGGTGACGTCCCAGGACATCTGGCCCCACCATCCGTGCTGTGTGGTGGCTGTTCGAGAGGAGTTCCTTGCAGAGGACAGGGATGTGGTCCTTGCTGTCTTGGCCTGTCACATGAGAGCAACAACCTTCATACTGGAAAACCCTCAGGAAGCAGTGAGGATTGGCGTCGATTTTACAGGGATGTCTGAAGAGGTTATCAGCCAGGCTATGCAGACGATTGAATATGTCTATGAACCCAACTACAGTGGAATAAAAGAGTACCTTGACCAGCTGCTTGACATGGAATACGTGAACCCAAGTGATGTGGGTGAGGTAGATACATTTCTCAGCAAATTCATCAATTCACAGTTGATTGAAGAAGCTGCGACGTATTCGTGTTCGAACCTGGACAAGACGATTCGGATAGGATACCTGAGAGCAGATCTGCACCAGCTTGCCCTCTTTGTTGCCCTGGACCAGGGGTATTTTGATGAATTCGGACTGACTGTGGAGCTCTATGTCTTCTCTGCGGGTCCTGAAGAGATGGATGCTTTCGGTTCTCAGGATATTGACATGGGCTACCTGGGGATTGCACCTGCTACTACCAAACGGTTGAACCTAGGAATCCCCATTGTGATACTGGCCGGAGTCAACAATGAAGGATCAGCGCTTGTTGTGAGTTGAGGAAATGAGAACACACAAGGTGTTCATAGTCCTCACCTTTATTGCAGCATGGGAAGTAGTGGCAGTCCTTGTCAACAGCCGATTTCTGCCGAGTCCTCTCCTGGTGGGAGCAACTTTCTGGGGCCTACTGAGTTCAGGCGCACTGCTCCAGCATGCTGCAGTAAGCCTTGCCCGGGTTATGGCAGGGTTCCTTCTGGCAATTGCAGTTGGGCTACCTCTGGGAGTATTGATGGGATGGTCTCCGAAAATGGAAAATTTCTCCGTTATCATAGAAATGTTGCGCCCTATCCCTCCTCTGGCCTGGATTCCTCTTGCCATGCTATGGTTTGGCATTGGATTTCAATCAAAAGCCTTTATCATATTTATTGGCGCACTCTTCCCTATTCTAAGCAACGCATTGCTTGGAGTACGGGAGACGGAACCATACCTGGTTGAAGCAGGCAAAGTCCTGGGAGCCAGTGACAGTCAGATTCTGCAAACCATTATCCTCCCAAACTCCTTTCCTTCCATTCTGGAAGGCCTGAGAATTGGGTTGGGGATAGCCTGGATGTGTCTGGTTGCTGCAGAACTCACTGGGTTGAAGACTCCACTGGGACTGGGGTACCTTATAATGGAAGCACGTGACCTTGGCCGCGCAGACACCGTCATGGCAGGTATGATTGCAATAGGAGTCATCGGGTACGTGATGAACATTGCACTCAAGTGGATGGAGAATAGACTGGTGAGGTGGAAACCATGATCACACTTGACCATGTGGATAAGACCATTGGAGAACTCCCTGTCCTTGAGGCCGTATCTCTGAGAGTGAGAAAGGGGCAATTTGTATGTTTGGTGGGACCATCAGGATGTGGAAAGACCACCCTCCTCAAGTGCATAGCTGGACTGAGAACATACCAAGGGGAAATACGTATTGATGAAAGGTTGTCACAGGGGGTCAATCCAATGATTGGATATGTTTTTCAGGAGTTTTCCCTCTTCCCTTTTTTGACAGTCGGGGGGAACATGGAATTTGGGTTAAAAATCCAGAAAGTCCCCAGGAAAGAAAGGAACGATATTGTGAGATCACTCATCGATCTTTTCCTGCTACAGGGATTTGAGACAGCGTACCCTCATGAACTTTCTGGAGGGATGCAGAAAAAGGTGGCAATTGCCAGGGCTCTGGCTACCGACCCAGAAATTCTGCTCATGGATGAACCCTTTGTATCACTGGATGCCCAGACGAGGAACATGCTGCAGAAGGAGCTCCTGAGAATCTGGCAGAAAACACACAAGACGATATTGTTTGTCACTCATAATGTGGATGAGGCTGTCTTTCTGGCAGACAAGGTCATGGTTCTCACCAGGAGACCCGCTACAATAAAGAGTGAGTTTCCAATAGATTTAGAGAGGGAACGCGACCGTACTTCCTCTGAATTCGTTTCCGTGAGAAAGGAAATTCTGAGAGAACTGGAGGAAGAATATGTTGAACAGGTTGATAAAGGATATAAAGGAATATGAAGGCCTGACCCGGAAGAAAGGAGTGAAACATGTAGTGAGATTGCAGGAGAGTGCATCCTGGGGTGGTATCACGTGCATGTTAGGAGACGATGCAGCTGTCCTCCCCTGGGAAGACTACTTTCTGTTGCTGGCTTCTGATGGTATCTGGTGGAAGCTGGGAGGAGACCCCTTCTGGGCAGGATACTGTTCCGTTCTCGTCAATGTCAATGATATCTACGCCATGGGAGGCGTGCCTGTTGCTATGGTCAACGTGTTGTCTCTAAGTGAAGAGGTAGGAGAAGAGCTCTTGCAAGGAATTGAGACTGCCTGCCAGAAGTTCAAGGTCCCCATGGTAGGAGGACATGTCCATCCAGATGCACCTACATCCATAGCAGTCTCTATCCTGGGGAAAGCCAGGAAGGTTCTCACCAGCTTTGATGCACGCCCTGGGGACAAGGTGATGCTGGCTCTTGACTTGAAAGGAAAGCAGTACAACCCGTATCTGAACTGGGATTCAACAAGTATGAAGACTTCTGAAGAAGTCTTATACCGGCTGGAGGCGTTACCCATCATTGCAGAGAAGGAGTTGGCCACATCTTGCAAGGATGTCTCCAATCCGGGAATACTGGGAACCCTCGGGATGCTACTTGAGACCAGCAAAGTGGGAGCTGTCGTGGATGTGGAGTCCATACCCACGCCTGTAGACATCGATATGACAACATTTGTGAAAATGTACCCAGGTTACGGATTTATCCTCACTGTACATCCCATTCATGTCGATGAAGTAACCCAGCTCTTCAAAGAGCGTGGCATCTCGGTCAGTATCATGGGTAACATTTCTAGTGAGAGGAAATTAGAACTTCACTACAAAGAAGAAGAGGGAATTCTTTTTGATTTCGAAAAAGAGTGCATCTGTGGATTTTGAAACCTCAATCCCTCGTGTCAGTGGATACGGTATGGACCATGCTAGGAAGGCTTCTCCAGCAGTGTTCGTATTGTGGTCAGTTCCTCCAGAATTCTCTTGAGTATGTCCTCAGGTTCGTACGTTTCTACTGCCATGGGTTTCTTCCCTCGCACACATTCCATTATCGCTTCCTGCAATTCCTGGTACTGCTCTATGCCATCAAGATGCAACTCTGCAGTGCCCACTCCTCCAGATTGGCCAGAATACCCTGCAGTCTGTACCTTCAGAGATGCGATACCCAATCGTCGTGACAGCGGGCCCTGAGATACATCCACATTCGTGATCCTGTTGTAAGGGACAATTCCTGTCCTTCTGAACCATACCCCCCTCACCCACTGAATCTCATTCTCAGTCATTGTATATCGTATCGTGGAGCAGTACTTGGGAATCCAGTATGCAGTGAAGCAGAACCCAACAAGGAAAGGAATGCCCACCAGGACTGCCACTGCAAGAGGAGCCAGCAGCAATACAACGATCCACCACCACAGGAAGGCAAGAACTATCACCAGAATGAGATACATGAAGTACAGGTTTTGAAACTGTGGTGCTGGGGTGAATTCTTCTCCAACTCGTGGTCTGCCTCTCCTCACAGTCATCATGACTCATACTATGTATACCTGGTTTATATCTCTTCCTGAATACTGCACTATGGTCCAGGAATGCACAGGGTTCAGTAACGCCTCTTCATGGTTCTTCTGTTCCTGAAGCACGTCAACACTGTCAGGGGTCCAAAAAGACAGCCATTGGTTGCTTGAGATGGGCTACGTCAATTGATAACGAGGTTCATCCAGAGAGTGAATCCTAGATACCCAGAATTGAAAAGATCACATACAACCCTACTGCTACCGGAATGGTCAGAAAAAAGGGGAGGAACACTCCAACTGCATACTTTGAATGCCCCGCCTCCTTTCCAGAAAAGTCCAGCAGCTGAAGCGGTAAAACGAAAATGGCAGCATACACTACTACAGCAAGGGGGGCAACCAGCAGGATTCCTCCAGGGTTCTCCAGCACGGTTCCAGTGCCCACAAATTCATACAGAATCCCTGTACATCCTGCTGTAAGCAATGCTTCCTCTTCTCGGAACCTGTACCATTTGGAAAGCAAAAAGTACCACGTACCAAACCACACTGACCACAACGTCGTCACCATCACAAGATCGACCCACAGGACTGGATGAGCAATCCTGTTGCCCAGGACATAGCAGTATATTTCTTCTCCGACAGTAACGAGAACAGTTATAATCAAAACCCCAGCATAATTCTGAAAATGTAAATCTATCAAGAGGGTTCTCACCCTTTTTCGCAATACATAACAAATTCCGCCAAATCCCAGTCCATATGTTGTTGCAAAGAGGACGACAGACCATTCTCCAGCAGCAGCAAGCACCAATACAGCAACACCGAACCACAGTATCACGATGTTCCAGACAGACTTCCAGTTCATGAAATCACTACGTCTTTCCACGATTCACTTGTTCCCATGACAGCCCTTAAGCGACAATCAACTTGACATACTCCATTTTCCCACTGGTGAGAAAACACTTCACCAGCTCTTTTATCCTCTCAGCCTCACCCTCCAGAATGAAGATCTCCAGACATTTCCCGCCCTTCAAATGACTGTGGACCTGTGTGGTGGTGATATCCTCAAAGTCATGTTTTGTTCGTGTTACCACGCTCTCTACTTCCTGGTTGTGAATGAGCAACAGTATGGAGTTAATCTCCCCAGTGAATTTTTCCTTTTCCCTGGCATCTGCAATCAACATGCGGGCCGCCGCTCTTATCACTTCAGATCTCCCGGAAAATCCCAGCTCCTCCTGCACTTTGTCTATGTCTTGCAGCATTTTCTCGTTTACCGAAATACTGACCACAGGCATACCATAGCGTACGTCGCAGCATATAAAAGGTTAACCTTCACGTTGTGGCGAGAATTCGTCCCGGTTTTCACGCCTATTCGCTATGGACAACTCTTCACTCGTTTTTTGCTTTACTAAGATAATAGCAGAATCATCATAAAAATTATTATCAAAATCCTTAAATACTAATAAGAGCATATGTATCAGATGGTATGAAAAAAGGATTACTACTCTTGATATTACTCATGTCCACAGGATGCACATCAGTTCCGCAGTCTGGATCCACTGGGAAAATTGGCGTTATCGTTTCCATACTTCCTCAGGCTGAATTTGCAGAGAAGATAGGTGGAGACAGAGTGGCTGTGACAGTCATGATACCTCCTGGAGCCAGTCCTCACTCGTATGAACCCGCACCCAGCCAGCTGACCCAGGTCAGTACAGCTTCTCTGTATTGCGCAGTGGGTTCGGGAATTGAGTTTGAACTGGCATGGATGGATAGAATCACCAGTATGAACAAGGACATGGTTGTCATAGACTGCAGCAAAGGAATTGAACTTATTTCTGGAGATCCAGACCGCAAAGACCACAGCGGGACTGATCCCCACATCTGGCTTTCTCCGGGGAATGCAGCCAAAATAGTGGAGAACATGTACCAGGGGTTAATAGCAGTAGACCCGGATTCAACTGAGTACTACACAAAGAACAGGGAAGAGTACCTCCAGGAGCTTCAAACTCTGGACAACAAGATACGGGAAGCGCTTCCTGCATCTCTCACCAAGATCATGGTATACCATCCTTCATGGGGCTATTTCTGCAGAGCGTATGGACTGGAACAAATACCCATTGAAAAAGAGGGAAAGGAGCCTACTCCTCAAGATATTGCTCAATTGATTGACCTGGCCAGGGAAGAAAACATAAGGGTAATCTTTGTCTCTCCCCAGGTAAATACACAATCTGCTGAGGTAATTGCCAGGGAAATTGGGGCGAAACTGGTACTGGTGGATCCTCTGGAGAAGGACTATGTTGAAAACCTGTTGAGAGTCGCATACCTGTTTGCGGAGGTGTAGAATGGCTCTCGTTGAAGTACGGAATGTGTGGGTGTACTGTGATCATTCTCCCCAACTGGAAGATGTATCTCTACTCGTCAATGATCATGACTTTCTTTCCATAATCGGCCCAAATGGAGCAGGAAAGACAACGCTACTCAAGGTTATATTGGGCTTGATACAGCCAGCAAGGGGTTCAGTGACGGTTCTTGATTCTGCTCCTGAAATTGGAAGGAAGCAGATAGGGTATATGCCACAGGACATTCAATTCGATAGTGCGTTCCCCATTTCAGTTTTTGATGTTGTTTTGATGGGGCGTTACAAGCATTTACTTTCCTCTTATTCTGAGAAAGACAAAAAGGCCGTCATGGAGGCTCTCAAGACAGTGGAAATGGCCAAATTGAAAGACAGAAGAATCGGCACCCTTTCTGGAGGAGAACAGCAGCGCGTGTTTCTGGCTCGTGCCCTGGCCCGACAACCGAGACTCTTGCTGCTTGACGAACCTACTGCAAGTATTGACCCTGACGCACGGAAGTCATTTTACGAATTATTAACCTCTCTGAAGGAGAGAATGGCCATTCTTCTGGTAACGCATGATATCAGTGTCGTCAGTGTGTACGTGGACAGCGTTGCCTGCTTGAACAGGAGGTTATACTATCATGGTCCTGCGGAAGGAGCCTTGAAACAGCTGGAACAGGTATATCAGTGCCCGGTGGAAGTCCTGGCCCATGGGATACCTCATCGAGTACTGAGGAGGCACAACAATGATGGAGATCTTTGAGTACGAGTTCATGAGGAATGCACTGGCGGCAGCAGCACTGGTGAGTATTGCCTGCGGAGTGGTGGGCACATTTGTGGTTATCAGGAAAATTGTGTTCATTAGTGGAGGGATTGCTCATGCTGCCTTTGGTGGCATTGGACTGGGATACCTTGTAGGAATAAGCCCCATTGTAGCGGCCATTCCCTTCAGTGTGATGTCAGCTCTGGGAATCGGGATATTGAGCAAGAAGGCAGACATGGGAGAAGATGCAGCCATCGGAGTCCTGTGGACACTGGGGATGGCATCCGGCGTTGTGTTCATTCATATGAGCCAGGGGTATGCCCCTGACTTATTCAGCTATTTGTTTGGGAGTATTCTCACTGTTCCCAGACAGGATTTGGCAATGATGGGAATCCTGGATGTATTGATAGTGGTAGGCGTACTTCTGTTTTATAAGGAACTGGTGGGGCTGTCCTTCGACGAGGAGTTCTCCACTGTGGTGGGTGTTCCTGCTCAGCAGTTGAATTTGCTCTTGCTGTGTCTGGTGGGATTGAGTGTTGTGACGCTGATCCGCGTTGTGGGAGTCATCCTGGTTATTGCATTACTGACCATGCCTGCAGCCATTGGGAGGTATTTCACCTATGACGTGAAAAGGATGATGATACTGTCTGTAGGTATTGGAGTCATAGGAACTGTGGCTGGATTATTCATATCCTATGCTGCAGATTTGCCTTCAGGCGCAACCATTGTTCTGATTCTGGGAGGGATGCTACTGTGTTCAACAATCCTGAAGAACGTGTGGAGAGGGCGGGGTTACTCCCACTTGTGCAGCCTGTAATATTCATCAACCATTGAGGTGATGTCAACAGTAGATCCCTCAGTGGGTCCTTCTGTCAGAGGCTCATTCACGAATCGTGCGGGGAGTGTATCCTCCTCTTTTGTCACTCCCATGGTTCTGTTGAGGTTATGGTCTCTATCAATACAATCCCCCATGATGTTCTTGAGATATTCAGGTGTATACGGAATTCCAGTCGCCGCAGTCAGTAAGGCGGCACTGTTCTCAAAGGTCAGACAATCCATACATAACCCAATATTCTTGCACATGGTCAATGAATCGCATAACAATGCAATTTTCTCAGAATAGGTGACCAGAGCCGCTTTTCCTTCTTCTGAGAGACGATGAGCTGCTTTTTCTGTACCAAATCGTCTTAGAGCTTCCTCTTCCCTGTTGGTAAGTTCGAAGTAGGGTTCTGCCCGCAGGTGATCCGCTCCTCTGGATGCCACAGCATACGTCAATCCATAGGCCTTTATCCCCCTGGGATCCCCACAGATGATGTCAAGTCCTTTTACCTGCATCACCAGGTTCTGGGCTTCTTTGCTGAATCGTTTAGAAACTCTCGTAGCACCTTCTGCCAGAAGGTCTCCAATCCCCTCTCGGAATGCAATCTTGGCTACTGTCTCCCGGACAGTACTGGTGTCTCCCCAGGTAATGGAAAGGTTGCCTACGTCAGCAGGTGCCAGTAACCCTCTTTCCTGACATTCCATGAGCCACCCCAGAACCTCCCCTGTAGATATGGAGTCCAACCCCATTTGATTGAGCGTCCAGTTCATCTCCAGAGCAAAGGATAGATCCTCAATGCCCAGTCGAGACGTGAAACTGCACAGGGTCTCGAATTCGGGACCTTCTGCTTCTACATCGCTGCAGACGTAGTATCTGGAGCAGTGAAGGTTGCAGTTAAAACATGCCTTGTTCTTCACCTTAAATCGGGCCGCCAATTTCTGGCCAGAAATCTCATCCACATACGGGCATACTCCCCTCTGGAAATGATTGGTGGGGAGGATGCCTATTCCATCTAAATCTCTCATCAGCATGGTGGTTCCCATGAGGTGCCGCTTCTGGTATTCAGGATGACGTGCAATCGCATTTTCAATTCTACTAGTTTCTTCAGCAAATTTCAAAGGATTTTTCATTTCTACTGGATGAGAACCCCTCACTGCCAGGGCTTTCACTCCTTTACTGCCCATGACAGCCCCCATTCCTGTTCTCCCATTCACTCTGTTCCCGCTGGACACGATAGTACTAAATAGTACGCAGGCCTCACCGGCTGGCCCAATTGCAGCAACCTCCATCTGGAAGTCTTTGGTCTCCTTCCGTATGGCATAGGTAGTCTGCATTACAGATTTTCCCGTCAGGTGAGGACATTCTACGAATTCAACTGTATCATCTCTCACCACCAAGTATAAGAGATGTTCGCTCTTCCCAGTTATGATGATCTGATCAGTCCCTGTTTGTTTCATCTCTGCAGCAAACTGCCCACCAGCTGCTGAATCCCCCAGGATTCCTGTCAGGGGCGACTTGGCACTGACTGTGTAGTACGCAGATGCGGGAAGCAGCGTACCTGTCAGAGGCCCCACGCCAAAGATCAGCACATTCCTGGGTCCCAATGGATCACACTGAGGGTCCAATTCCTCTGAAAGGCGTTTCGTGTTGGCTGCCCTTCCGCCAATGACTGACTTCATCCAGGCGAGAGACAGTGGCTCGCAGGTATATGTTCTCTCAGACATGTCTATTCGTAGGATGTGTCCTCCGTACCCGCACATCACCTCATCCATGATGGTCTCTCCATTTCTTCCTGACCCCAATACCTTGAGTCTCAACGTAGTGATACCGCTTCTCACCGGGAGGTCCAGCCCACCTGCCAGCAAATTGGCGCAAGGACGGGCTCTGGCCTGCGGGGTTATA
>JACVGW010000034.1 GCA_018992565.1 Theionarchaea archaeon
ATACTCATTATCCCCGTGAAGAGATACTATCTGCGGTATCATCAGACTGGAGTCTGTCATCTCAGCCCAGAAGATCTCATAATCTGTCCCATCAAACCCGTACCACACCACGTACGAGTTCCCCTCTGAATCCACAGCAATTTGAGGGTTGTAGTCATCCCAGACTTTGTTATAAGGACTGATGGAGATTTTCAACGTAGTCTCTTGACTCCCAGAGGACGCTACTGTGGTCCAATAGATTTCGTTGTCCATTCCATCAAACCCATACCAGGTTACATACGAATTACCCTGCAGGTCTACCGCAATGCGAGGGTCGTAGTCGTCTTTGAACAGATTATCCAGGTGGGTGGATATTTTCTCAACATCACCTGCCTGAGTATTGACAACTGCTGCCCAGTAAATCTCCAGATCATTTCCATCAAACCCATACCACACCACGTACGAATTCCCCTCTAAATCCACAGCAATCTGCGGGTTGTAGTCATCCAGATCTCTATTATCCACATGCGTGGAGATTTTCTCCACATCCTCCTGTACCCCAGTTCTGTCTATGAAAGTCCAGTAAATCTCCAGGTCATTTCCATCAAGCCCATACCACACCACGTACGAATTCCCCTCTAAATCCACAGCAATCTGCGGGCTGTAGTCATTCCTATTTACATTGTCCTTATGAGTGGAAATCTGTTCTACCTTACCTGGTACACCAGAGCTGTCAATTTTGATGAAATAAATGTCCTGGTCACTTCCTCCTGCCCCTTGCCAGGTTACATACGAGTTCCCCTCTGAATCCACAGCAATCTGAGGGTATCGATCCGATGGCCTTTCACCAGGTTTCTCAGCAGAAATCTCTTGCACATCTTCCAGTACTCCAGAAGGGTCAGTCCTTGCCCAGTATATGGTGGATCCATTTCTGGTGACCCCGTACCACACCACGTACGAGTTCCCCTCTGAATCCACAGCAATCTGAGGGTTGTAGTCATCGGACAGCTGATTGTCTTCATGAAGGGAGACTTCAGCCACCTTCTCAATAATCCCATCTTCAGAAACTCTTGCCCAGAAAATTCCCTGGTCGTCCCCAGAAGTCCCGGACCATACAATAAACGAATTTCCTTTCCCATCAACAGCAATGTCTGGTGATTCATTATCTTCCAGTGCATCGAATTCAGCAGATACTTTTACGGCAGAAAAAGGTGATTTAACTGGTGCGGCTGCTAGAAGCAAGAGAACAGTTAAAGTGAGGGTATTTATTTTTCTTATTTTCTGTTCCCCTTTGAACATACCTTGATTTTTGCTTTCAGAATTTATAAAGTTTCTTGTGGCGAGCCTCTTTCAATTTGTGGTATTACTGCATATATGGTCTTTATGAGGTGTTCTTTTTGGTGACAACCTGCATTCTGTGCAGGAAGATTCTTTTTCTGCGAAATTACATACGTTCCATGACGAATATCATTCTCAAGAGGCTCTGGAAGTCATCAAGCCTCATTTGGCCAGAATAGTCACAAGGCCAGAATATCTTCTTTCGTGTCTTTCATCTCTGTTGAATGACAGGTTCACTTTTGCTAACCTGCTTTCACGTTCAAGGCCAGGACTCTCCTTGAATCTCTCGCAGCTGCGAACATACTCAAAGCTCAAGAGAGGTCTTCACTTGATCAAGCAGATGAGACTACAAACAGAGAAAAAAAGTGCATTTTGTTCCTAGAAAGGCAAATAAAGTATGTTAGTGCTAATTGAATTACAGTAACTACACAGTCCGGAGGTAGGTGCCAGTTCACAAGGTGATTGAGATCCGAGTTTTCCAAATTCCTCCTGACTTGTGAAGATGAAAAGTGTAGGGAGGTGCAGATGTGATAGCCAGACTGATAGAACCGGGAAACATAGATGATGCTGTAATACTTGGCAACTGCATAGTCATCGGAGCAAATCCCAAAAATGGGGAATGTCAGGGTCTTGGATGGGATCCGAGTAGCGGGTGCAATCTTGGTGGTCTTCCGTTCGAACACTGAATATGATCGAGCGCGTTTCCTATTGAGTATCTTACATAGTCTTGAGAAGCTGTCGAGCCGTGGTGGTTTCACATAGGGTGGGGCCATTGTCAGTAAGACATTGCGCTCGACAGTCTGAAAGAGCAGAATTCGGAGGTGAAATCATGCTTGCAGAGCTAGTAGAACCAGGAATATCAATATCTGGGTCAAGTCCAGACTGGTGGGTTTGTATCATTGGTGGAACCCCGACTAAAGAGCAGGATTGTGTACCTTATGGTAAATTCCCTGCAGGAATAGGAGATTGCGGCATTGGCGGAACTCCGGGGTCCTGAGCCATTGGATCATCCTCAGATGATTCGCCTGGCTAAGCAATCGGGGTAGAGCATTTTCCTCTTTTTTTCTTTTTTGGTATGAGTATTTGAGCACTGATACAGCTGTGAGGGATTGACTTCCGTAAAGGGGGATGCTGTGAATAGAATAGAAAACACACCATGAGAGCATTGATAACGTGTATTATCAGTCTGGTCGACCTGCGCACAATGATGTATCTTGAAGGACCAGCTCCCGTGCCTCCAGTTGAGATGTGGCCTGTTCTTGATAATGATTGTTTAGATGACTTCTCTTTTCCAGATATAAAATAAATTACACTTTTTTTCTCAATAATACATATAAAATGTCCGATGCATCATATAATCATAATAAAGACACACTGTTCTACTTGTCATTCCAGTGAAATCTCCCTCGAAGTTCATCACTGGAAAACGAAAGCAGTCCAAATGAGATAGAGGAGTGGTACCATGAAAGAATCAAGATACAATATTTATCTTCTGGACGAAAAGGAGAAGAAAGGGCTCATATATAACTCAATGCAGAGATCAATAGTACACATAGACGATGAGGTATACAATCTGATGAGGAGCGGGCGAATTGAGGAGATAAGTGACGACGTTACAGACGTCCTAAAACAAGGAAGGGCACTCATTGATGAAAACCAGGACGAGCTACAGATTCTGAAGATCATGTTCAATAGGGCAAAATTCAGTGCACTTTCAACAGGGTTCACTATTATACCGACTCATTTGTGCAACCTGGCGTGCACGTATTGCTATCAAGGGCATGGCGATGTAATGGGGAAAACAATGAGCACTGAAACTGCAAGACGGGCAGTTGAGTTTATTAAGAAAAATGCAGTGGGACGGAAATCTCTGGGAATAAATTTCTACGGCGGAGAGCCCCTCCTGTTCCCAGACATACCTTTTGGAATACTCGAACAGATAAAGCAATTTACCGATGAAAATGGAATATACCTCTCAACGTCGTTCACATCAAACGGAACCCTTTTTACAGAAGAGATAGTCAAGAATCTTAAGGATTTTGAGCATGAAGTACAGATCACTTTTTGTGGATCACGAGAAGTCCACGATGCTGTACGAGTTGATAAGAAGGGCAATGGCACATACGAGAGACTCATGGACGTCATCTCGCTCTTCAGGGACAACGATATACGGTTCCATATTCGCGTTGATATTGATCAAGAAAACTATCATACCATATCATCGCTGCTTGAGGATTTGAGCCAGCGAGGATTTGGGGGACTCTACATAGGATTCTGTCCCATAGGCAAAGACATCTGCTACACTGAAATGGAACGTGACAGCGGGAGAATAGACTTGGTTTCTTTGACTCGATTGTTCAAGGTAGCTCATGACATGGGATTCAGGACAAATCCAATCTACATTCAGAATTTCATCGAGGGGTGCGCTGCAATAAAAGATGCATTCCTGGCTATAGACCCTGATGGTGACGTCTACAAATGCATTGCTGCACCCAATTACAAAGAACATAGATTTGGCACTCTCGATGAGTCTGGCAATCTCAGCAATGTCAATTATGACGCTTTTTGTTCATGGACGCTGAGGGATCCTCTTCTCATTGAAGAGTGCGTCCAGTGCAAATTCGCCCCTATATGTGCAGGCGGGTGTGCTCTCAGTGCCTACAGCAAGCACGGTTCAATAATGTCGCCTGGATGTGATGAGAAGGATCTGGGAGAGATAATGAGGACGTATATCATGTTGAAACATCCAGAGTTGTTCGAGGGGTGTAGTTATGAAAGTATCGTACTATAATGTCATGTTCCCTTATGATGATAGCTACATACTCTTCAATACACTGAGAGGAGCTGTGTTCGTGGTGGATTCAGAGACCAGGGAAGTCTTGATGGAAGGAAAGTTGTCTGCCCTTGGCGAGGAGCTCACGGATTTGTTCACGACTCATGGAATTATCGTCAAGAATGAAGTAAATGAGTGTGATGAGTACAGATTGATGTACGAGAAATCCAAGTACGCCACCAATTCAACAACGCTACACATTATCACCACATACAGCTGCAACCTTGCATGCACATACTGCTACGAAGGAAAGGGAGAAATAGAGCAGAAAAGCATGGACACTAAGGAGGCTGAGCGTGCAATTCACTTCGTAGAGAACCTGACAGAAAGCAACAATAGCAGCTCACTGGGGATCGAGCTTTTTGGTGGAGAGCCCTTTTTGAATATGCCCATAAATACTATGGTGGCCAGAGAGCTCGAAAAATGGTGTGAAGAGACTAGCAGAAATTTCTCAATTAACGCTGTGACTAATGGCACCTTGTCTACCCAGGAGACTGTGGAAGAGCTTGCGCAGTATAAATGTAGCTTCCTGGTGACTGTTGATGGCACGAAAGAAATCCATGATCAAAGAAGAAGGTACAAGGATGGGAGGGGCACATTTGACGATATCATGGACGGGTTGTGGCGAGTAAGAGATTCGGGTCTGCATATCATGGTTCGAATCAATGTAGACGAATATAACAAAGAGTATATCGTGCCCCTGTTCGATTTTCTGAAGGAAGGAGGTCTCGAAGACACTTTGATTTCCATAAAACCCGTGTTTAACAGCTCGCCTGCCTGCCTGTCCTATGGCTATTGTCTGCCAGACACGGAAGAATTGAGAACAATCAACGATCTTTGTCACTGCGCCAGAGAAAGAGCCTTCAAGACAGAAGAACCTGAAAAAGTCCTTCCTCAGGGCCCATGTAGTGCACAGCGATCTTCGTATTTCACCATAGATCCTTATCTGAGGTTGTTCAAATGTGCAATTCTGCCCCCTTATGAGGAGAACTCTGCTGGTTTGGTGGATCTGGAAAGCTCCCGACCATTGCTCAATAGCGTGCATACTGACTTCATGCTGCGGAATCCTATGGAGATAGAGCCATGTAAGACATGCGAATATGTGCCCATCTGCCGAGGGGGATGTCCGGTGGAAATATACCAGACTCAAGGAACTGCTCGTGGATATATTTGCAGAAAGCCTGAATTTCAGGAGGTTATTCAACAGAAGCTTCTGAATATTGTAAAAAAGCATTCTAGTTGTGACCATGCACTCGCGAATGGAGAGAGGAGGTGAAAAAAAGGCGACAGATCGCTCGATGGAGAGTATCTATTCCTAGCATATTCAATAAAGGTTTTTCCAGAGACAAAAAAAGTCCAGGAGGTGTAAATGTGATGGCCAAATTGATAGAATCGGGAAACACAGATGATGCCGTAATACTTGGAGAATGCGTCTTAGGTGGCGAACCTCTCAACGGAGATTGTGTTATTTACGGTTCCAAGCCTCATCTTACATATTGTATTTGGGGTGGTCTTCCACAATACAAACCTTGGTAACGAACCATGCACTTCTGAGAAACTGTCAAGGCTTGGAGGCTTGTTATGTACTTGCGTGCTACATCATCGGTGAAACCTCCCGTAAGGAGCAGAACTACGGCAAATCTCCTACAGGGGTGTGAGATTGTGGTAGTGGTGGAGCTCCGGGTCTTGGATGTTGGTACATGTCTTAGATAACGCAAGTACCTGAACAAGCGAAACAGAATGTTCTTTTCTTTTACTTTACCTTCTTCTTTGCACATGGGTATTTCAGCGCTTCAAGAACCATCAGTGCGATGGAATCGAGTGACCAAAGAGTGAGCACATTCATTTCCAACAGGTTCAACAGGTGTTAGAAATCTAACTGGAAAGATATTAGTATCGGATTTAGAATGAGATGTAGTATAGACATGGCCTCTCTTGGGAGTTAATCTTTCACATAGGGAAATGATTCGCAACTCTTGAACAAGTATTTGAAGCATAAAATACTTGACGGCCTACTTGAGAAGAAAGACTTTTATGAGAATCCTGGTCTTTCAACATGATGCAAGCAGTATTACAAGAGGCTGTCCGTCTGTTAAGAACCCACAGAGAGGGAAAGATATCACTTGTATCCCATCTGGATGCTGATGGAATTGCTGCAGCCTCTATTCTTTCAAAAGCCTTAGACAGAGAAGGAATTCACCATACTGTCACGTGTATGAAGCTCGACCAAATCCCGGATGTAGAGCCTGCAGACCTCATACTCTTCTCCGATCTGGGGAGTGGGCAGCTCAATCATCTGTCTCACCTTGATCACTGCGCAAAAATCATTCTAGATCACCATCCCCCTTTGGAGTATTCTGTACATAATGCAGTTCATGTGAATCCCAACCTTTCTGGATATGATGGTTCTTCTGAGATCTCAGGGGCAGGTATTTCGTACCTTTTTGCCAGGGCGCTGGACAGAGAAAACGCAGACCTGGCACCACTGGCTATCGTTGGGGCATGTGGAGATATGCAGGATTTTGGCAGGTTATCCGGGTTGAACAGGGAGATTCTCGAGGATGCCCACAGCACAGGCCTACTGGAGTATGGCGATGATCTTTTGTTGTATGGCAGGTACACCAGGCCCCTGTTTAAGTCACTGCAGTACTTCTCGGATCCTTTTGTCCCCGGTATTACAGGCAATGAATTCGGATGCAAACAACTTCTGGAAACCCTCAACATAGGAAAGAAGGACGTCCAGTGGGTTACCCTGTCTGATTTGTCCTTTCAGGAAAAGAAGATTCTGGCATCTGAGCTGGTGAAACGAAGCATCCATCATGCTCCACCTGATCTCGGGAGGTACATACCACAGATGATAATTGGGGAGAGCTACTCCCTCACCCATGAAGAGCTATCATCCCCACTCAAAGACTGCAATGAGTTTGCCACCTGTCTGAATGCATGCGGCAGGAGAGGCAGATTTGAGGTGGGAATCGAGGTGGCAAAGGGGAACAGGGGAATCTACTATGATATGCTGGTTACTCTGCTTCAGGAACACAGGGCTTCCATTGCCTGTGCTCTGGAGAATATGTCCAACACACCAGTCAGGAGAATAAGCGGATTGCAGGTCATTGATGGGTCAGGCATCCCGGATACCATTGTGGGGACGTGCACCCAGATGCTCCTGGGACAGAATGGCATAGACACATACGCTCCCTTGATGGCCTATACACCATCAGACCGAGATCCTGACGTTTATAAGATATCTGCGCGGTGTTCGAGGCTGCTCCTGTACAGAAACATTCACATGGGGAAAGCCATGAGAAATGCCGCACGTGAGGCAGGGGGAGAAGGAGGAGGCCATGCCCCTGCGTGTGGTGCATACATACCAGCCGGGCATCTTGATGAGTTTGTTCAACACTTTGCGGGGCTGCTCTCTCTCCAGCTGGGCCAACCTCATGGATAAAAGGTTCTGACCAAAAAGATCCTTCTACACTGTAAAAGTCTTCATTTTCTCATCAAATAGAGTGTCTACATCTTCTTTTGCACATGACAACACTCTCTGGTCACCTCTTGAACACAAGTATGCTGCACATAACCCATACATGACTGCAGGCTCTGTACGTTCGGACTTCAGGTAACGAACCAGAAATCCAGCAACAAAGGCGTCTTTTACTCTTCTGGGTTCTTGATCCTTTTCAATGAACGAAGGAATGATCTTCCCATTGACCTCAATCCCTTTCTCAAAATCCATGATTACTGTGGTTTTCCCTTCCCTTTTCGTGGTAGTAAACACGATATCTGCTTCTACATCGGCAAATTCCGTATCAGTGCTGGTGATTCTCCTCTGGGTTTTGACTCTCTTCACGATAGTCTCTGCTATGCGTGAATCTGGAAAACAGATGTGGACTATCTTTGCCTGTTTCAGGTAGTCTTTTGCTATCTTATCAGGATCTAAATCTGAAGTGGCACCTTCATAGTACATGGTGTAATGCTTCCTGGCAGTGTATAACTCAATGTAATTGGGAGTCTTCTGCGAAGAAAGTACAATGTTGGAATAGTCCACTGAGTATCTGCGCAGGATGTCCATGAGACCCGTGGCATCTCTTCCTACTGGGGCGATAATGCCTACATCGGCCCCCAGCAACGAAGCATTGAGAGCAACTCCGAGGGTGGAACCTGAAAACCGTTCCCTGTACTCAGAAACGGGATTGAGAGCTCCCGGCTTCAAAGATGTCCTGAGAATACTGTGAATATTGATGGTACCGATGACCAGCAGGTCCATGCATCATCTGCATTCGTACGTTTTTATAGTTACTGATACGCCGGGCTGCTTGATCTGATGGTATTGTGTGACGCACTCACGTGTGTGACAGGATTCAGGTTGGTAGATTCACTTGACGAAGATCAATGCCAGTCAGACACCAAAGTAGTGGCCCACAGCAACGGTGAGTTGACATGGGGATATGTTACTCAGGAGTCCTGACCTGTCAATGCGTGAAGCATTTTGTTTCAGCCAGAGGGTTGGTTGTGTCTTGACATGTTCTTCTTGCCTATCTCTCTGCACATTTTACGAAAACAGAAGGGAAGAAAGGGGCTACCTTTATATAATCCGATTAATATATGAAGGTAAGAACTCATCGAACCAATTCTGGGTGAGTCAATGAAAGTACTCATAGTAGACGATAGGAAAGAAATGCTGGACGTCATGGAAGAGGTCCTCAAAATGAGAGGAGACGAAGTAGTGGCCAGAGCGTCCACTGGAGAGCAGGCTGTGGAATTGTACGACGAAACAAAACCAGATCTTGTTCTCATGGACATTCTGCTTCCAGATATTAGCGGGGCTGAAGCGACAAGAAGGATTATTGAAAAGGATGAGAATGCGAGGATTCTGGCCATCAGTGCATTTAACAAAGAAAGGCTGGAAGAAGACTGCTTGAAAGCCGGCTGCAAAGCATTTCTGGCAAAACCCTTTTCTGTACAGCAGTTGTATGATGCTATGGAGAAGACATCTCAAGACCAATCCTGATTCAAGAGATGATCCATGGCATGAATGGTATTGATGCTCTAGGTTGAGTGGGGTCATGACATCTGTGTTATTGCCCGAAGGATGGGTAGGAGGGCAGGTGAGAGTGGTGGTTCCCTTTAGAGAACCTGCGGTCAGAAAAGCTTATAAGACACTAGTTTACCACAATCAAGACATTGAGGCGATCGCATGGGACAACGATTATCCGACGGTTAAGGACTTCCATAAAGGAAAAAAGACGCATGGTGGTTTCCCTAGCTGACAAACTTGAATTCATTTCTGTTCGAGCTACAGTTTTCAGGCAGGGAATACTCTCTCTCGTACTAGCTTCTCTGGGATCTCTTGTGGGAGGTATCATTCTGGGAACGTTTTCTGAAATGCTGGAATTCTTTCCGGGGTTGATGATTATGGTCCCCGCTGCTATTGGCATGAGGGGTAACATTTTTGCTTCACTGGGCTCCCGAATGAGTACCTCTCTGCACATGGGAGAAATCTCCAGGCTGAGTCGTTCCCCTGTTATCACAGGGAACATTTCTGCTTCTCTGTTCCTCACTATCATTGTCTCATTCTTTCTGGGAGCGTTGTCCCGGACGACTGCTCATATATTTGGGTTTGCTTCCATTTCGTTTGTTGACCTGGTAGTGGTGTCAGTCATTGGGGGATTAATTTCCAGCCTTCTGATACTGGTGTTCACTCTCCTGGTAGCAGTCCAGAGTTTTCTGAGAGGATGGGACCCGGACAATGTCACTGCCCCTCTGATTACTTCTGTGGGTGATTTGATAACGTTGCCCTGCTTATTCATAGCAACCCGGTTTCTCGGAGCACGGTTTGTGGTATTTGCTGCTATTGTGGTAGTCTGTGTGGTGAGCGGAATAATCATGGTGAAGAGAAGAACTCCTCTACCCACACGTATCATAAAAGACAGTCTGGGAATCCTGGTGATATCTGCTTGCTTGAGCACAGGATCAGGTCTCCTCATTAACAGCAGAATCCAACAGTTTCTCATCATGAGTGGACTGCTCACCCTGGTTCCCCCCTTCCTGGAGGGAGGAGGGGCTCTGGGAGGCATCCTGAGCTCTCGACTGTCTACAGGGCTTCACCTGGGTATGATAGAATCCACCTGGAGACCGAGCTCAGATGCACTGGAGGATTTCTCTGTCATTACCCTCCTGGGGATAACACTGTTCCCTGCCATTGGCGTCCTGGCATTTGGTGCCAGTACATTCCTGGGATTGGATTTTCCTCCACTGTATCTCGTGGTTCAGGCATGTCTGTATGCTGGGGTGCTCATAGCTGTGGTGGTCTGCTTCCTTTCTTACTATGCTGCTGTTGCTTCCACTCGATTTGGACTTGATCCTGACAGTGTGGTCATCCCCATGATATCTGGGTTCATGGATTTTCTGGGGACCAACTGCCTCCTGGTTGCCTTGGTTGCTCTAGGAATTGCCTGATGTTCTCTGCAATTCGGGACAGATCAACTTTCTGAGGAGAGCTCGCTATGGCCTGTTCAGGTTTGCCCCCTCCCTTTCCCTCAGGAAGGAGGGTGCGTATGAGTTGCCTGCAGTCCAGGTTGAGGCTGGGAGAACAGCCTGCTACCAGAAACGTGTCCTCGACCTGCTCCACGGTTACTACCAGACAGGAATTCTCTCTTGTAAGACGGGCTGCTTCTCTCTGAATTGTCTTCCTGTCTCCTCCCGGAACTTCAACACAGTAAACTGGAATCCCCTCCATATATTCGGGCTGTACATTCGACAGGACCTGTGAGGTCAGGAGACGTACAGATTCTGTGAGCAGATGAGTCCTGTCTTTCAAGTTATGCAGAGTCGGAATGACCTGATCCATAGAAGTTTTCAACTCGTGGGCCACATTCCGGGCCAATGCTGCCCGCTTCACTGCCTCTACCTTTGCCTTTTGGGCCACTTCAAACTCTATCTCATATTCATGAGGTCCTGTAGAATTGACCCGCGTGATGATGATAACCTCAATAACACCCGTGCGGGCCACATGCTGACCCACGCAGGCTGCCCAGTCAAAGTTGTCCACCTCCACAACTGTAACAGAGGCATCAGATATCCTGTCCCATCTCACTCTCAATCGTGGGTAGTCTCTCATCGCTTCTTCTCGGGATTTCACTACTGTAGTAACCGACAAATCCTGTGCAATAATGCTGTTGGCAAGCAGTTCTGCTTGCAGAAGACGCTCACCTTCAAGTTCTTCACTGTAGGTGACCAGGAAGTAATTTCTCTCCCCCAGTTCAACCTTCTTCACTTTTATTCCTTCAAATACGGTAGATAATGCTCGAAATAGTATGTGCTCTCCCGTGTGAGCCTTTGCAGCTTCACCAGGAGGGATATTCTCTCGTTCCATAAGAAATCACCTCTTTGGTAGCAAGATGAGCCCTCTTGGAGAGATATCTAATGCATACCTCACCGGGCTATCTACCATTCCGCGTATCCATAAAATGCGGAACTCATCATCTTCAATTTCAAAAACGCCATCCAACAGAAATTTCAATGAATTCTCAATTTTTTGATCATTTACTCCTTTCTCTACAATGAAAAGGCCTGTCCACCCCCATTCTTTGAATCGGGATGCCTGATTGACGGCGAATTTGATAACCTGTTCAGGATCAGAATACAACATCACGTTAGAGAGAGAGTCAATGACGCAGATGCCCTGCTGTATGTCCATGGCCTGGTGGGCATCGGATAAAACCATGGCAAAATCAGTGAGAGAACTGGTATCGATGGGAGCCGAATACATGTGTGGCGATTTTTGCCTCCGGGGATAACAGTCCACAAAGATGAGGGTTCCATCCTGCTCAAACGACGAGACATCCTTGTTGAACCGCAGGAAGTTCCTTCTCACATCATCAGGAGGTGAATTCACGCTGAGATAGATGGCCCCTTTGTTGTTGAGAAGTTCTCCATAGAGATAATGCTGAGCCCACAGCTGCTTCAGGGGGCCCGGGTCTCCGAAGAGCAGAATATTCATGGGCATATCCTGGGGAACAGGATATTCGTCCAGCAGTCCCACTGAGTCCCACCCACAGTGAACCAGAGGGCGGAATTCAGGAGATGGCGGAATAAACCGGAAGGCAGCCAGAGCTTCATGGAGAAGAGCCTGGATGAATTGCTTGTATGCTGCAGCATCCAGCACCCGGAATGTATATCCTTTGTCTCTGACGAATTCCTTTATGATACCCCTGGATCTCATGTCCTGGACTGCAGCCATGACTTCTTCTCTGCAGTCTTTCATATCCGAGAAGGTTACCCTCATGATCCTTCGGTTGAGAGCTGACACTCTGATATACGCTCTGATCTGCCTGATAGCCTGCTGGAATGGTTCTTCTCTAAAGGGGAATTCAAAGAAGGTGTAAAGTGTCCTGGGGGCTTTCACAGTGTCTCCTTCCAGGTAGGCAAGTCCTGAGCGCTGCAACGTGGTCATTATTCTATTGTACGCCTCCTCCAATGGCTTGAAAGAACGCAGAAACTGGATCTCCAGTTCCTCCAGGTGAGGATACATGAACGTCAGGATGAAAAAGAATTCTGGCGTCATCACGTCTTGAGACATGCTGCGGACCCTCTCCTTTATGAGCTGTTCAGCAGCAGCCAGCCCCTGGGATGTAAGGGTTAGGTAGCTCCCCCTGTCAGAAAGTACGCGGAAGGCCACCAGAAGACCTGTTTCTTTCGTTGGCACAATTCTCCGGGAATACGTGTACTCTGTATATGAGCGCAGCAGTGTGTTCATGACTTGTGTGATATACTGGCTGCTGTACCCGTAGCTTTTCAGTGTTTTCACAAAAGACTCCAAGCTCATTACAAATGCTTTAGAAAAAAGAGTTAAAAAGGTTGTCAAGCACCTTGGCTGTTACACTCCTTTGAGATGATTTGTTCAGAACTGGCAACCTACGGGAACACACGTCTTAAGGGTGCCTCAGAATCTCCCTCTTTCTCCTTTCCGGTTCAACTTCAAATGCAACATCTTCTCATAATAAAAGGAAAGGAAGCAGGTCAGCACTCTGAATATCCACAGGACCTGCACTTCAAGCATCCTTCCTGCATTTCAAGCATGGCGCCACACTCAGGGCACTCAGGGCATCGTCCCC
This sequence comes from Theionarchaea archaeon, assembly GCA_018992565.1. Taxonomy (GTDB): domain Archaea; phylum Methanobacteriota_B; class Thermococci; order Methanofastidiosales; family SZ-28-30; genus SZ-28-30. The sequence goes on from JACVGW010000034.1 coordinate 13,267, forward strand.
ACAATCCCTCACTGAGCTGATCGAGGCTGAGCTGGACGGAACTCGCTCCGTTATGGATGTACCGCTGGATTGCAATCTGAATGGCATCGGCGCAGGAGAGTACCTTCTCCCCGTTATGAAAGGCTGGCTTGGGACATCTGATTCCTTTCAATTGCTTCATCACAGACTCAGTCCCCACACCCGCCCGCAGAGCAAGTGAGATAAGGCGCCCAATAGCTTCAGAGTGTGACGAAATGCATCCACCAGACTTTCCCATACGCGCAAACACCTCGCACAACCCATGTTCATCCTCATTAATAGTCACATACAGGCTACCACATCCCGTGGTGATTTTCACAGTCCCTCCTACCGTCAGCTCAGGGCGTGGTCTCGGAGCTTTCTGCACTTCTTGTTCCCCTTCTTTCTCCTTCTTTGTACCTCTGTTCAGGACTTGTGTTTCCCGTGAACCATCCCTGTATACTGTCACTCCCTTGCACCCAAGTTCGTAGGCCAGCTCAAAGACCCGGGCCACATCTTCTTCAGTTGCAGAATTCGGGAAGTTGACAGTCTTGGACACAGCATTGTCAGTGTGGTTCTGAAATGCTGCCTGCATTCTCACGTGCCATTCAGGAGAGATATCGTGGGCAGTGACAAACAACTCCTGCACGTCGGGGGGGACCTCTGTCCCCTGAAGACTTCCTGTCCTGGCTATTTCCTCTATGAGTTCTGCACTGTAGAACCCTCTTTCTCTGGCGATTTCTTCAAACAGGGGATTGACTTCCACCATTATTACATCGTTGAGGATATTCTTCCGCACGAATGAGACGGCAAACAAGGGCTCAATCCCCGAAGAGCAACCGGCAATGATGCTCAAAGAGCCAGTGGGGGCAATAGTCGTTCGGGAGGCATTGCGGATTGGTTCAGCGAACACAGAACGGGAAAAATTAGGGAATACTCCTCTCTTTTTTGCCAGTTCTATGGAGGCTTTTGTTGATTCCTGAGAAATGAACCTCATGACTTTTTCTCCGACTGCCAATGCTGCCTGAGAATTATAAGGAATGCCCAGCATGATAAGCATATCCGCAAATCCCATGACTCCCAATCCGATCTTCCTGTTTCCCTTGGTCACGGTTTCCATTTCAGGGAAAGGGAAGTTGTTCTTATCAATAACATTATCCAGAAAATGAACAGCTAGCCATACTGTTTCTTTCAGATGGTTAAAGTCGATTTTTCCTGCCTTCACCATTCCTGCCAGGTTGATTGAACCCAGATTGCATGATTCATAGGGGAGCAGTGGCTGCTCTCCACAGGGATTGGTGGATTCAATCTCCCCGATTTCTGGCGTGGGATTGTCTCTGTTTATCCTGTCAAGAAAGATGATTCCAGGCTCTCCATTCTTCCATGCCATCTTGACAATGAGCTCAAATACCTTTCGGGCCATGACTTTCCTAGTGACTTCTCCATTTCGAGGATTGACGAGTTCAAATTCTCCATCTGACTTCACTGCTTCCATGAATCGCTCGGTGATTCCCACGGAGATATTGAAGTTGTTTAGCGTGGCGTCATCCTCTTTGCATGTGATGAATTCAAGGATGTCAGGATGGTCTACATATAGAATGGCCATATTTGCTCCTCTACGTGTTCCTCCCTGCTTCACTGCTTCAGTAGCTGCATCAAATACTTTCATGAATGACACAGGTCCTGATGCAATACCACCAGTGGAGTGGACCACGTCATGTGCAGGCCTCAATCGAGAGAAGGAGAATCCAGTGCCCCCTCCGCTTTTATGGATGAGTGCAGTATATTTAATGGCCTGAAAGATAGATTCCATGGAATCTGCAATGGGCAGCACAAAGCACGCAGAAAGCTGCTGCAGGTCACGTCCTGCATTCATGAGCGTGGGGGAGTTGGGCAGAAATTCAAGGTTCGTCATCATGGTGTAAAACTTTTCTTCCAGAGCAGCATCATCTGCTTCAGGATCATAGAGTAAATCTGCTGACGCAACGTTGTGGGCTACTCTCCTGAATAATTCCTCAGGAGTCTCTACTACATTACCATGCTCGTCCTTTTTCAGGTAACGTTTTTCCAGCACGGTCAAGGAGTTGGAAGAGAGCTCGATCTGGTCTTCTAGGGAACGGTCAGAGATTGCACTATCTGCTTCACAGGCAGTGATCATGCAACCCCTCCATCGGTGTCACAAACATAATCTTTCCTCCTTATGGTCTCTGCTCTTTATACAGCACAGCTTCACCTAAGAGGAGACAATTATTTCCTCTACAGCAAATTAAGGAAATACTCACTATGCACGGAATCCTACTTTTGCTCCCTTCCTTTTATAGTTTTCGGTTATGATAAGTAAATCTTTTTCGTCAAAGTCAGTACCTTCTCATGGTGCCATGAGAATAAAGAGGGCTGTGAGAAAAGAGGAATAGCTTCGGTGGAATGACCTCTTCAGTATGCGGTGTATATTTCGCACGTAGCTGTGGAAAGCTGAGGGCACGCTTACATGCATGAGGATTGCTGCGTTACAGAATCTGGATCAATGAAGAGTGGATTTTTGATTAAAGACTTGAATCGCGTTAATTTCCATATTAAGAAATATTAATGCGTATTAGAATCGATTGAAAGCGTTCTGTAGACTCTCAGGACGCTGTAGGACAACCATGCACTCAATATCAGTGCAAGGTAAACCGTGTCAATGAAACAGTTAAATAGGTGGATTTACAAGTAAGTATACAGCTCCAACCTTTCCACTCTTTTTGATGGCCACTTATTCAAGTAAGACTTACCCTTAAGGAATGAAAAATCCATCATCTCTCACAAATCGCAAAAACGCTGACCGTCAAGGTCTCCCGCTACTAGGTCATTCATGAAATGCACAAAGGGATTATCCAATGAAAGCGTCCAGGCGTTCCAGCACTTCATCTTTGGCCTCTTTCACCAGTTTTTCCATCTGCTCTTTGGAGACTTCTACATGCTCCAGCATTCGCCCTGCAACCACATTGAGCAGCGGCACGTTGACATCTTCTGAAGTTATGACGCCTAGTACGTATGAGTCGTGAAAGAAAATGAAGAACCGGTCATTTCCCACGATGGACAGTTTTCTGACGTCTCCTTTCTTGTCACATATAACCTCAAGTAGATAGGAAATACTCTTGGATAGATATTTCACATCTTCGCCAAGCTCTACATCTACGTCAAGGATTTCTCCGTCCTTGGTGAGGAAAACACCCTTGATTCCTCGAACATTCTTCCTCAAGAAGCTTATGTCAGGCAACTCGATACCTCCCTGGGATATACTCTATTCAAGAAGGGTATATAAAAAAGTTTCGGTATCTATAGAGTTCCCTTCATTGTATATCTCAAGGTTGACAGGTAAGTGAGGAGAGCGCTCCTTCCCTGAGTGAACGAATGCTGGGCTGAAACATCCGGGTTTTGGGTACATGACTATCTCAATGTTGAGGTCAAGATGTTCTTTCACGTACGTGTATAGTATTTACAGTAGTATTTGTTTGTTATTATAGAAAAGGGCTGTGAATACTTTTCCAATGCTCTATCTAAACGTATAAATGCCATAATTTCTCTTTCGGATCTATGCATTATTTCGACGAGATTTCCCTGCGTCCCCAATTATACATAGTGGAAGGTGATCCCTCTCTGCTCAAAGAATTCACAGCCTACCTTTTGGTGAAAAGGACACCTTCCCTCATTATAGATGGTGGAAACAAGTTTGATCCCTTCATTCTCTCATCCTTCTGCAAACAGCTAGACATGAATGCTATGGAACAGGTGTATGTTTCCAGGGCTTTTACCATATTCCAGTTGAAGATGTTGATTACGAGTGCACTCCCTGCTTTCATACGGGAGAGTGCTCCTTCTGTGGTGGTGGTCTCCTTTTTCAGCGACCTTTTCCGCTCTGATGATGTAGAAGGGGAGATAGCAACTATCTTATATAAAAAGCTCTTATTTAGATTAAAAGAAATAGTAAAGACATATTGTGTGCCTGTTGTGGTAACAGATCATAAGAATACTGTAAAAATCTTTGACTCTCGTGTTTCTTTCAAAATGAAGAGAAATGCAATGGTATTATCTATTGATCAACAGACATTCCAGGTGCCGTTTATCCACCCGTACCAGAAAACACTGGATCTCTGGAGGACTACCCATGGGTAGAACAGCCCCAACCTACCGCATGCTTACAGAATCCGAAATACAGAAATGGAATACATTCAAAAGGGCATTGCGAAGGAAAGATCGAGAAGCATTTGATGAACTGATGAAAAAAGTGAGAGAACATGCCTCTGCTTCCAGCTACATGGCACCATTAGACGTATTTGATGCCATGAGTCTAGCTATTTTACTGGAACATGAAAAGGAGATTACTGCACTAAAAAAGAAGGTTGAAAATGTTTCTGATTGACTGTTACCCAGATTATAGAGAAGCCTGTATGAAGATCTGGTACTATGATGGGAGATCCTTTCTTAAGAAAGAGAGATTTTCACCCTGGTTTTATGTACGAGCTGTAGAAAAAGAGAGAGAACATGCATTGCATCTCTATGTGGAAGATCTCCCTTCCGTTTCCTACACCCGCCGTGAAGTGAAGTCCATCTCTTTCACTAAGAAAGCTCCTGTAGTAAAGATAGTCCTCAACCAGTATACTGTACAGGAACTGGCAGCAGAGATTGATCGATTAGGAGGGTATGAACTCTATGAACTGTTCAATGTAGATATCAGTTTTCCTCAACGCTACTTTTTTGAAAGAGATTTGTTCCCCATGATGAACCTAGAGGAAGATTCTCCCTTTGCCGTTGAGTACGATATTCCTCCGCTAAAAGAGCTCTTCTTTGATGTAACAGTGCAGACGAAAGGTATTCACTCCTTTTCAGATCCTTTGACAGGGATTGTACTGCGGGATACTGAGGGTTCTTTCGAACTGGATGGTACAGAGGAGAGTATCCTCACTGATTTTGTGAAAACAGTACGCATTCTGGATCCCGACATTATATATTCACATGGGGGAGACGAGTTCGCAATTCCCTATCTGCTTCATCTGGGCCAAATCCACCGGGTTCCACTGGAGCTGGGGAGGGAGCCAGGCTGGTTCGGCAAGGAGGGGACATCCTATTTCTCGTATGGGCGGATCGTGTACAAGCCACCCCAGTATTTACTGAAGGGGAGAATACACATTGATACTAAGAGTTCCTTCCACTACAGAGAAGGAGGACTAGACGGATTGATAGAACTCTCTCGAATGTCCCGAATACCTGTACAGCGACTGTCCCGATTATCTCCTGGAACAGCTATCTCTTCCATGCAGTTATACGAGGCATACAGGCGAAAGGTGTTAATCCCCTGGAGAAAGCAGACTCCTGAACAGTTCAAGACTGCTTTGCAGCTGGTAAAAGCAGATCGGGGGGGCCACATTTTTGAGCCACGGGTGGGCATTTATCCACATGTAGGAGAGGTGGACTTCAGTTCTCTGTATCCCAATATCATCAATGAGTTCAATATCTCTCCCGAGACTGTACTATGTACCTGTTGTCCTGATTCGGGAAGAAAGGTGCCTGTCCTGGGGTACAATATCTGCGAAAAGAGGCGAGGCTTCATACCCGATGTAGTAAAGCCATTGATTGTAAAAAAAGCGTTGTACAAAGGGAATCCTCATGTAAAAGGAAGAAGAACTTTATTAAAATGGGTACTGGTAACCTGTTTTGGTTATTTAGGGTATAGAAATGCTCGATTCGGTCGCATAGAATGTCATGAATCAGTCACAGCCTACGCCCGTGAGATACTGCTCACTTCCATGCATACAGCTGAAGAACTGGGATTTGAAGTCTTACATGGTATTGTGGATTCATTATGGGTGAAAAAAGAGGCACCCCGTAAAGATTTTGAGGAGCTCTGTACTGCGATTTCAGATAAGATTGGCATCCCTCTGGAACTCGAGGGGATGTACTCCTGGATTGTATTTTTACCCTCCCAGGCAGGTATTGGGTCATTAACCAGTTACTACGGCGTTATTGATGGAGAACTAAAAGCGAGAGGGATAGAACTGCGAAGGAGTGATCAGCCTCCTCTTCTCAAGCATATGCAGGAAGAGATGTTATCAACCCTGGCCCAGGCAGAGAGTGTACCTCACTTTTTCAGGTACCTCCCTGATGCTCTGGAAGTCGTTAACACCTATGTTGGTGGTGTATTACAGGGAGATGTACATCTGGAAGATCTGGTGATCTCCATCGGTATCAGCCGTCATCTGGAGGAGTATAGGGTGACTAATCTATCTGTGGCTGCACTCAAAAAGTTGAAAAAGGAAGGGGTGGAACGTCATCCTGGTCAGACAGTGCGTTACATCATACGGGACTGGAAAGCCAGGAAAGCCACAAACAGAGTATCCATCCCTGAACTGATGGAAGATACTGAGTATGACAAGGAAAGATATGCAGAACTGCTGCTGAGAGCAGGTCATCACATACTGTCTCCCTTCACCAGTGAAAGAAAACTCAGAGAGTACTGCAACAATGTGAATCAACTTACTCTAAGGGAATATCTATGATAACAGAACATATTCGAGAGCATGGAATCCCCATATATGTAGAAAGAGAGTTCCACATAAAGCCCTACAGAGATCGCTCAGATGTATGTTACTACGGCGATATCGTTGCCGTATACCAGAATGGCAGGCGCTGGTACATCGTAGGTATAGAGGTCAAGGACTGGAAAGCCCGTGTGGGCTCCAAGCTGGCAGCCCAGTACCTATCCGTGTATGGAGAGGTGTGCGAGTACTTCTACATTGCGGCTCGCAGATTCTCTCAAAGCCTCTTGAGAACTTCTCGTATAGGACTGTTCTCCCTGGAGAGTATGAAAGTGATACGAAGATCACAGTATTTGTTCCCTGACGAGAGATTGAGGATCAGTGCTGTGAAAAGAATGAAAAAGGGTGGCCTTAATCCACGAGTGCTAGAATCACCATACCAGACTATGCTAGACGCATTCTTGTAACACGGCTCCTCAACTCTGACTGTCTCCACCACATACCACCAGAACCAAAAAAAACAAAAGCTAATCTTTCACCACAAACTGAATTTGAGTTCCCCGTGCCGTCACCAGCTTAACTCGATTTCCTTCTAGGAAAGCTCCATCACCACCCTTTGAGCCTACCAGAGAAGTCAGGTCCACAAGGGTAACGGAATTACTGACTAGCTTGCATCCAATCGTACATGCTCTCAATTCCCCATCGACATAGACTGCATCAAGATATATGTTGGAAGGTTCATGGTTCCTGATATGAACGGTGAGATTGGTTCCGCTCAATCGCATGACTTCCAGAACCAAAGATTCTGCACTTGTAGCCTCTTGAGTATTTTTTTGTGATATAAAACCAGAACTCCAGGCATAAACAATGACAGAGATAGCAACCGCAACCGCAATCATTAGGACGACAGCTATGACTGGCGAAGTGCCTCTTTTTTCCGCTATCCATCTACAGGTAGTCAAACTCTTCACCTCAGGAATTACACTATGCCCTCAGCTCCTGAGTACTTAAAGATATCGTTTTGCTGCGAATTTCCCAGTAATGGAAGTATTGAAGTTTATGGCGTGATAATTATTAGTGTTCTTCTGAGATTTTTCCAAGGACACAAATATTCTTTCAGTAGAAATTCCAAGTGTGTCATAACCGTGGGTGTGCTGGACCAACCGTTTCCAGAAGTCTGAGAAAGGGAACAACCCAGAGAAATGAGATGAGTTCATGACTCTGGAACATCTTTATGTTGTAGTCCCGCTTTTTTTTCAATAAGGAATCCTGTGCTATTGCAGATGACGCGACAGAACACCCGGATTTGTGCAAAAAACAGACATTACGCATACTTTCTTATATCTCATATCAGCAAGAGGACGCTGAAAGGAGGAACTGACATGGCTGAGAGTATGAGAAGATTTGGAAGTATTGTACTTATAGGTTTACCACTGCTTTTTCAGGTCCACTTCGTGGGATCACAACCTGTGATGGCTGTTGCCTGTGCAGCTTACCGATATTCTCCCCGATGGGTTGACCTACAGGCCGGGGTTCGCTGTTGTGGCGGGATTACTTTATGAACCTGATTCAATTGTTGATAGCCTTGATGGAACACAGACATTGACCTGGTTGAACATTGGTGCCATGAGCCCGGGTGACATACTTTCAGTGACTTTTGAAGCAGAAGTGGACCCCGGAAGAGTGGGAACCTTCATCAACAGGGCTATCGTCATTGGCACATCTGTCATTGGGGATGAGTCAGATGAAGATACCTCACCTGTGGGAGTAGCTGCTCCTGCAATTCATGTTATCAAATCAGTGGCTCCTTCTCCTCTGAATCCTGGCCAGAATGTCATATTCACTCTGACCATAACAAATACTGGAGAAGTCCCTCTGGACCCTGTTGAAGTTGTGGATGTTCTATCTGTGGGATTGACCTACCAGGATGCAGCCAACATCCCCCCGGATCTCATGGCTGTTGGCCCAGGGGCGCGACTGCTTTGACTTGGGTGAATGTGGGTCCTCTCGATAGTGGAGAGACCCTAACCATCACCTTCGAAGCGTATGTGAACGGGGAGGAGTTACCTGCCCTGAATGAAGTCACGGTTACGGGGACACCTCCCAATGGGTCTCCAGTCTCTGATGAGGATTCTGCCCTGGTGACAAACCCAACTGGAACAGTGTACCAGCCACGGGTATCTCTGCAACCACTGGCATACGCAGGAATGATGGACTGCTACTCCAGGTATAAGGAACTCATAGAGAGGATCAGGGAGTCAGGAGTGGAAGTGGAGTGGCGCAGGGAAGCCCCCTGCTGTGAAACCCTGGAGGATCTGGTGGAACAGCTTTTGAGAATGATACTTGACAAAGGTCTTGATAAGACGTATCCTGGAAAGTGGGCCAGAGTGCAGGAGCTCTTGCCTTACGTGGAACTGTGCTGCAGGCAACTTGAAGAGTACTTCTTTGCAGGAAACTATATTGCATCAAACTACTGGAGCAACCAGAGAGACAGAAATTACGAAGAACTCATTGAACTTCTCCTGGAGATTCTGGAAGAAGGCTGATTCAGCCGGGATTCCTCCAGTCATTTCGGGAGGGGGTTCATCTCCTAGAGATTGCCTGGTCATCATGGACATACGTAAACATTTAAATAGGCGTATGCAAGGTGACCTCAGGAGGAACGATCATGGTAGATTTCAAGCTTTCATTGGGAGAAGAAGAACTCTTCAACAAGGCAAAAGAGTTCGCTCATGAACATATTACACCAGTCGCTGCTGATCTTGAAAAACAAGATGAGTACCCCATGGATGTGGTTCAAAAGGCCTACGAAGCGGGGCTGATGAATCTACATGTACCCAAGGAAGTGGGCGGTCAGGGACGCTCGTTACTGGAAGAGACACTGGTATCAGAGGCAACTGGTTATGGATGTGCGGGATTGGCTACCTCCATCATGTGTAATAATCTGGCTTTTGCACCCATCCTGATTGGTGCCACTGCAGAACAGCTCAAGAAGTATGTTTCACCCTTGATCACGGGGAAAAAGGTGCAGTTTGGAGCATTTTGCCTGACAGAAAGGGAATCTGGCTCTGATGCAGCATCCATCAAGACCACAGCCACAAAGGAGGGGGATGGATGGGTAATCAATGGAGCCAAGTGTTTTATCACTAATGCTCCGGTGGCTTCTCTGCACAGTGTTTTTGCCTCCACTGATCCTTCAAAAGGGTATAAGGGATTGGCCTGTTTTATGGTGCCTGCAGATCTGGAGGGAGTAGAAATCGGGTATACTGAGAAGAAGATGGGACAGAAAAACTCGGTGCAGTCGGAAGTCATTTTCACCGATGTACACATACCTGGAGATTGTCTGATTGGCAACATAGGAGACGGCTTCAAGATTGCCATGATGACCCTGGACAAGACCAGGGCCGGGATTGCTGCCATTGCCACTGGGGTTGCTCAGAGATGTGTGGATGAGGCTGCCAAGTTCAGTAACGTCCGTCGTCAATTTGGCAAGCCTATTGGAGCGAATCAGGGTATTTCTTTCATGTTGTCCGATATGGACTGCAGGACAGAAGCTGCTCGATGGTTAACTCGATATGCAGCCTGGCTAGCTGATAATGGAATCAGGAATAGCAAAGAGTCTGCTTTTGCCAAATATTTTGCTTCAGATGCAGCCATGCAGAATGCTGTAGAGTGTGTACAGATCATGGGCGGATACGGGTACTTGGAGGAATATCCTGCTGAAAAACTGATGCGGGATGCAAAGCTCTTGCAGATCTATGAGGGAACAAACCAAATACAGCGCATGGTGGCTTCAAGCGTGATATTGAAAGAGAACCCACCAGACAAGGATACAGGATTTAGATATCAATATGAAGGAAGAGATGCTCCACAGATATGATTCTCTTCTTTATTATTTTCTTCTTTGTTGCCCTAGTCAGTGAGTCGATGCTGTCCCTATTGAACAGGTTCCCTTTCGAACTCTCTCTACGTGCTCTGCTTCTTCTTTCATCTGCCTGATTCTCTTCTCGAAAGTTCTCACGTTCATTGCCAATGTCACCCATCATGCCAGAGTACAAGGTCTTCTCTGGTCTATATTCTACCATGAACAGCTCACCACGTCTTCTGACCCACTATTGAGAACGTTCCAGTTTTTTCAGTTCCTTTTTATATTCATCTCTAGAGACTTCTCCATATACGAACCTGGCCTTTAATTCTCGTATTTTCTCTGCTTTTTGAGATTCTTTCGATTCGGAACTCTCTGGTGCTCCTGACATCTTCTTCCTGTACAGGAAATACCCTATTACCAGTGTAGCTGCCGCAACACCCAGCAATACCATGATTGAAAACCGAGTCCTGGTCACCTCTCTCTGCGTCTGTTCCACATGCCAGTCCTGGCAGAGCCAGTCCATCCCGAACTTGAGTAGACTATCAACATCAAATAACAAACTGACTGCCTGGAATGTGAGAGGATCGTATCCCACTGCTAGTATTCTACCTTTTCCTTGCTGAGAAATGGAGATTCTCTTCTTCAACTCATCTATTTTATCTTCTGGCAGAAATGGGAAGACAATGTTGCTATCTGCTTCAGCAGCTCTTTCCAACTGGTACGCGGAGAGTACATCCTCTATATTATCGTGTGTCATGGCATTATAGAGGATCAGGAGACCTCCTCCTGCCTCTAGAAAGTCCAGGATTACTCCTTTTTCCTGGTCTGATGGTTCAGTGAGGCATAGTACAAGGACATCGTATCGAGAGAGCGTTTTTTCATCGATGCTCTCAATGTACTTTACGGTGTATCCCTCTTGCTCCAAGGAGGTGATATTTCCCTCGAATTCCTTTTCCCCATACCATGCTATTCTCCCTTGAGACGAGGCCAGCATTACAAGCACGGAAAGGGCCAAGACCGATTTCTTCATGGAAGTAGTGAAGGGTAGAGCCTAAAAAAGGTTTGTATGGTCACTCCGAATTCGACATCTTCTTATCTGGTGATACGCGAGAAGAAGCGGTGATGCCAGTGCTGTCAAGGATTCTTATTCGACTGAATGCCATGGGGAGGTTTGAAGGTAGCCAGAACGCTTTACAAGGTCTGGTAGTACAGATTCTCCAAACCACTCGTGCTCATAAATCTGAAGTATACAATGACGGTCAATGGTGGTGCGCCCGTGGAATTGGATGGGACATATTGCACAAGGGAAGACTCTGGATGCACAGACAGAAAACATGAAACATACCATCATATGAATCATCTTTGACTTTTGTTTCTTTTCGGGTTTTATCACCATACATTTAAATCTCAAATAGGGCCTACTACTGCATGAGACGAGCATCATGCCTGATTATCATCTTCTTGTTAACAACAGTAGTCCCAGTAGCCACCCAGCAATCATGGATCACAACGGCACGCATAGCAGGAGGCGTTCTCTGGCCAGATATCACAGATCAAGAAATGATAGAGACAATTGATGAGCTTCACGAGAGAGGCCAGTCAGTCATTTTAACCTGGATTTCAGATCCCCTACTTGAAGACTGGGCGCCTGACCTTCAATTTCTCAGGAGGGC
>JACVGW010000120.1 GCA_018992565.1 Theionarchaea archaeon
CAACTCGCTTGATAATCTCAGAACGCATTTGAGGGGAAATAGTATAGGTTCGAGCAGATTTTGCCGGGCGAATTTCCCTGTTTACAGATTCAAGAGACATCTGATAGCTGGTTTCACTGCGTCTCTCCAGGGATAAAACCATGAGAACAGGCTTGGATTTCCTGGCTGCAAAATACAGGAATCCAGGAATGTGAAGCCTTCCCATACGTCTGCCTATGGCAAGAAACGAAATGAGACCCATAATGGAGACTATAACAGCTAAGGTCAAATAATTGCGACCAAAAGCACTGGATCCAATGTTTTCAGCTCCTGGTGCAGAATCTGGAGCATCTGTCAGAGAAAAAAGCCCACTGCACACATCATCATTTTCTCTCTCAAAGGAATACAACTCCACAGCCTTTTCCATCAAGATGATGAGATCATTTCCACAGCCAGATACATTGGTCACCAGAGTCCTGGGCACAACTGAATCACTGGACTTCCGATTCCATTTTTCCTCAAAATCGCTGCTCAATATCCTGACACTCTTGTCCCATATCTTCACCACGATTTCTTTATTTCCATCCCCATCCATGTCTGATATCCCTTCAATTTCAGAAGGTTGATACAGTACCATGGAGTTCGTTTTCAGCAATTCTAGCTCGTGATTATACATGTTGATATTTCCATTGGAGTCTGTGACTACAATCTCCTTCATCCCATCTCTATCAAAGTCACAAATCCCGGCTGGTGACAGAGAGCAGTCATACATCCTGTCATGAAGGATTTCCCCCGTCTCATCCATCACAAAAAGACGCCCATGCAGGTGACTCGCATGATACACTGTACCTACAATCTCACTCCTTCCGTCCCCATCAATGTCATCTACACCTGCTCTGACAATTTGAAGCTCTGAAGCCATCTCCTTGCACCACACTTCTCTCCCGTTAAGGTCGAGTACAGCCAAGTATGCGTGACAATCATCTCGATCCCCCAGAGCACAGCCATTGCAGCACGAATGAGAACCCACAATAATGTCTGGTGTCTGATCTCCATCAATATCACAGAAAGCATCGATGACAAGGCTTGCTGCAGACATATAGAACCATTCCACATTTCCAGAAGGATATTCAAAGGCAAGGATCCCTCTGGGGTGCAGGGTGTACCCTGAATTGACCACTGCGATAATCTCAGAGATTCCATCTTCATCAATGTCATAGGAGATAACAGGGGCAAGTGCAGCTTCCATCTTCTCTTTGGTGGAAACACCAAAATATGCTGTGAAGTCGAATTCGGTCAGATTTCCATCTGCAAAATCCAGGGCGTACACAGTGTATCTCCCATCATTCACCGTATAGAAGATGTCCGGGACAGTATCACCATCTGCATCCATGAGGGCTATGTGGAGGATGTCTTCCTGAGCATCCTCTTCACCAAGGACTCTCCTCCCGGAATCAAGTATCAGCAATGTATTACCATCTGCCACCACGATTTCATTGTTCCCATCTCCATTCACATCTCCCACAGCACACCCCATTTGCTGCTGCTTCAGATATGGAGTCAGAACCAGAGGAACTTGATATGACCAGACCCTCTTTAGGTCTTCAAAGGAATAGAGCTCTCTTGAAGGATACGGATACGAACGAGTTCCCCTGAATGTGTCTTCCCGGGTCTTCAAGAAAATGATACTCTCATCTGTTGCCAGCGTCATGTATTTTCCATCTGAAGACACCTCAACTGACCTCGCGTTATTAACAACCTTTCGCCACAGAAGCTCGCCTCTCCCATTGAATACTTGTACGTTCTGAGAACTCAAAGCTGCGATATAGTGCCCATCGGAGGAGATGTCGCAATCTACTATGTTATCTAGGGTAAGTCGAACGTGTTCCATCCCAGAGCTATCATAAACGTAGAGTGTTGTTGGAGTGCTTACGAGAATCACTTCTTCGCCTGTCTCCAGCCCAATGATAGAGCCAAGATCTTCCCTGATCCGGCGGACTGCCTCTCTGATAATATAGAGAGACCCAGTTTCTGTTCCCGCCACCAGAGAACCATCTCTCAAGAAGGCCATAGATGTGACAGATGGAATCTCATAATCTTGAGACATCACGTCATCATCAACAGTAAACAGATAGATGCTGCCTGAGGTAGCTGCTGCAGCCTTTTGGCCATCGGGGGACGCACATACACATGAGATAGGAGTCCCTACATACAACTCTACCGCTGATCCTGCCAGGGGAAATAGATAGATATTCTTGTCTGTTCCAGAAATTGCACATGCATCGTTATCTGAAATTGCCACTGAAAGCACAGGTTCGCTGGTAAAGTGTACTACTTTATCTCCAGTAGATCTCAAAATGAGAGTTCCTGACTTCGTGCCCAGCATCATATTCTTGTCACCAAGGTCCACACCTGTAATCTCAGTATCCAATTCCTCCTGTGTAGTGATCTCACCAAATTCATTAAAAGAGAAGTAATCCCCAGAGGTGCATCCGGCTAAAACATTCCCTCCATCTGCTGTCATTGCAATACCCGAAATCCCATCAATCCCATAACTCCAGGATTCAGGTACAGCCAGAAACAGGGGTGCACGCAGGATGAAACAGGTCACGAGGCACGCCATCAACTTCCCTCTAATAGACATCACCACACATGAGTGCTGCATCATTGTTTATAAATTTTGGTCTCATAATGGAGTCTCCATACATTGGCAGTGTGTGGGAAGTGACTGCAAGAGTACCTTGCGAGTGAGCTTCAGCTCTTGATGTTGAACCTATGATGGCATCAGCACGTTCTCCCAAAGCCTCCTCTTAAAAATCTCCTGTAAGGGGGGACCCCTCTGCTGACATGAAGCTGCCAGATACCACGGTAGGAAGGTCCAGTATCTGGGAAAAAGTCTATTACACCAGCTGCTCAACAGCAATTACAGACTCACTGCTTGTAGGCGTCATACCACCGTGGAAGTTCATGTATGGGGGTATCGGGAGAACAGGAACCTTTCATCACGACGTACGTGTCTGCAACCATATCATGTATAGCCTGCTTCTTGTCAGAGAATGACACCAAATACCAGTAACTCGCCTGAAACACGAGGGTCAGTATTCTGGCAAAATACCTGACAGAGGCTGTCTTGAAGGAGATTCTCTTCCCATATGAATCCACCACTCGTATTCCAGCAACCATCTTACCAAGAGTGCCCTGCAGAGACGAGCTCTCCAGTGCAGCGCAATACACCCAACCCACCAGAAAAAGAACAAGCACAATCATGAAAAAAGACAAATCTGTGGTAATCCACAGGACAAGGGCAAGTGGAACTGCAACCACCAGAACATCAACAAAGAAAGCACATGAACGTACTGCAGCCCCTACATAATCTGTATATTCCCCGAGATGCTGGAGATTTGACCCGCATTTCCTGCAAAATCTCACCCCAATCTCGTTCCGGGCTCCACAGTGTGGACAGATCATACTTTCACCTGACAACTATACATCGGTAGTTATCCCTGTAATACGATATTCTTAAAGGTTTGCAGAAAAAGACACATGACAACGCTGCAGGTAGGGCCTTGATGTGTGCGTGCGAAACCCTTATGTACAGCGGCACATTAGTAGTACAAAATAAGACAGGAGGTGAATACGTGTTTGCAAGGCTGGTAACACCTGGATTGGATATAGAAATAACAGAACAAGCATGTGGTGGTGGGAATACGCCCAGTGGTGGTGGGAAGTGTGCTCGTGGCTTTTCCCCATACTGGCCCGGTGCTTGTCGCTCAGGGAGTTTCCCCACTGTGCCTCCCTGAAACCAGAGCTCATATCATGTTCTTTGAGCACCTTTCTTTCCTTTTTCAACTCTTCCATGGTCTTACCTGATAGCATCATGGGATCAGTATCCAGGATGTGAGGGTGCCTTGATTCACTATTTCTAGGATACAGTGAAGTTCTTTTTCCTAGCATGGCCAAACATTCTTAAGCTCACTGCCCCATGAGGATGTGGTGATTTTGTGCCCATACATGAAGTGAGAATAACAGTCCTGAAACGAATGCATCCGTCAGAAGTCTTCGAGAACCCCCCTGTCACACCAGCAGAACCCATGGGGGCATGTGGAGTACTGAAAGATGGCCAACAATTCGTAAGCAAAGGCGGGTCAATGCCTGAAGGATTTCCCTGCACAAGTGCCTGGATTGACCTGTTTCCCAGCGTTCGAGTACTATCCTTCGGTGGAGACATGCCCTGGTTCAAAGAGAAAGGCGTTTCCGTCGACTGCTGTCATGATGGATTGAGGCCTGTCATATTCAGATTAGAAAGACTCTGACCAACAATCCTGTATATCACGAGATCAATCCCTTTTTCAGTAGCAGTGGAGAGGTAGAAAGGAAGAGACACTCTATTCTTCAAGGAGCAGAACGAACCCAGGGAGGGCAGAAGACAATCTGCACGTATCAGATGTGAAAGAAAGTCTCTTGTGCAGCTCAGAATAGAACCTCACAAAGAGAAAACAAAGGAAAATGATACATCTGAGTCCTTGCAAGAGATATTCTTCTTCTCACAAAATGATATGCGCATGGGGTTCCGGAGCTCCCACGCCTGGAATTTCTCGGACCTCCATCATTTCCTTTTCCTTGTTCCTACTTTTCTGGACGATTTTTTCCCCGTCGCTCTTCTCAACATTGTTCCCTTCATCCTGATTGTCTTCATGTTCATGAGCCCTCGCTGCCTGACTGCTGCAGTTCTTGTTCTCCGGGTTCGAGGATTAACCAAGGATACCAGTGACCTATCAGCTCTCCTGGTCTTTCTTGATCTCCTGGCTTGAGAGGGTTTCCTGGTCCCTCTACCTGATTTGGCCTTCATTCTTACCTGTGACATTTTCCTCGTCTTCAAAAAGGATTTTCTCATTTCGGTTCACCTCACTACTCTTTTCTCTTCCTCTTCCCATGTATACACAGAGTCATCTTTTGCCCTCTCTAAGACTATTCCTCTGATGGCTTTTTTTTGCTCTGCACTCTCAATAAGTCACTTCCCACGTTTTCTGGTTCCCTTCGCTATCCAGCATCAATTTCCACCGGAATATGCCCATTTGCTGTCTCTGCAATCTTTCACCCTTCACAAAAAGAGGCTACTGAGTAAAGACTGCCCACAATAGCTACCAACACCAGGTTGGCAGTGAGCTTCTCCCTCTACCTTACTTGACAATTTAAATCTTTCTATCTCAGTCAGATTCCCCTATGTCTTCAGTGCTGTGGCAGAGCCACAACGATGCTGTTGAAACCTCGCAGGAGTGGCCAGCAGTGACAGCGCAACTGTTCGTGGCCTCCTAGCGCTATACCATCAACTTGACTGGGGAGCCTCCAATGTTCACCTTCTTACAGAACGTATCTATACTATGAAAGCACGTACTTAGAAAAGCACCTCACCATTCCTGAGAAGACTGCTTCCTCCTTATTCCTTCCAGAATTGCCACCATTTGGGCTCTTCTTCCCACACATTTCGTTTCTTGGTACATTCTTTCCTTTGCAGCTCATCCACCAGGACAGGTATCGTGGAAATCATGAAGATAAGGATCATCCATCCAGGGACTATGATATTGCGAACTCGGAAGAAATCTTTCCATTGCGCTGCTTCATCAAGGAAAGACTCCCAAATATCCATGGTGATCATGCCAGACACAAAAACGGTGTTATCCTCTCCAACAGCAACTGCCCGGGGATACATTTCATGTGAATAGTACCAGAGTGTTGTTTCTCCAGTCTCAATATCGACATGGAAGATCTTCCTGGAGGAGCACCCGCTGATAATGAGCTCACCCTCCTTAACCGCAATATCTCCGGAGAGTGGGGCAGGTGAATGAATGGTTCTCAGTATCTCTTCACTCTCCACGTCGTACTGGTAGAGAAGTGAGTTATCACGAATCCACAAATACTTCCCATCCCAGGCGAGCCCCCAGGGAGTACTGTACGGTGTCTCATAGGAATTGAGGACGTCACCTTCTGGAGAAATCTTGTAAACGGTCCTCTTGCTGTAATCAGCCACCCAGAAGTCCTTTCCGTCATATGTCAGTCCTGCAGCTTCAACACAGGGCAGTGGCAGGTTCCTGACAACCGTTTCTGTTTCCAGATCATACTGCAGCAAAGCATGG
>JACVGW010000121.1:0-2214 GCA_018992565.1 Theionarchaea archaeon
GCTACAGAAAGAAGTTCAGGATTGTCAATGAGTGAGGATGCGTCTCTGAGAAACCGAGCATACATGGGACGGAAGGCACTGCCTCCAGTTCCTCCTATCTCGATGTAGATATACACGTTCATTAAACACCCATACAGGGCTAGTCCCCGGAATTGCCTGGGCCACTCAGGTATGATTTTCGCCCACTTCCTGATGCCCGTCAATCCAAAATTCGATATAGGGGGGTTCTGCATAGTATGACAGCACTCTTTCATGGCCTCAGTAATTCCCTCTTTCAGATTGATTGGTTGGCCTGGTACCTCTAGTTCCAGGACTCGATTCTTAGGTGGGAACGGTGGGAATTTAGAATTCCTGGCATTCTTCAGCTCTTCAACGGATACAGTGAGGGGGCCATTTCCCCGGTCAGAAACACAGACTGTACCTTCCCGTTCATCAATCCCATATACCACAACAGTATGAGCACCAAAGTGAGCATCTCCTGGTAGGGCCAGATACGGAAGGTAGGCCATATCCACATACGTGTACACAGGCTTTCTGCAGCGCAGCATATCCATCACGTGTTCATGTCCTTTTTTCATACTGCCCGTTTCAAAAAGGCTCCCCTTTCCCCCCATCCTCTCCAGCATTCGTATCATGAATTCCTCATTTCTGCCGCCAGACCTGCCTCCTACAAATGGGGCTGGCATCTGCTTCATGTACCAGTAGATGAACCCAAGACCGCCCCCCAATCCCAGGAGCATCTCCTCTGACATATCTATGCCATAATACTGCAGTATATTGCGAAGGGCTGTGGTCTGGCAGTGCTTTCCGCCGAAGTACTTAAAATCTTCAAGGACTATTCTTTCCATGGCAACACCCTTTCTTTATCTCCTCTTTGAATTCTTCAATCCATTCTCTCTCAGCTTCTATACGTGCAAGAGGGCGAGAAAACAGCGCAATTACTGTATAATTTGCTCCTCCTTTCTTTTTTTCGTGGATTGAATTCTCAAGGAAGACTTTCCTTTTCTCAAGAGATTCCAGGTACAGATCGAGGCATTCTATCACCTGTTCTGGCGAGAGAAGGTTGCTGTACGCTATTCCCAGGTCAAAAGGGGAAATCTCCTTCCTGCTCTCTGATAGGACACTCTTCACTTTCTGTTTCATCATAGTCTTCCCCTGTTCTGTAACCCGGTATATTCTCCGGGAGGGTTTTCCTTCAACATCTTTGACAGTACTTGTAATGAAGTCCTTGGATTCCAGCTTCTTGAGCAGGTAATAAATGGAACTGAACCCAATCTCAGTCCACGCCCGCATTCCCCGTTCTTCCAGAGTCTTCTCCAGTTCATATCCGTACTGTGGACCTTCGCAGAGAAGTCCCAGTATGACTGCCTCGCGACCTGTTATTCTAACCATGGAATATTATAGTACTAGAATATATAAATGTTTCGTGAGGAAGTGGGGAGGGCAAGAGGTAATGTGGAACAGACCAGGTGTGTCAATGAGGTAGGACAACTCTTATGAAGGTGAAAGCGTGAAGGGAGGAAGTGATTGTATGGTAGAATGGGATTATAACAGAAGGGTAGCGCAGACAATGCTGGACACTATTGGGAGAACACCTCTGGTTCGGTTGCAGACGATCCCTCGCAGGGAAAAAGTCTCATCAGATATTCTGGGAAAGATTGAATGGTTTAGTCCCACGGGGAGTTTAAAGGACAGGATTTACTATGAAATGATCACTCATGCTATAGAGAATGGGGACCTGAACCCAGGAATGGAGATCCTGGAGACGTCAACAGGGAATGCAGGAATTTCCTGTGCGTTTGTAGGCGGTCTCCTGGGGTTCAAGGTGACTATTGTAATGCCTGCAGGCATGAGCGAGGAGAGGAAGAAGGTTATTTCAGCATATGGGGCAGATCTGGTTTTCACGAGGGGTGGTGAGAGTGATGTGGACTTGTGTCTGGAAAAGGCTGCAGAATTGAAAGAGGAAAATCCGGGGAAGTACTGGGAACCGGGGCAGTTTGTGAATGATTACAATGTTGAGGCTCATTACAAGAGCACAGGGCCTGAGATATGGGAACAGACTGGAGGAAGGGTGGATGCCTTCATTGCTTCTCAGGGGACAGGTGGAACTATAACGGGTGCGGGGAGGTACTTGCGCGAGAAGAATCCTTCAGTAAAGCTGTATGCTCTGGAACCTTTGGAAGCCCCCATGCTGGCCAGAGGTGAATGGGGATC
>JACVGW010000121.1:2314-6109 GCA_018992565.1 Theionarchaea archaeon
ACTGTGACGGAGCTGGTAGCCATAGCAATCTCGGCAATGACAGGGTGTAATAACCCCAGCATGGCAATAGGAATGGCAACCACATTGTATCCAAAAGCCCAGAACAGATTCTCCTTGATATTTCTGAAGGTAGCCCTGGACAGTTTCAGTGCCCTGACCACTCCTGTGAGATCACCCTGCACCAGGGTCACATCAGACGATTCAATGGCAATGTCCGTTCCCGTTCCGATGGCAAACCCCACATCTGCCTGAGCCAGGGCAGGAGCATCATTAATCCCGTCTCCAACCATGGCAGTAGTCCCAACTTCTTTCTGTAACCTCATGATCTCGCTGACCTTCTGGTCCGGCAACACCTCGGCAAGCACTCTGTCAATCCCCACCTGTTTTGCAATAGCATCAGCAGTTCTCCTGTTGTCACCTGTCAACATGGCAGTCTCAATCCCCAGGGATTTGATGGCTGCAATCGCCTGGACAGAATCATCCTTTAATGTATCTGCCAGCGCCACCACACCGATGGCTTTCCCCTTCAGAGCTACTATCATGGAGGTTTTCCCTTCAGATTCCAGTCTATCAGAATCAGCCTGAAATTCTGAAATATCAATGCCATAGTCTTCCATGAGTTTCTTATTTCCTACAAGGGCTTTCTTTTTCCCGATATCAGCTACGACACCTTTACCTGAGACAGCACTGAAATTGTCAATATCCTGTAGTGTAATACTCATCTGGCGAGCCTTCTCCACCAGAGCCTTCCCCAGTGGGTGTTCAGAACCTGCTTCTACACTGGCTGCCACCTGCAGCACCTCATTCCCACCCACACTATCTGTAACCTCTGGTGCACCTTTGGTAATCGTCCCTGTCTTGTCAAACACGATAACGGCAATACTCTGCAGCACCTGCATGGCCTCTCCTGACCTGATTAGTATACCATTCTGAGCTCCCAGTCCAGTGGATACCATAATAGACGTCGGAGTTGCCAGCCCCAAAGCACAGGGGCATGCAATCACCAGAACAGCAACTGTGGCGAAGACTGCCAGCGTATACATCCCCAACCCAGGATTAACCCAGGGTAAAACCTGAGAAGCCTTCACCCCGATCTCCTTTAAGACATCAGGCACACTCATCCATAGAACGAATGATATAACAGCCAAAACCACCACCGTAGGGACAAAATAGCTGGTAACCCTGTCAGCAAACCTCTGGATAGGTACCTTTGTACCCTGTGCTTCTTTGACCATTCTAATAACCTGCGACAGGAATGTGTCTTTACCCACTTTAGTCGCCCTCACTTTGAGTAACCCCATCTGGTTGACAGATGCTCCAATGACCTCATCCCCCTCTCTCTTTGTCACGGGGAGTGATTCACCTGTGGCCATGGATTCGTCTACTGCACTTTCCCCTTCCACTACCATGCCATCAGTGGGTATTTTCTCACCAGGGCGTACCACCATGATGTCTCCAGTCTCAACCTCTTCAATGGGTATTTCCTTCTCTTCTCCACCCCTTACAACGGTTGCTGTCTTTGCACCCAATTCAAGCAGCTTCTTTATGGCCTGGGACGCTGTCCCCTTGGCCTTTGCCTCCACATACCGGCCTGTCAAGTGGAAGGCCATGATCATTCCTGAGACACCTGCAAAACTCTCTAAAGGAGTTAAAAATGCCAAGAATCCTGTTACATAAGACGCTGAAGTACCCATCAGGATCAGAACATCCATATTGGCAGACCCATGCATCACTGACCGCAGTGCTGATACGTATGTATCTTTCCCCGCATAAAACAGGACAGGTGCAGCCAGCACCAGCATACCAGTGTTCATGACGTCCATACTGGGTATGTGCCTCCCCAGAATCATGTGCGGAAGCATCCACGCCATAATAGGAATGGTGAAAGCCCAGGCAAGATACATCTTCCTTCTGGCAGCTCTAAATTTGGCTTCTTCAGTCTCCTCTTCCCGTGCTCCGATAACAGCAGTGTACCCTGCATTCTTTATAGTATTGATAATGTCTTTTTCTTCCAGGACTGGTACATATTCAATATATGCCTTTTCTGATGCAAAATTTACATTAGCTTTTAGTACCCCTTCCGTACTGGAAAGTGCATTTGAAATAGTGACTGCACAGGCAGCACAGTGCATGTCTGTGATAGCTGCTTCTGCTGTCTTCTTCTTAACAGTGTATCCTGTATCCTGGATTGCCTTGACTATCTGTGCTGCTGTTATGTTATCTGGATCATAGTCGATGACTGCTTCTTCACTGGCGAAATTAACTGATGCTTTTACCCCTTTGAGGTCATGTAGTGCTTTTTCAACAGTCTGTGCGCAGTTGACACAATGCATGCCTTCAATGGCCAGGACGATTTTTTTCATGTCTTCCCATACTCGTGAAAATATATAAACATTTCATCTAATTCTGAGAGGTTTCATCACGATATCTGTTATTTTCCAAAGTCTATAAGTGATATTCAGTCTGGTGGCAGACAGATATGTCAAGGGAAGTCTTTTATAGTGAGAGAATAAACCCATACATGACTGGTGGAGCAGAACTGCACACTGAGATTTCCGAGAACTCACTCTTTCACGATGGGCGGATGTGATTTGTATGAAACTGCTAACTGAGAACGAACGGGTGATGGCATCCATCATCTTGATTTTCATTGTATACTTCGGACTGGATTCTCTTCTTTCTCTGATAGTGGAAGATGAGTCTCTTATCAGGCAGAGGTTGACCTTTTCTTTCATCGTCGGGATAGCCTCAGGGTTGGTGTTCTATTTTATCAGCTCAAGATGGGGCCATACACCAGGGACTGGCACGATTGACAGGAGCATGAACGTCCTTGAAAGGGCTCTAGGCGATGATGAAATGATGATCATATCACTCGTTAAGGATTCAGTGGGGATAACACAGGATTCTGTGAGGTTCAGGACAGGATTCTCAAAATCAAAGGTTTCTGCTCTCATTTTGGAACTTGAAAAGAAAGGTATCATTCAGAGGGAAAGATCAGGAAAAACTTATAAGCTGTTCCTCGGAGAATGGCTCAAATAGAGTTTGAAAAGATCTTTTGGACGGTCCTGGACGGTTTGGGACTGTTCCAGGTGATCTGATACAAGGAAAAGACGACAGTCAGGTGAGCAAATTAGAAAGGGAAGACATGTGAATGTGAGCCAGGTGATACAATGAATAAGACTATCGTGCTGTTAAGCATCGTGGCCTTGACGCTCTTTGCTGGGGCTGCATATGCATATCCAGGAAGAGGTGGAGGTCAATCAAATGGACAGGAACTGAGCTTCGTTGATGAAGACAATGATGGTGTGTGTGACTATGCACAGAATGGTCAGTGCAACGGCAGTGGAAATGGAGGATTCGTGGACAATGACAATGATGGTGTGTGCGACAACTATCAATATGGTCATCGATACGGCTACCAGAACAGGCAGTTCGTTGATGAAGACAATGATGGTGTGTGTGACTATGCACAGAATGGTCAGTGCAACGGTAATGGAACTGGAGATTTCGTCGATGAAGACAATGATGGTATATGCGACCACGCAGAGACCGGCAACGGAAACCGTAGAGGTTCAGACAGATAGGCGGGCTTCCCCCGCCTTTTATTATGGTGGTATGGATGAAAAAGGAGTATCTGGTATATATTGGGTTTGCGGCAATAATGATCCTCTTACTGGGAACATTTTTGTATGATAGTGACGCGTTATGGGGCCCCTGTGGAGGAAGCTGGGGTGGAGCAGGTCGAGGGCATCATGGTATGTACCAGAGAGGGTTCTTTGGAGTAGGGTTCTATGG
>JACVGW010000122.1:0-4588 GCA_018992565.1 Theionarchaea archaeon
ACCATATCATGAAGAGTCACATGTGCTGTTAACTCTCTTTCACTTAGACACTTTATGGTGTATTCAAGAGCAGTGGGTGACAGATCCAGTCCATAAACATCGTATCCTCTTTCAGCAAGACAAATAACATGTCTTCCCGCTCCACATCCTAAATCCAAGATCCGGTTCACCTTCTCTTTCTTGAATAGACCAGCAATTACATCAATCTCTGGATCAGGGGTTAAGGCCAGAAAGTCACCTTTCTTGTAGATTTCTTCCCAGACATTTTCCATGAACCCTCCTTATTCGGGTGCTTATAGGAGTTTCGCTTTTGTATTTAACGGTACGGCCTGTTCTGAACTCGATGGATAAAGAGGATAGATCAAGAAGTGGACACATTGAAAGCGGCGAAGATGCTGTGAAAGGACCTTTTGAATAACCTATGTGAGGTAGGATGACAATCCACACAGTTCTGAATTATCCACCGTAAATCGAATGTTGTAAGATCGAAATCAAGAGATCTGTTATATCACAAAATGAAAAGGACAACCCAAAAGAAAAAAGAAGGAAAAAGTGTTACTGCTTTCTGAAACCCCTGTATTCAGAACATATGAAGGTCACACCAGGATTGATGTATGGCATGACCAGGGTTGCGCCAGGCAGTGTCTTTCTAACTCCTTGGTTGCTGGTCATCAGATGAGCAGTGGCACCCGTCTTGGAATCAATATAGTCCTGCACCACATTCTCCAGAAGAGAGAGAGGCATACCACCATTGCAGAGTATCACATGATGGAACTCTTTTATGTCAAATTTGTCACCCAGTTCATCCATGGCCTTCTGACGCAATTCCAGAATCTTTATCATGCCCACCTTGTACCCCGTGGCCTGGGCAGGCAGCACCACGTATCGATCCACTTCACCAGAAGATCCATCATCTCCCATGATGTTCTTCATGTAGGTTTTGGCTTCTTCTCGTGTCCACTTCTTATAGTGAATACCTGTGTCTGTCACCAATCTTACAGCACGCAGCAATTCAAGGTGCAGGTGTCCAATATTCCCGTAGGGATTATCTTCATACAGTCCCAGTTCATATGCCAATTGCTCTGCATATAAGGCCCATCCTTCTGCATATCCATTGTTAATTATCTCACTGCGGAAGAGTGGCACATCCATTTCCTGAGCAATGGAAATCTGAAAATAGTGGCCTGGGATGGCCTCATGGTAGGCAATAGTAGGCATCCGGTACTTGGGAACGAGTGAATTCCCTATGCCTGTATGAAAAGCACCGGGACGGGAGCCATCCAGAGACGCCTGAACAAAGTATCCGCCTCCTCCACCGTACCCTGTCTCTCCCACCACAATGAGCTCGGCTGTGGGGCGCACATCGAATACTTCGTCAAGTCTCTGGCTGACTTCATCCAGAATGTCCTCATAGGTTTGAACAACTTCATCTTTGCCAGATTGGTTATACGTATTGATGAACCCGCCTTCTGTAATGGCCCTCTCAATAAGCGAGCTTATACGTGCATCCTGCGGATATCCCAGCTGGTTGAAGACCTCACGCATTTCCTGCTGGATGCGATCCACTTCTTCCAGGCCTATCTGATGAATTTTTTCAGCAGTCAGGTCTGTAGAGGTCTCATGGCGGAGCATGTACTGGTAGTACTCATCTCCTTCAGGAAACTTCCATACACCTGCATCACTGGTGGCTACTGTCTCCAGGTACTCAATATATGCCAGAAGATCAACATAGGCAGGGAGGACAGACTCCTCAATTGCCTTCAGCGCTTCCTCAAGCAGTGCGTCCTTCTCTCTCTGCTGAAGACCAATCTCCTCAACTTTGTCGGCCAAGTGGGTGTAGAAGAGGATATTTTTCCCATAAATCGTTGAAGGATCCTTGGAACTTGAGCCAAGGAATTCCACCAGCATCTGCCTGGTCATTCCGACAATAAAGGTGGGAGGTATAATTCCCAATTCCTCACGCTTTTTCATTCCCGCCAGTAATTGGTCCACCTGTGTATCCAGGCTGGAGAGACGAGCAATGTAATCCTCACAATCCCCCATATCGGCAAGGGTATGATATTCCGTGAACAGTCTGACTAATTCATCGTGATAGCTGAGGAGGAACTGATGCATGGGATAATTGTAGTATATGAACTGGTGACCACGCACAAGGTCATCCAGATACCATTCATAGGCGTCATATGAGATCTGCTGGTCTCTGGTTAGAGAAGAACGATCGTATTCCCTCAGTAACCCCAAGATAGCACTTTCCAGTTCCTGGGTTTCCCTGATGTACTCATCCGACAGATCATTCAACATGTCATTTCGTAACCCCAATTCCTCTGAAATCCCCATTGCAGTGACCCATTCAGGATATCTCAGCAACAGTTGCTTGAAGGATTCATCAAAAAATTCATCAACCGGCAATCCCTTCAAATCAGCTACAACATCATTTACCACAGAAGACTGCACAGGCGACTGAGAGTTCTGCCCTATACAGCCTCCGAATGACAGCACCATCATCAAGACCGCAATTTTCTGCATTTTCATGGCAACCATCTCGCTTTTACATACATGTAATACTTCTCTTCTTACTACAGTCTATAGTAGCTATTGCTGTGATGAATGTTAAATACTTTTGGGTTTGTTATGGGCGCAGAATGAAGTCCCAGCAGGTCATGAAAGGCAAACCATAAAAGTGGTAGCTCCTCTCTGAAGCAATGACGAAAATATATACTCTCGTTGAGGATTATTCGGGATATGAGAGTCCCTTTCTCGCTCAACATGGAGTGAGTTTTCTCATAGAAGGCGAAAAGACTATACTGGTAGATACAGGACAGGACGCCTTTCCCCTCCTGTACAATATGAATAAGCTGGGACTTGATCCAGGGATGATAGACTATATTTTCCTTTCTCACTGTCATTATGATCACACGGGGGGATTGCTTGATGTTCTAAAGACTATCGACAGGAAGATACCCATCATAGCACATTCCACCATTTTTAGACCCCATTTTTCCGAGAAAGAGTCAGAGAATGTGGGAATCCCCTTCAGTCAGGAGATAGTCCAGGAGTATTGCCAGCTTGTCCTGAGAGACAGTCCCTTTGAGATCATGAGGGATGTGTACTCCACAGGGGAGATCACTCAGAGAGAAGGATTTGAGAAGGAAGCCCTGGAGAAAATGAAGGTATATACGCTGGAAAATGGAAATCCGGTGAAAGATTGGCTCATGGACGATATGAGTATTGTCATGAAAACTCCTGAAGGGCTGGTTATTGTCACTGGTTGCTCTCATGCAGGAATAGTGAGTATTGTCAATCATGCTATGTCCATGATGCATGAGAAGAGAATCAGAGCAGTAATTGGAGGATTCCACCTTATCACTGCAGGACAGGAACACATTGAAAAGACAATAGAAGCATTTAGAGCACAGAAGGTGCAGGAAGTGTATACAGGACACTGCACAGGGTTGAAAGGAGAAGCAGGGTTCATGAAGGAATGGGGGGAACATTTCCACAAGCTCCACTCAGGGATGGTCATACTTCTGTGATTCGTCTCATGGATGTGGGATCAGCTGTAGTATCGTTTGAAGATCCGACAGATGGCTAGTGAAACCCAGAGCTGCATTTCTCTGCTCCGTGGAGTGTCTTTGAACCCCTTTTTCTGGTATGATAGTCTCCATAACCCATTGTTCTCCTGGTTATCAATGAACCACTGGAGTGCTCTTCTCACATCCGGGTCCTTCTCAGGAATTCCTATGAGAGAAATGGAATCCATGGCAGATACAAGATTATTCCACCAGAAGGGAAATTCAAATCGAACCCAGTATTCTTCTGATTGATAGGAAGTGTAGGAATCCTTCTTGAAGAACCGAGATTTCAACAGGTTAGCTGCTGCCACAGCTTCTTCTGAGTGTCTGTAGCGAGGATGGGAAGCAAAAGCACGTAACACCATGCCAGTCCAGCTGTGGGAGAAAGGCTTCGATCTATCAGGTTCTACAGGTTCAGCATAGTGACTCGTTAGACGGATTTGGTCTTTCCAGGGTATGTCTCTGGTAAGGAGCGGGATAGTCCACCCCTTGTCATGCTGTCTCATGGATAGTAACCACTGAACCCCTTTTTCAATTCTGGGATCTTCTGCATACCCTGCCTTAATGAGCAGAGACATGATGGCACCCGTGTAGTAGGTTGCATACTGGTTCGCTATCATTCCTCTGATGTCCCCCTGTTCAGTCTGGCAGGAAAACAGGTATTCTGCAGCTTTCTCGATACAAGGGTGATCATTGGTGAACTGGTACATGTCTATGAGGAATCTGAACTGCCTCCAGGTCTCAACAAGAGAATAGTGATGGTCAGGGTATACATTCTTTTTTGTCCCAGGGTACTTCCATGATCCATCAGGCATTTGAGATTTCAGTATCTTCTGTGCTTCTGGTAATTCCCAGACAGTCTGTACAGGCGGCACCTGGCTGGACAGCAGGTCTCTTTCAGTAAAATACTTCAATGCAGGGCCAGATGACAGTAGGAGAGTAAGGGGGTCATGCTGAAGGTGAGATTTCCATGTTGACATGATATCAGCAATTCATATCAGGGGTCATCTTCATAA
>JACVGW010000122.1:4688-6046 GCA_018992565.1 Theionarchaea archaeon
GTCCCTGTCATATCCACAAAAGGTCCTTCTTCTCCCTGTTCTGATGTGAGTTCTCCCAGCAGGACAATTTCACTGCATGCAGGCACAGATAATCCGTTTTGCACTGTAACCATTTCAATAGGAGCATTGTAAAACCCGCCAGCGAGAGTAGTCTCATCCATGGGTTCGGGAGTGGAAATTGCGGCAGCAAATAATAGGGCAGGATCAAGCCCCAGGCAGACTGCCACATCAATATGCCTGTCATTCCTGGTGTAACATTCCCACGTATGCCTGTGGCAGATTCTCGTTGTGCATGTGTCCTTTCCCTTGACGAGAATTCTGTGGTAGGAAAGGTTGCGCGTCTCACACTCTGTCACAAAAACGCCAGCTGTTATATACGGTCCAGGGTCTGAATCATAGTATTTCAGCACGGGCAGCTTTCTGAGATCTGCTTCAACGTCTTCAAAAGGCCATTCATTACTGATAACAGGGTCTATGGGGTTATCAAAAGCTTGCACAACTCTCTCCTGCAGTTCTTTCCATTCCATATCAAAGAGTGCACAGAAATTCTCCCGTGTACAGAGGTTTGAGGCAATTCTGTATCCTGTTCCTGTATTCTCGAAAAGAAAAGCTGTATCAGATTTCCTGATCATCTGGGGGATCTCCTCCAGAGAAACTGCCTCTGTAACCCGTTCAAGCCTACCTCTTGAGGCCAGGGTTTCCAGTGCCTGGTTGAACGTATACATGTATTCACCTCTCGTATATGGAAAACGTGGAGGTTGTATTTAGCTCTACTGCTCCAGGACTTCATTTCCAGCTCAGTGGCAAAGACGAAAAGACATGGTTTCACGTAAGAGAGAGGAAGTCACTGCCACGTGAGCAGCAGATTATCAAACCTGAGACCTTTTCACTCACTCTCTTCTTCTCAAAGACAGTACTGACAGTCCCAGGAAGAGGAAAGCAAACCCCAGCAAGGCCACAACATCCACCCATATCCTTTCCAGTCCCCATCCTCTCAGCATGACATCACGACATGCATCCACTGCATACGTGGGAGGGACCATATATGATGCAGGCCGTAACCACGAAGGGATGGCTTCTATAGGCCAGAAAATCCCCGAAAGCAGAAATGCCGGCAGCACAACAAAGGGAAAGAACTGAATGGCCTGAGCCTCCCTTTTTGCCAGACCTGATAACAAAATTCCCAGAGACTGGCTCACAACTGCCAGGAGTGCAATAACCAAGAAGGCGACAACCACGTGTCCCATAATGGTAACATCAAATACAAGAACGCCCACAGTCAGCAGGAATGCAGACTGCAGTGTGCCCAGGAGCCCAAAAGCCAGAGCATATCCTGCCACAATCTCGCTCTCCTCAAG
>JACVGW010000035.1:0-3223 GCA_018992565.1 Theionarchaea archaeon
CTGTTCGTGATTCCAGGGAAAATAGAGTTCTGAGAACTCCGCAAGATACAGGTCAGCTTCTGCACCTTTCCTGATACGTATCATACAATCACTTCACAACCAGGTCATGTTCATCCACACTGGTTGACTCCTTCCTTTTTCTGATTACCTGCCCAGCACTTATATACTCGTATGTTTATTAAGAGTAATCTGCAGAATGAGGATGTTGAAATGGAAATGAACACAAGCCGTCCCTTGAAAACCCAGGTTATGGCTGTAGACAGAGAGAACCCAGACCTCAACAAGATCAGGATTGCAGCAAGAGTGATAAGAGAGGGTGGGCTGGTGGCATTCCCCACAGAAACTGTCTATGGATTGGGCGCCAATACGTTTGATGTGGAAGCTGTCTTGAGGATTTTCCGGGCTAAGAACAGGCCATATGACAACCCGCTCATTGTCCACGTGTCTGAGAAAGATGCTGTGTACGACCTCGCGAGGGAAATCCCAGATACAGTAGAGGTTCTCACAAGAAGGTTCTGGCCCGGTCCGCTCACTCTGTTGTTGAAGAGGGCTCCCCATGTGCCGAGACCAGAAAATATAGACGAGATAACAGTGAGGATGCCCGACCATAAGGTAGCTCTGGCACTCATTGCAGAATCTGAGGTTCCTATATCTGCTCCCAGCGCAAATATCTCAGGAGGTGTCAGCCCCACCACAGCTCAGCATGTATATCAGGACCTGGCAGGGAAAATAGAGGTTATCCTGGATGGGGGGCGCTGTGATGTGGGTGTTGAGTCTACGGTTCTGGATTTGACAGGAGAGGTGCCTACTATACTGAGACCTGGTGGCATCACGCTGGAAGATCTCAAGGCAGTCCTGGGCAACGTGGAAGTTCACCCTGTGGCTGCTGCAGAAGGAAAAACGGAAGCTGAAGCACGTGCACCCGGTATGAAATACAAACACTATTCACCTCATGCTGACGTGATTGTGGTGGAAGGAGAGGTGCAGCGCATGGTGAACAAGATTAACCAACTCGTAGACCAGAACATACGCCAGGGATTGAAAGTGGGTGTCATGGCCACAGGAGAGACAGTTCAGTCCTACAGTCACGGGCTGATCAAAGTAGTAGGCTCTCGCCAGAATCTGGAGACTGTAGCCAGGAATTTGTTTGATGTGCTTCGCGCCTTCGATGAACAGGGAGTGGACGTTGTCATAGCAGAAGGGGTTGTCACCACCGAGATTGGACTGGCAATCATGAACAGATTGAGAAAGTCAGCTGGATTCAACATCATACGGGTCTAGTATCTTCATAATATATGCGGGCTACATCTGGCGCCAGATGACGTCGACTTCATCAGTCCGCCACTTCTGAATGACTACTGTGTCTTCGAGGTTCATTCTTCTCCCATGGCAATATTCCAGCAGCCCCTGGTAAGCGATCATAGCGCCATTATCCCTGCACAGGCTTTGAAGGGGTACAAAAAAAGAAGCTCCTCTCTCCTGGCACATGGTATCACACATCTCCTGCAATCGAGGAGAAGCGGCAACTCCTCCAGTCAACAACAATTCTGTTTTCTCAGTATGGGCCATGGCTCTTTCAGTCGCCTCCACCACCATAGCATATGCATGTTCCATGAGTGATTTGGTAGCATCTCTCAGGTTATATTCCCGGACCATTTTCAAGGCCTGTGTCAACAATCCGGAGAATGAGAAGTCATTTCCTTTCACAGTGTAGGGAAGCCCAGGGATATACACACCTGTCCTGACCATTTCATCCACTTCTCTGTAACATGGGAAGGACAGGCCTGCTTCCCTCCCAAACATGTCCTGCATGTTACCGATCCCGACATCCAGGGTCTCTCCAAATACCCTGTATCTCCCCCCTGCATAGGCGATGATCTGCGTATTTCCTCCAGAGACATATAATGTGACAGGATCAAGAGCTCCCGTGGTCCATCTCCCTACCTCTACATGCGCAATGCAGTGGTTCACTCCCACAATGGGAATACTCAATCGCAATGAGATGGTACGAGCACATGTAGCTGCAATTCTCAAACAAGGACCAAGTCCAGGCCCTTTTGAAAAAGAAACTACATTAACGTCAGCAATTTCAATATCTGCCTTTTTCAAAGCCTTTCTCAGAACACATCCAACCGATTCAGCGTGATGGTCTGCAGCTTCCCGGGGATGGATACCTTCTCCTGAATAGCTGTCACTCTCGTTTGCCAGAACTTCATTCTCTGTGACAATCCCCACGCCAAACGTGTGAGCCGTACTCTCGATACCCAGGCAGATCATATCTCAGGAAAGGTCTCAGAGTATAAGATACTTTTGTCAATGCTCAGAAGAACCTTCTCATCTTCTTCTCAATGCAACCCTCTTTTGCCTACAGAAAAAGCTTCGATCGAGGTGATTTGACAGAAGCCCTGAAAATGGGCCAAATCAGGCTCAGCTACCTTTCCATTTGGTGTATCCACATCTTCCACAGGTATAACGATCCCCATGATCCGCCATAAATGTCCCCTGACCGCAGCGGGGGCACAGAGGATTCTTTCTGGACAATTTGCCATCCTTCAGCTCATATAGTTCACTTGGCTTCATCAGATCCCTCCACGAGTCCATTCTTCTTAATGACATGATTTGCTTCCACAGTCTGCAATCTGTCCTTGGACTTATAAACCTTGAGCAGGCAGCGCGATTCATTCATCCCATACTCTGCCTTCATATTTTGGATCACAAATAAAGACTCATCCAGTGAGAGTTGAGCAGCAATTTTCCTTCTTACATCAGCTATCTTGGGGCTTCCAGCATCCTGAATTATTCTCAGTTGAATTTCCCTGCGTTCCAGTAATGGATTGTTCTTTTCTTCAAGAATCTGAATTTCCATGTGAGTAGTCTGTGATTCTGTTTTAAAAAGGTTTCTGTCACCCCGGAAATCCTGCAGGTTACGGACGATCCAGCCTCTAACAGGCTAACTGATGCAGGCAGCCATTCGAGCTGGGGACTCAACAAAAAAGGAGAAGATATATGAGGTTTCATCTTTCTCGAGGGGGTATGAGGTCTTCAAGCTCCCTCAGAATTTCCGTTTCCACATCAATAAGTATGTTCTCCTTGACTCTTCCCACAACTGATGCTGGTGCCTGCAGGACATCCTCTTTAAACACTGTCTTTCTACCAGATTCACTGGATCTCCTAACAGCCTCTGTAGCAATCCGGTGAGCAAAATTCTCTACGATATCTCTCA
>JACVGW010000035.1:3323-25006 GCA_018992565.1 Theionarchaea archaeon
GGACATCCTCTTTAAACACTGTCTTTCTACCAGATTCACTGGATCTCCTAACAGCCTCTGTAGCAATCCGGTGAGCAAAATTCTCTACGATATCTCTCAATTCAAGAGCGGCATCTTTTGACACTCTCTCAGCACCCGCTTTTCGCAAGATTCTATCCACTGGTGCAAGGGCAATTGGCATATTCATCACCTCTTATCTGTAACATTAACATATATTACTAATCGATACAATATAAATGTTTTGGTAACCAGCAGTCAAATCCTAACACGGAACGAAGGTAGATCCTCGGTGAGAAAAAGAGGAACCTTTGAAAATCAGGTTCCTACCACTTCATCTTCATCCAGGATGAGTCTCATGGTATCAGGGTCAGGAGGCATCTTCTCCAGGAAGTCCCTGGATGCCTGGTAGGGATCATATGATCGGATGATGTACCTGCCCACCACAATGATGTCAGCACCTTTGGTCAGTGCTTCTCCGCAGGTCTGAGGAGTGATCCCACCGGCCACAGAGACCAATTTCACAAGCTTCTTAATGGGTGTAATGTTTCCCCATTTGGTTTCTGGCTCCTCCCCTCGCTCTCTGGCCGCAGTTTCCACATCCACATTTCGATGAATGAGGGCAATATCAGGCTTATATTTCAGAGATTTAAGCTTTTCTTCAATATCTGGAACATTCATGAAGTCTACAATGGAATAGATACCCTGTCGGTATGCTTCTTGAATAGACTTCTCTATGGAAGCATTTGGGCCGAGTCCAGATATACACACTGCATCTGCCGTGGCATCTGCTGCCATCTTCACCTCCAGTCTTCCAACATCCAGCGTCTTCAAATCCGCAATGATGAAGGATTCCTGCCGCATCGCCCTGATCTTCTCCACGATCTCAATGCCACAATTCTTTATGAGAGGGGTACCCGCCTCCAGCAGTAGGCGCTCTCTGAGAGGTAGCTTCTCGATAATCTTTCTCACCTGTTCTTCACTGGTCAGATCCAGGGCTACCTGCAGATACGGTGGGTTCCACAGTCGATACACTCTGAATCCCATGATGGGGTGAGTTGCTCTGTCCTTCTCCTTCATGACCTTGTCAACAGAGGGATAGTTGTCCATAGCCCTCTTTATGGCCAGCTTTGTTGCTCCATAATTGTACTGATAGATTTTCCTGTAATCAGAAGCATCTTTGTGAACAAACACAGAGACAATGACAACCCAATCCTCGCAATGTTCTCGCGGAATGAGCCCTTCCTCCACTGCATCTGCCACTGCCTTGGCAACTCCTGCCTGGGCAGGACCGAACATCTTGCCTGCATCCTTGAATCCTCTTATGGTGACTTTGGGCACAATAAGGGTGGAGGGTTTGGGAGGTAGGTTTGGACGAATGACGCCCAGCATAGGGGTGTGACCATGAGAAGGCTGAGCAAGACTGCTTACAAAAGCCTGTCCTACTGCGCTGTCCTTTTCTCCAATAATCAGATCAATATGAGCGACTTCCAGTCCATCCCCTACTAAGGCTTCTCCAATTTTCATAATCATTATTATTCATATTCCTATATAAGGTTATGGCTCCTCATGTAAAGGGATTCCTCAGTCCCTTTCTAGGAGCAACCATTCGAAACTCGGTGGATAATTGCACAAACGCCTATTGACGGTGCTACGGGGAAGGTGATTCCAGAGTCCACTCCATGGGTTGAGAATTCTCGCAGTTACTATTCCATATGTTTATTATGATGCATGGGCTGAAGACTCGTGGAGCAGCCTTTTTGCAACACAAGAGATACCTCACAATCATGGGGCTCACGTTTCTTTCTGGTTCCCTAGTACCCTTTGGACTATCCATGGTTCAGTGATTCAACATACAAGATGTACCTTTCCTATTCAGTGAAAGAAAAGTCTATATGTTCTGCTTCCAAAAGACAATATGGTGTTCCCATGAAGAAAGTGATTGGAGTTGTAGTGCTGATCCTCCTTACAACATCAGTTGTACATGCAGGAACGGTTCCGCGGGTTGTTATTCAGCGTCCGCCGCAGGCAAAGGTGTTCATCTATCCCCCAATTTGTGAAAGCAGAGAACTTCCTTCTATTCCCAATGATGGGGTTATCTACCTCCAGGTGTACACCTGTGGAGCACATGAGCTGTACATTGAGTTCAATGGTCAGCCCATCAGGGACGAAGCTGGAACCATTATCTACTATCCAAAAACCGGTCCGGTAACTCTGGAGATCATTCCTGTTATCATTGAAGAACAGCACCAGCACAAGCCCTGCTATATCATGGCCAGAGCAGTAAACCAATACGGGCCAAACACCGTCTATTCAGCATTTATACCCATTCCTACCGGAAAAGGTGAACTGACTGCTGCTTACGGTTGTACCACCATGTATTGACTGGCTGCCTCCTTATCCTGCCTTTTCCTTTTTCCAATTTCATCCTTCTTATCTTCCATGCTGCACTCTGAGAACGATGTCCCCACTAATTTCAGGTAACGCGATTCTTTAAAGAAAACGAAAGGTATATAAAGGACCAAATTAAATATAGAGTAAGAATGAGGTGTAAATATGAAAAAAGGAATATTTGCAGCCTTTGTTGCTTTGGCGATCTTTACATCATTTGTAGGCGCCGGTGAAGTCCCACGGGTAGCCATCATCCATCCCAAGCAAGTCACAATATTCGTTCATCCTGAACAGTGCAAAGAGGTGGAGCTGCCGTCTATTCCTAATGGAGGCGTAATTTACCTTCAGGTGTATACATCAATTAACGCTAATGAATTATACATCGAATTTAATGGTATCCCTGTCCCCGGATATGGTCCGAAGTATGGACCTGATCGATTCGAGAGAATCCCTCTGTCAATCAGTGATGATGAACAGGGGGAGGTCGCCTACATTGGTGTCTCTGCAAGCAACGAATTTGGGACCAATACAGTGTATGCTGCCTTCATTCCAGTGCCCTATAATCCTGGAAGCCTGGGACCGGCAGTTGGATGCTCAACAATGCACTGAGCTCCCTTTTTTTCTTTTGCCCTTAATTTTCTGTCTCTCAGGCAGTTATTCCAGCAGGGATTCAGAAGGATAGACCTCGATGCCCCTCTTTGTTATCTTCATGGGGCGAGCTTCTTCGTCAAATCCAGTCCCTCTCATTTTCTCTACCAGGATGGAGCGCTTCCTCTTCCCATTAAGGAAAATCGTCTGCAGTCTGACAGTCCCCCTTGCCAGGAAGCTTTCCACTTCCACAGCATCGCCCAGGGACTCGCTGATCAAAAGCGATGTGCATCTGTTCTCGGAAAGATAGTTCATGAGAGACAATAGATCCACTCGTATGTCCCTCTCTCTTTCACAGAGCTCCTTCAGGGCAGTAATGGAGTCAATAACGATATTCCCTACCTTATGCACTGTCAATTCAGTGGTTATCAAGTTATTGAGGTTGGCCACATTGAACCGAACACTCTCCAGTAATCCATCTGTGGGAAGCACCCACACACCTGTCCCTCCTTCAGGAGACACATCCAGGATCCTGATTCGAGAAATGTCCCATCCAAAAGCACTCATATTGTCTCTTATTTCTGCTGCTGGCTCAGATAATGAAATATACAGCCCCTTCACACCATCCTCAATTCCCTGAAGCAGGAAATGCATGCCTAAGATAGTCTTCCCTGAACCAGGGGGACCAACCAAGACATATGGTCTCCCCGCTATCAGTCCTCCGTGGAGCATCTTGTCCAACCCAGGTACGCCCGTCTTCACTCTTCTCATTTAACCACCTTGAATTCTGTACACAACATCCGCTACTTTGTCTCTAAAGCTGTTTGCCAGGCTCTCGTCAATGAACAGCGTGACAATACGCTGCACTTCAGAACATGCATCTATCAAATCCTCTTTGCTGGTGAAATTTTTCTGCAGGCGCTTCTTCACCATGATGTAGTCATCTCCCAGCAACTTCCTGGCAAACCCTTCAATTTGAGCTGCAGCTTCAGCCGGGCTGAGCGAAGATTGTCCTTCAGCACTCTCTTTCTGTTTCTCAAAAGTAATGGTGATTTTGGGAACTAATCCCCTGTTCCTGGCCAGCTTCATCAAGGTAAGCCTGGCAATCAACTCCACCTGCTTGGTGGCCTTGGACCAGTCTTCTGCTGACATGAATATGGAAGTGGTTCCTTTCCATCCATATCCTTTTTCCCGCATATCGCACTGAATACTCTGGACAACAAATGTACCCAGGTTCTGGGCTTCTTTCTGCAGCACTTCACTAATGACTCTTTCAGTTCCGGAAAGACCAGTGGGAGAAGCTGCCAGATCAGCCAAAATACTATCAATGTTCTTGTTAATCCTTTCAATTTCTCCAGGAGAAAA
The DNA here is from genome assembly GCA_018992565.1 of Theionarchaea archaeon. Lineage (GTDB taxonomy): Archaea > Methanobacteriota_B > Thermococci > Methanofastidiosales > SZ-28-30 > SZ-28-30. The sequence goes on from JACVGW010000035.1 coordinate 7,665, forward strand.
GGATTCCTGCACATCTTTTCTGATCAAATATCCAATGCCTTCCCGTTCAAGGAGTTCCTCAAATTCCTCGTCTTTCGGTAGGGAGATCCCCAGTTTTTCAAGTAGTTCCTGGCGTTCTTCCTTCTGCAGCTCCTCACTCATAGTCTCCTCTTAGAGCTGTCAAATATAAAGGTTTGTTGTACTGCAGAATTCCCAACGCCCATGTAGGTTCCTCTTTTTTGACTGAGCCTCCATGAAGAAAGAAAAGGCTCTCAGTTAAAAGAAAAGTTGTGCAAAGGTGTTGCATAAATAATCGAAACCTTTATAACTCTCCTGCAGGCATTGCTCCCATGGATGAACGTCAACGTATTCGTCAAGAAAAACTGGAAAAGCTTCAGAATGAGGCGAGTATGCCTCGAACCCCCATCAAGGTTACAGATAGCGACTTTGAGGACACTCTCCGGAAGTATGATGTTGTGGTGGTGGACCTGTGGGCAAGCTGGTGCATGCCCTGCAAGATGATCGAGCCTTCTGTGGAAGCGCTGGCTGAGAAAATGGCGGGAAAAGTGGTATTCGGGAAGTTGAACGTGGACGAGAACCCAAGGACTGCTGCTCGCTACCAGGTCATGAGTATCCCCACACTGCTGGTGTTCAAGAACGGTTCACCGGTGAAGCGTATTGTGGGAGCTGTTCCACAGCAGCATCTGGAGCAGCAGATTGCGGAGGCACTGTAATGCGGTTTCTCATGAACGAGAACCTGTGCAGTAAGCTGCAGATTGACAAGATGGACGAAGACCGGCTATTATCCTGTCTTCTTTCACTGAATGATCTGGAGAGCACGGTCCTCTTCTACCTTTTTTCACATCCCGGGGTCACTGCAAGAGACATTGCCCAGGCAGTGGAGAGACATCGGAGTACGGTCCAGAAAGCACTGGACCAGTTGATGAGCCAGGGACTGGCCGTAAGGCGAGCTGATAGTCTAAAGAGAGGATATATTTACAGATATTCTGCCATATCAAGAAAGAAGTTGAAAGAGGCCATAATAGAAGAAGCGAAAGAGTGGTGCAAGATGATTGAAGAAAAGCTGGCCTGAATGTTGTGGCTGCAAATTGACCGGGAGTCAGGCTAGGTTTATAACTTTGTAATCGAATATGGACTATGCGCACCATGACCAGACGTCAATTCTTCCAGGAAAGTGCTGGACTACTTCTCAGTGCATCATTACTCAGGAGAATTGGAGGATATACGCCGGCATTGAACACCTCTTCTGGACCACAACTGGTGATTGCGCGGAATGGAGTCCCAGGAGAACTCCTGAATGCTGCGCTTGAAGAGGCTGGAGGTATCGGAAGTGTGGTCAAAAAGGGACAGAAAGTCGTGATCAAGGTTAATATGTCATTTAACCAGCCACCAGTGCGGGCAGCCACCACCAACCCAGAATTGGTGGAAAGGCTCGTAGAAATGTGCAGGGAGGCGGGGGCCTCAGAAGTTGTGGTGATTGATCACACCCTGGACAATGGTCAGATGTGCATGGATACGTCAGAGATAGAGAATGCTGTAACCCGGGCTGGAGGGGATATCAAAGTCATAAATTCCCACGGAGACTACAAGACAGTGGATATTCCCAGGGGGAAGAACTTGGAAAGAACGGAGTTGTCAAGAGAGGTTCTGGATGCAGATGTCTTCATCAATGTTCCCATAGCGAAGGTGCACGGTTCTGCTGTTATATCGGTGTCCATGAAGAATTTGATGGGTATTGTATGGAATAGGGGGGAATTTCACAGCAAGGGGTTGAACCAGTGCATAGCTGATTTGAGCAGTCTGGTGAAGCCCGATTTGATTATACTGGATGCGTACCGAATCTTGATGAGTAATGGGCCTCGAGGCCCCGGAAAGGTGAAAGAGGCAGGAGAGGTTATAGTAGGAGTGGATCCTGTGGCCATTGATGCATATGCCTGTCAGCTTCTGGAGCAGAATATTGAAGATGTACGATATATTCGGGCAGGATATGATTTGGGACTGGGAGAAATGGATCTGGATAAGGTTCAGATGGTATATGTGGATGTCCAGAAAACGCAGGAAGGAAGCCAGGTTGAACCAGATGAAGGTGCGCCTTCAGATTTTGAACCTGTGTCTTCTCCGGAAGAACCTCTCTTCCATGAAGAAGAAGCTGACGAAGAGAATGAAGTGGGAATTCCTGCCATCCTGCTGGTACCGGCCATTGTCGTGTCTATCCTCATTGGGCTGAGAATGCGCAGGCATAGTAAGGAGTAACCTGGTGCTTGGATATGGACTATGAACCCAGTACTGCAACCTGTGGCTGTAATACGAATCTCTCATCGACTGGCAAGCCGTTTCCTCAGCATGGGTAGCAATCCACCTTGTCGAATCAATGTCTCTTCTGCTGCAGTCAATGTGAAAGTGTGATCTTCTCCTGTGGCTGTGTCATATACAGTTTTCCTGTCTACATCAATCGTCAGGGTATCATTCTTCTTGATCCCTGAAGTATCTATCTGTACAGACAGTAATGCATTGTTGAACGCATTTCTTTTGAAGATAGGAGCAAAAGACATGGCCAGAACTGCTTTAACATCTGCAAAGAGAAGGGCAAACACAGCTTCCTCTCTGGATGATCCGCAGCCGAAGTTGTGGCCAGCCACAATGATCTTCTCTGGTACATCCTTGAACCCTGGTATAGTATGATAGAAGGCATAGTCAGCGAAGGTTCTAGGATCCCTTGATTTCTGCAGCGCAAATGTGGGAATAATGAGGTCAGTGTCAACATCGTCTCCTACAATCAGAGCAATCCCATCAATTTTCATGGTAAGACCTCCCTGGGATCAGTTATTGTCCCTGTTATTGCAGACGCAGCTACTGTGGCGGGAGAAGCAAGATATACTCGGGCGTCCTTTGAACCCATTCTTCCGACGAAATTCCTGTTTGCTGAAGAAATACACACATCGCTGGGTCCCAGGACCCCCATATGTTTTCCAAAGCAGGCTGCACAGTTTGGAGGAAGGATAACAGCACCAGCCTGGATAAAGGTGGAAAGAATACCCTCTTCCTGGATTTGTTCATATATCTTCCGGGAACCAGGTACAATATACAGGTCTACAGTGTCTTTGACTTTCTTACCCTTGAGAATGGAAGCTGCGACCTGCAGATCTGAGAACCTGCTGTTGGTGCAGGATCCCAGAAAAGCTTTTGTAATCTCTACGTCAATTTCAGTAACTGATTTTCCATTCAGTGGAGAATGTGGAACAGCCACATAGGGTTCCAGCTGAGAGATGTCAAAAGTGAATCTATCTGCAACATCAGCTTTCAGGTCTTCTTTCATTTTGTACGGCATGATCCCTGTCTTGGCACTGATTTCTGTAGTCATGTTACATACGGTAAGCATTCCATCTAAGGGCATTGAAGCAAACACTGAACCACTGAACTGAAGTACTTTATTCAACACTTTTTTCTGATCAAGGTGGGACAGCACATACAGAATAAGGTCTTTAGCATAGACGCCTTTTTGAAGCGAGCCTGAACAGGTTAAAAGGACTGTTTCTGGCACTATGAAGTTGTAGAAGATCCCCGTGAACATCACAAACAGTGCATCTGTGATCCCAACGCCGAAAGCGAAACATCCCACAGCTCCATTAGTGCATGTGTGGGAATCTGTTCCCAGTAGAATGTCCCCCGGCTTGACGAGATTGTTCTCTGGAAGTAAAACATGTTCGATTCCCTGTCCTTCTTTGAACAGGTTCAAGTGTAGGGTTCTGGCAAACTGCTTTGTTCTGTACAGATTGTCAGCTATCATAGAATCACAAGGAGGAACGACATGATCCAGTACTACAAATACAGACGAAGGATCAAAGGGCTCAGGGTTCAAATCTTTGACTTCCCTGTAAAGCTCCACCAGCTGGACTGCTGCTACATCATTCACCAGCAGTCTATCCACGGGCAGTTCCTCAATCTCGTCCCCTGCTGCAACGGATGATCTCAGGTGCTTTGAAACGATGGTCTCAACAAGCGTAGGCATACTGTAAACTAGTGCATACAATATAAAAGGTATGGTCTACTACCCTGGGCAGCTCCATGTATTAGAACGGGGGGTGGAAGAATCACTTGAAAGGACCTAAACTGTACACCACCCAATACATATCTGAAAAGCACAGATCAAATGAAAGAATGCCAGAAATCTTTATAAACAATGAGCCAAAAACAACATATGGCATTAGTAATTACACTGGCCATGCTTATCCTGGTGATCCTCGTTGTTGTAGCTATCTACTATCTGGCCAAGGCCATAGTATACCTGGCAGCGAATACTATTGTCGGCCTGATAATTCTGGCCGTGCTCAAGTGGCTGGGCTTGCTCTCAGGATTGAACATTGGACTCTGGGATGTCATCCTGACGGCCATTGGCGGAGTAGTCGGAGTCTTTATCATCATACTGCTGTACTTTTTGGGATACGATATTTAATTTTCTTTTTTTCTTGATATTATTTGTGAGTAGTCTTTTGAGGAAAAATAAAAAGAGATAGGAGGTAGATTGGTAGCATCACAGCTCCAACAGCTTTTATAGAGTTTTCATCCTTTATAAATATATCGATGTATGAAGTAAAGGGAACTTTTTCTTCATAGCATGCGGATTCTGAGATGGATTCCTCACATCCACCTATGGTACTGGATCAATGCCCATAAGGTTCCACTCTGGTTTCATGTACTTCTCTCTGAGCAGGTAGTCTGCCAGGCCCCGTTCCTCCTGAGTGATCTTTCCTGGTGTAACCTTTGCATCAAGCAAGTTCCCAACATTCCGAGCTATCCGAATCAAAATGTCTTTCAGGTTTTTTCCGACATTGGTCACTTCATGGGCAGTACTGCGTGTTCCACTCTGGACTGAATTCCCTGGTGTCAGAGCCCTCATCAAGTCCATATCACATGATACCAGCAACGTCAAGTGATGGAACAGAGAGCCCCACTTCTTGCAGCCAGCAGCACCTGATACCTTCTTCCCCTCTATGAACAGGTTATTCTTTTCGTCGATCTCAGCCCCTATGGCATCACCAACACACTCGCTCAAAGCATGAAATATATCTAGCGGGTTCTTCTGCAGTGGAAGACAAAAAGCAAGACATGTAACGCCCTCATCCAGGACGACAGCTCCCCCACCTGTAAACCTCCTCAAGACGGGGATCTCTCTCTCGCTGCAGTACTCACTGTCTACCTCCTCACCCGCTTTCTGGAATCGCCCCACAACCACGCATTTGGAAGTAACCCACACCCTGAAGGTTGGTATGCCACATCTGGCTATGGCCTCCTCAAACGCCAGAGAAACAGCTGGATCACCGTGCTGGTACAGCAGCCGGACCTCACTTCCTTGGTAAATTGAAGGCATTTCCATGAATATCTAACCCCGCATCCCTTATCATTTCAACCATAGTAGGATGAGCACACAGTAAAGACGACAGCTCATCAATGGTAGCTTCCAATCTCATAGCAAACCCAATCAACTGAATCAACTCAGAGGCGCCCTTCCCCACTATATGAGCTCCCAGGATTTCACCATATTTCCTATCTGCAAGCACGGTGACTCTCCCTCTGAGAGCTCCCACTGTCTGAGCTCTCCCTGACGCTCCATAAGGAAAATTCCCCTTGACCACGTCATATCTCTCTGAGGCTTCTCTCTCTGTCAGTCCGATCACTGCAGCCTCTGGAGCATAGAGTACCTTAGGGACAGTTTTATAATCATACGCAACCGCATTCCCGGCTGCATGTTCAGCTGCCACTACTCCCTGAGCCATAGCATCACCTGCAGTGTAGCTCCCTGTGATGTCTCCCACTGCATATACTGTGGGGATAGCAGTCTGCATGTATTCATTTACCGCAACACGTCCATTTTTCACAAGCCTCTGAGGAATCCCCTCCAGTACGGGTTTCCTGTTCATCCAAATAAGCTCTTCAGCAATAATCTCCTCTTCTCCAATTTCCACCAGTTTCTGTTCTCCCTGTTTCTTAATGGAGGCAATTCTGCCCTGCACAAACTTCACTCCCCTATTCTTGAGATAGGATGCTATACGAGTCTCAATATCCTCAAAATCCTTTTCCAACAGATTCCCAGCCACCATGGTAACCTGAGACCCCAATTCCAGGAAGAACCAAGCCATTTCCACAGCAAATACCCCGCCATGTACCACCAGAACACTTCGGGGAAGATATTGAAGCTGAAAAACCTCCTTATATGTCACAGAGAGCTCCTGGAATAAGTGAGGCACCTCTGGCTGACAGCCGGTAGCCAGGATAATCTTTTCACAATCAATATTTCCTCCGGGACGTGCAACCGTATGTTCATCAACCATTCTCCCCTCTCCATGCACAATATTTACTCCGTATGACCTGAGTACATTTTTCAATCCCATGACTAACGCCTGCTTGGCCTCATCTTTTCGTTCCCCCAGCCGTTTCATATCAAAAGGGGATGGTTTGGCAAAAACACCGTAGGATTCTGCAAACTTGAGCTGGCTGTACATTTTAGAACCTTTCAAGAAGACCTTGGAGGGAACGCAGCCCCAGTTGAGGCAGGTCCCCCCCACTTCCTCTCGTTCTATGAGCGTTACTTCCGCACCAAGTTGGGCAGCCCGGATGGCAGCCGTATACCCTCCAGGACCCCCACCAAGTATAGTAATCATGGGCCTTCCTCCATCAGTAGTTTGTAGGGATGTTCCAGGAGATTCCTGACTTCCTTGAGGAAGAGAGCTGCAGGAACCCCATTGACAATCCGATGATCGAAGCTCAGGGACAGCGTCGCTACCTCCCGTATTTCAATTCTATTCTTCATCACCACAGGTCTCGGCGAAATTCTCCCCACGCCCAGGATTGCAGCTTCTGGAGGATTAATGATGGGTGTAAAAAAGTCTATGTTATACATACCCAGATTGGATATGGTGAAGGTACCGTCCAGGACATCCTGTTCCGTCAGCTGATCCTTGCGGGTTCGCTCTATTATGTCTGCCGTCACCTGGGAAATCTTCTTTAGAGATAGAGTATCCGCCCTGTGGATCACAGGGACCAGCAGATCCTCTCCTCTGGCAACTGCAACTCCAATATTGATGGTGTCTCTCAGCACAATCTTGTTCTCCATCAAGGTGGAGTTCAACTGGGGATGAGTTCGCAGCGCCAGGGCCACAGCCTTAACCAGAATATCCGTGTACGTGACAGCAAGAGAACTCTTTAAGTTGCCCGCCTCTGTCATGTCTACATCCATTCCGAGAGTCAGATGCGGAGCCTCTCTCTTGCTCCTGCTCATTCTCTCTGCAGTGAGTTTTCGTATCCCTGCGAGAGGAATAGTCTTTCCTTTCACTTCATGTCTGATGGGTTCCTCACCATGTGCCATGGGTTCCTCAGCTACATCTGCTGGCTCTGCCGTCCTGGAAACAGGCTGTGGTGATGGCAGCGGCTGTACGACAGGCTCTGGCTTCATCTCCGGTCTTTCAATTGCCTGTTCTAATTCAATCTCAGAGGGCTTCTTTATTCTTGGCTTCTCTTGTTCCCATTCTCTCTCTATTCCTGGTTTCTCTTCCCATTCTTTCCGTTCCTCTGGCAGCGCAGGTCGTTCCCTTCCCTCTATATGTTTTTCTTCAAAATGTCTCAAAACATCTTCTTTTGTTATTTTCCCGTCCAATCCTGTCCCCCTAACCCTGGACAGATCGACACCCTTCTCCCGGGCAATGCGTTCTGCAAGGGGCGAAACTGAAAATGAACCTGACTCAAAAGCTTCTTGAGATTTTTGTTTTCCAACATAGGCAAGTACATCTCCTTCAGTGACCGCACCATCAGGTCCAGTTCCTCTCACGTTTTTCAGCAGAACGCCATGGTCATCAGCCGCTTTTCGGGCCCTTGGAGATGCAGGTATCCTCTCTTCTTGTGCAGAAATCTTCACCACCTCTCTTTCTGGCTCTACTGGTATGGGCTCTTGCTCCTTCCACGGGACTTCCTCTTCACCTCGATGAATCTCAGCTCTTCCTGTGGCTTCTTGAGCTTCTCCTTCAATGAATGCGATAATCTCTCCCACCGGTACAACGTCATCCACCTCTCTGAGGATCTTCAAATATCCAGATGCGGGTGCTTCTACTTCAATATTCACCTTGTTGGTCATGATCTCCAGAATTATCTCACCCTTCTCAACGAATTCACCCTCTCGTTTCTTCCAGTCTGCAATGGTGCCTTCCTCCATTGTCATTCCCATTTTGGGCATTACCATCTTCATAGTACAATCTCCTTTACTGCCTTCTTGATTCGTTCTTCATCTGGCGCCACCCACTTTTCCATTACTGGAGCAAATGGAATGGGCGCATCTTTTCCCGCCAGTATCTTAATGGCATCCAGATAATAAAAAACTCTCCTTACCAGTGTTTTGGTGATCTCGCCTGATATCCCGCCAGTATCGCACGCCTCGTGAACGATGAGAACCTTACCTGTCTTCCTGGCTGAGGCGCAAAGCTCCTCCTCATCCAGTGGCCTCACAGTGCGTGGATCAACAACTTCACAGGATATTCCTTCCTCTTCCAGAGCTGCAGCAGCCTTGAGTGCTCTGTCCACCATTAGAGAGGTGGCAATGATGGTAATGTCTTCACCTTCACGTGCTACATGGGCTTTCCCCAGGGGGACCACATAGTCCTCCTCAGGGACAGTCCCTTTCAGTCCGTATACGAACTTATGTTCACAGAACACCACCGGATTATCATCTCTGATGCTCGCCTTGAGCAGCCCTTTGGCATCGTATGCATTGGAGGGCTGCACCACTTTCAGCCCCGGCACATGAACGAACCATGCTTCCAGGCTCTGTGAGTGATGAGATGCATAGGATCCACCCGCCCCAAAGGGAGTCCGCAACACCATGGGTACACTAACCTGCCCCCCTGACATGTAGCGCAGCTTTGCGGCCTGGTTACAGATCTGATCCATTGCCAGAGCCACCAGGTCTCCGAACATAATTTCAGCTACAGGTCGCAGCCCAGTCATGGCAGCACCCACAGCACATCCTGCAATTGCATTCTCTGATATGGGTGTATCCCTGACGCGCTCCGGACCGAATTCCTCTTCAAGACCCTTTGTCACCTTAAAGGCTCCCTGCCAGTACTTCCCAATGTCTTCTCCCAGCAATACAACGTTCTCGTCCCGCCGCATTTCTTCTCTCAGCGCCTCGTTCAGTGCTTCAACCACAGTGATCTCTCTCATTCTACCACCCACACATCCTTGAGTGCGTCTTCAGGCTCCGGCAGTGGACTTTCCTCAGCAAATTCAACAGCTTCCTCAATTTCCGTTTCTACTGTAGATTCAATTTTATGCAGGAATTCTTCTGGAATCCCTTTGTCCAGGAGCTTATATCTGAACGACTCTATTGGATCTCTGGCCATCCATTCAGCAACTTCCTCCTGGGGCCGGTACTTTGCTGGATCAAATCGAGAATGGCCCTTATGCCTGTAGGTCTTACATTCAATCAGAGTTGGGCCGTCTCCATTTCGAGCTCTGGTCACAGCTCTCTGCGCTTCTTGGTACACTGCCATGACATCATTTCCGTCCACTGTCGCTCCTGGTATTCCGTATCCTGCTGCTCTCTCTGATATGTCTTCAATGTTCATAACCAAGGACTGCCTGGTCCCCATGGCGTACAGGTTATTCTCACAGACAAAAATCACAGGGAGATCCCAGACTGAAGCCATGTTTATCCCTTCGTGGAACGTCCCCTGATTTGACGCTCCATCACCAAAAAAGCACACAGTCACACGTTCAGGATATTTCAGCTTGCATGATAATCCAGCTCCCACAGCAATGGGAATAGCACCTCCAACGACTGCATTTGCTCCCAGCATGCCGATATTCTTGTCTGTAATATGCATGCTGCCTCCCTTTCCTTTGCAGTAGCCTGTTTTCTTCCCGAAGATTTCAGCCATCATCTTCTTGAGAGAGGCACCTTTGGCAATGCAATGGCCATGTCCCCGGTGAGTGGAGGTAATAAAATCATTGGGGGTGAGAGCTGCACATACTCCAACAGCCACAGCTTCTTCTCCCATGTATAAATGCATGGTTCCAGGTATGAGGTTCTGGGTGAAAAGGTCATATACTTTCTCCTCAAACTTTCTGATTTCCAGCATTTTCTTATACATTTCAATATCTTCCATTCACTCACCTGTCTGTATAATCATCATGCACCTACCATGGTAAAACTTCCTTAAATGTCTTACTGTGGCAACCTATCCTGCGAATATGAAGACTGGAAAGAAGTAATAATGGGCCATTATCCCATGGGCATGTAAGAGAAAATTCAATAGAAAGTAAAAAAAAGGTCCAAGAAACGAGGATAATTCGAACTAACTTGCAGCAATCTCCTTCAAGGTATGCTGTCCCTGTTCGACAGGTATTCCAAACAACTCTCCCAATACAGCCTCTTTTTCTGCCAAAGGACGTTCTGTGTGCAGAATCCCTTCCACAAGCAAGCGAGGAAAGGGCAGGTTTCTCCTATTGGCTTGGATCTGAGGCTCCATCTTGAGGAGCAGTTCTTTTTCCGCCATATTTACACCACCTATTCAGGAGATTCACTATATAAAAGCATGTACCGAGAGCACAGGAAAAATATTCCTTCATGTAATCCCAGCAAGGAAGAGGACTCGATTTCTATTTATCCACCGAGTTTCGAATACTGTGTTAAATTTGCGGTGGATAATTCTTCATATCGAGAAGAAAAAGAGCATCTGATTAGGATTCCTGTCTTCACACAACATGGAAGTCCTCTCTTCCAATCAGATGATTCTTTCTGGATGTGCAAATGCAACTGCATGATCCTCCTGAGTGTATCCCAACAATGTTACGCCCAGGTTGTGAGCTGCTGTGACTGCAGGTTCAATGACTGTTGACCGGGACGCAACAATGGGAATCCCCACATTGGCGGCTTTGATGACCATGTCTTCAGTGATTCGACAACTCAAGACAGCAAAGGCTAAAGAGAGATCACGAGAATCCAGGACTGCCTGACCGATGGATTTATCAAGTGCGCTGCGTCTTGAAACATCCTCAACCAATTGGATGAGGGTTCCGTCTTTCTGGAACAATGCAACAGAATGAGTTGCTCTTGTTTTCCTCCACGTGAGGGAATCTTTCTGGAGTCGTGAAGCTGCATGAACGAGAAGTGATGCTGGAATTCTTGGTGAACCAGCAGTCAATGAATGCATCTTCTGAGGAGGGCTCTGTACGAGTTCCACGGGGCTTTGATTTGCACCCACAGTAATTGTATTTCCCTGTACACGTACTGCCTCACAATCGAAGGTGATCCCTCTTCCGGCCAGATATCCAACAGCAAGCTGTTTTTCCATGCCAGGAGATGCATGAAGCAATGTGACTTCATGACCATCAAGTATGAGGTGATATTCTTGCTCTGTAACTACCCATTCTTCGGCTTCTGTTTTCGTTTTCCGGATCGTGTCAAATCGGATAACATGGACTTTTCTCATCTCTATGAAGAGCTCTCGTTTCTATTTATAGCTTCTCACGGGGGAACCTCACATGGGCTCCACGGAAATCAAGTGAACAGACGTAACCATACAGTCTGCCCTTGAGAGAGGGCAACCCTTTTTAGTACTATATCCATTTCAAAATGATGAGAGCTGCGCTTATTCTGGCAGGCGGAAAATCGCTTCGCTGCAAGAAAGAACAGAAAGCACTCCTACCTTTGAAAGGAAAGCCGCTCCTTGAGTGGGTGCTTGAAGCAGTTCGTCCCTGTGTAGATGAGATCATACTCTCTGGAGACTGCACCCTCCAATCCTTTGGACACACTGTGGTGAAAGACAGAATCTCTGGCATTGGTCCTCTGGCTGGGCTCCAGGCGGGATTTTCAGTAATAAAGTCAGAATACACCTTTGTAGCTGGATGCGACATGCCATTCATAGATCCCAAGGTTATTGCATTTCTGTTTGAAAATGCACTGGGTTATAGCTGCTGTCTTCCTCGAGAGGGAGAATTCATAGAACCCCTGTGCTGCGTATACCGAACCCGTGACGCCAGGGAATGCTCAACGGTAGTCATGAATCAACACATGGCCCGGCTGCTAGACCTTGTCCAGCACCTTCCTCTGCCCCGATTTGTTCCCTTTGAGGAGGTTCGGACCCTTGATCCTGATCTCTTAAGCTTCAGAAACATTAATACATTATCAGACTTAAAGGCTGCAGAATCAATCATGGAGGAATTACTATGAGTATTGTGGTGTCCGTAGTGGGCAACTCAAAAAGTGGAAAAACAACACTGCTGTCCCGAATCATTCCGTTACTGAAAAAGAGAGGGTATACTGTGTGCGTGATCAAGCATTCTGGCCACCTCCTCTCCCACACAGATTTTGACCATGAGGGTAAGGACACGTTTACCTTCTCTCAAGCGGGAGCCGATGAAGTGTGGTTGACCTCTTCTGGACTGACCTATCATCTCATCTCTGAAGAGCGTTCCCTAGAAAGAATGGTGGCTTCCTCTCAAGCTGACGTTATCCTCGTTGAAGGGTTTAAGTCAGCACCCACAAAAAAAATAGTGCTCATAACTCCCGGTGAGCCCATTGACATTGCTGGAACAATTCTTGAAATTGTACAGGGAGAATACAATCCAGAGGACATTGTAGAGAAGATTATTCATTCATAGGTTTTTTTCTCGTATTTAGAGCACTTCATCCATACCGAAAAATAGTCACATCCCCAGCAGTCACCAGACACCCGTACTTCTGTAGAACCATCAGAATATGTGATCTCCTTGATGACAGCACCATCCCTCTCTGTGCACGGTCGCTCCGTGACCTCAACCACCTGGCGCATGCAGGTTCTATACCCTCTGTTCCTTAAGACAGTACCGATTCACAGTTAGAAAGCTGCGGTGTGTACGCACAGTCAATGTCTTCTCACTACCTGTGGTCACTAATAGCGTGTCTCATAGTCCTGCCTGAGGCGACAAAGAAGGTAAAGAACAGCCCAAACCCTAGCACGAGATAGTAGAGTGTCCACGTATCACTTCCGGTGAAGTGCTCATGAACTGCCAGGGTAGTATATATCACCAGAAAGGCAACTGCCAATCCTGCATAGATTCGCGCGGACGTGTGGTCCATCAATCGTCGAATTTCATCTGCCATAGCCAAAAGTACACCAGGGTGCATTAAAGCCTTTTCATAGGAGGATGTCATGCCACATGCTTCACCAAGTCCTGGATGTAATCAGGCGCACTCTCTTTGACCTGTGTCAGCTTCTTTTGATCAGCCAGAAAGGCTCCCAAAGCAATAGCACTCTTCTCCCTCCTGAGAGTCCTGCGCATGTTAAACATGCGGATCATTCCCAGACTTGCAACCAGCCCTTGCTTGTCAATTGAGGTGTCACATTGAGAAATAGCCTCCAGCCCTTCCAAAAAGACCAGATCTCCTAGAGAGAGGATGTCCCAGAAAATACCTGCTTTTTCCAGGTTGTTCACAATAGCCTCAGTCTTCTCAGAGACAATGTCTTCTTCAGACAGTAACCCCTGTTCCATTCCCAGGATAATTGCAGAATTCACAGAATTAGTTCGGATGTCTTCTCTGATGTCCTGGATATCGTCATAGAGCAGATATGACTTGAAGATATAGTCATTCCCTTTTTTCAATGAAGGACTGCCGTCCTGGCTCGAAAAGTGCAGATCAACATCAATCCACATGTTCCCAATGCTGCGTTCGCATACCCGGGAGAGATATGTCTCTATAGAAGGGTAGTCCCCTCTCTTGTGCTGGAGGGAGGCAATCTGTCCTGATACCAGTAATCCAATGTCCCGGGTACATGGAGGGGTACCACACCTGTTCAGCATGATAGCGTATACCCAAGAAGCAATCTCGTGCGCAGAACATTCAGCCCGTGTAATATCAGATGTACCATCGGGATCGTACATTCCCCTTGTGAGAGCAGACTCATATGCTGATAGGGAATGTACTGCCTGGGGGTATGTATGGATCATGTCATTGAGGTTATCCAGGAGTTTTGCACTGGTACTCACTGACGCTTTGGCACATATTGCCTGAATCAATTGCTCTTCACTGGCAGTATTGTACAAGACTGGGAGAGAAGTAACTGAAGCCATGAATACTCCAATTCGCCAGTATTTCTCCTTGAGCAATCCATGCCTCATCAGCGAAGTGCTTCCCATGCAGTGAGGATTCTCTGCCAGTGAATTCATCCTGCCCCCATAAGCGGTCAATGCCCTGTTAATCAAAGGCAATGTCCTGCTGAATCTAAGGGAGACATGTTTGTTTGACAGCAGCATCCAGAGGATGCTCATCGTTGTGGAAAGGGCTTTTCCTTCCTCTCGAGCCATTGTTGATACCCTTTCCTTGTCCTATATAAATATGACTGATGGGGAAGTGGGAACATATCATCAAGAATGGGACATCCCGCCTCTAAGAGAGAACCAGCGTTACTGGTCAAAAGAGAACCAGGGAGTTCATGTGAACCTACCTTTCCACAACAGGAGTAGAGCCGAATTCCTTTTTCCTTCTTATTCTTTTTGTATGTACATCAATAGAGGAACTACACCCAAAATTAGTGTCAAAAAGAGGAATTTCTCCATATGGGCCCGATCTCTGAGCACATAACGCAAAGCAGCATAAACATTATATACTGTTGAGTCATTCTAGAGTCATGAAATACTGGAACCCTGAAATCGAGACCATGGACACAGAAACAATGAAATCAATGCAGGAACGGAAACTACACAACATGGTCAGACTGGCATATCATCACAGTCCTTTCTACAGAAAGTTGTTTAAAGAGAATGGGCTATCTCCAGCAGACATCCGAACGCTTGATGACCTGACCAAGATTCCCCTGACAAAGAAAGAGAATTTGATGGAGCAGCCAAAGGATTTCATTTTACAGCCCACAGAAGTCACCCTGAGGAAAACCCTTCCAACGTCTACCAAGTTGAGAGCTGCTTTCTATGACAAACTCATGAGCATGCAGAAGGTTACCTCAGAGCTCAAAGAGGAATATAAACCCGTCATGTTTGTGGTATCATCAGGTAGGGCATCCGGTATGCCTACTCCCGTCTTCTACACCAAGAAGGATTCGGAGATTCTTTCAGAGTGTGGAGCACGAATTGGGACTACTATTGGAGGCACTGAAGATTCTATTTTCCATATTGCTTTCCCTGCTGGACTACACATGGCGTTCTGGCAGTGTGTGGCAGCCTCTGATACAATTGGTGCCTTGTCTATCCGGTTTGGAGCCGGAATGACTGACAAGCAAGTTTTGATTATTGATAAGTTTGGTGTCACCGACATGGTAGGAGTCCCAACGTATACCAAGCATCTATCAGAAGCAGCAGTCCGTATGAAGGAAGAGGGCCATGATGTCTCATTTTCCAACCTAAAGAATGTGTTGTGTGCGGGCGAACGATTTCCAGAAGGCATGAAGAAGCGAATACTGGAGAATCTTGAAGCAGTGGGCGCTGATTGCCGCGTGCTGGAAGGGTATGGATCCTCCGAATGTAAGACCAGTTTTGTTGAATGTGCTCCAGGAAGTGGGTTCCATCTCCATCCCGATGTGCACATTTGGGAAATTCTGGATGAGAAGACACTGGAACCTGTCGGTGAAGGGGAGAGGGGGGTTCTGGCTTTTACCCATATTGATTTCAGAGGTACAGTGTTCTTGCGATTTCTCACTCATGATGTGGCGGAACGAGGAATTGTCTATGAGAAATGTGAATGTGGAAGGACATCTCCCCGGATCATGAGTCCTATTGGGAGAATGCATGAGTATTCTACAAAGATCAACATTGCAAGGGTGAAGGGAACCAACCTTGACTTGAATGCAGTGGACGATCTCCTCTCAGAAATCCCGGGACTCGAGGCATATCAGGCCATCATTACTAAGACTGATCCAAAGGATCCATATTCACTGGATGAGGTCATCATCAAAGCAGGCATAGAAAAAGGGAAGGAATCCGACATTGAGAAACTTATCATCTCCCGGATCAAGAACAGCTTTGAGATCACACCCTCCATCATGAGCATAGACACTCTGACTCTAGAAGACGAACTTGTGGAAAAGTGGAAAGCAGTGCGGGTGGTAGACCTGCGAGGAGTTTGAACTAGCAGCAAAGACCATTCTGACCCAATCAAGTCGTAGAGTCTGTGAACAGCCCACGAGAAAAGCGCGCAAGTATTGTGAATTTTCAGGTATGTCTCCTCTTGTCGGTATAATAGAAACGAGTTGTAGACTATTCATTCTCTCAGGGGGAAACCTGAATGTCATGAAAGAGTCTGAGTGTCCCTGGGAAAGATCGGAAGAGGAGTATGGATACAGGACATTCATCGGGAAGTGTGGGCTATAATGACTTTGACTGCTTCAAGAGTGCTGTTGACAGAGAAAGAATCGCCATCTTCAGAAGCGAACCTTCCATCTTTTTCTTGCCGGGTGAGGAGTTCTGTGAATGCTCTCCTGACGAAAGGGATACTCGAGGGAATACCAGCCAGGGAAAAACACCACAGCATCCAGCTTATTTGGGAGGCTTCCCATTGTCTTGGTGCACGTTCATCCAAGCAGGACAAGGCTCTCCTGACAGGGTTCACTTTCCAGTCCTTCTCCATGGCCAGTACTGAGGCACCGATCCAGGTCGTGTGTAAGAACCCAGGGAATCTGCCAGATTCGTCCTGAGAAGATTTGAGAAAGGTGCATGCCCTCATGAAAGGTTCTTCTTTCAGCCCCCCGACTCCCAGCCAGAATGCAGAATTGGCAGTTGTGAAGGCGATGGCATACTCACTGTGGGGAAGTGCCCATGGAGGAGGCCCATAGGACATGATTTCATCCTTCTCGTCCCACGTACCATCTGGGCTCTGCATGGACAGTATGAATCGGAATGCTTTTCTTCCTGCCTCTGAATCCAGAAGCGCCAGATCGTGGAGCCACACAAGCACGAATTCTGTTGTATTGAGGGTGGATGCCTTGCCAGGCTCCATGTTGTACGGGAAGCCGCCATCGTCGTTCTGCAAGGCCCCGATAGCCTCCAGAACATGGGGTGGATTCCGCTTGAGGATACTATCCAGCCTTGCTGTCTCAATGCGTGTCCCATTGCTGTATATGAAGTCTATCGCTTTTTCCAAACACGTGGCAGCTGTGTTCATGTTACCACTGTAAATGACTATCTTCACGTTATATAAGCATGTGCACGACCCCCTTCTTCTGGTGCGGGTTCCTTTTCTCAACGGGAGAACTATCAGTGAGAGAGTTCGTCTTTACCACTATCTTTAAATAAGACAAGGTAGTTACCTACATAACTCAAGAAAAGGTGTATTGAAATGAGAATACTGGCTATACACTCGGATTTTG